>MEEF01000083.1 GCA_001724355.1 Mesorhizobium sp. SCN 65-20 | reverse complement strand
GCCCCTGGCGACCATCTCGTTGAAGGCGAGGCCGAGGCGGTGGCGATCGCCGAGGCCGACCCAGCAGATGCGCGCCGGCAGGCCCTGGAAATGAATGCACTTGGCGGCCATGTCGAGCCAGTTGTGCAGGTGCTTGTTGTCGGGCAGCAGTTCCTTCACCTTGGCGTCGGTCTTGTAGATGTCTTCCGGATCGCCCGAGAGGGCAGCCCAGCGGAACGGTCCGATGCCGCGGCAAAACAGCGGGCGGATGTAGGCCGGCACGAAGCCCGGGAAGTCGAACGCGTTCTCGACGCCCTCTTCCTTCGCCACCTGGCGGATGTTGTTGCCGTAGTCGACGGTGGGGATACCCATCTTGTGGAAGTCGAGCATCGCCTTGACGTGCACGGCCATCGACGCGCGCGCCGCCTTTTCGACGGCCTTGGGGTCGCGCTGGCGCTTGTCTTCCCATTCGGCGACGGTCCAGCCGATCGGCAGGTAGCCGTTGACCGGATCGTGCGCCGAGGTCTGGTCGGTCACGGCATCAGGCTTGACGCCGCGCTTGACGAGTTCAGGCAGGATTTCGGCCGCATTGCCGAGGAGAGCGACCGAAATCGCCTTCTTTTCCTTGCAGGCCTTGTCGATGATGGCGAGTGCGTCGTCGAGGTCCTTGGCCTGGATGTCGACATAGCCGGTCTTGAGGCGCATCTCGATGCGGCTCGCCTGGCATTCGATGGCAAGGCAGGCGGCACCGGCCATGGTCGCGGCCAGCGGCTGGGCGCCGCCCATGCCGCCGAGGCCGGCGGTCAGGATCCAGCGGCCGGCGAGATCGCCGCCGAAGTGCTGGCGGCCCATCTCGACGAAGGTCTCGTAGGTGCCCTGAACGATGCCCTGGCTGCCGATGTAGATCCACGAGCCGGCCGTCATCTGGCCGTACATCATCAGGCCCTTCCTATCGAGGGCGTTGAAGTGGTCCCAGTTGGCCCAGTGCGGCACCAGGTTGGAATTGGCGAGCAGCACGCGCGGCGCATCCTTGTGGGTGCGGAACACGCCGACCGGCTTGCCCGACTGTATGAGCAGAGTTTCGTCGCCTTCGAGCTTGCGCAGGGCCGCGACGATGCGGTCGAAGCTCTCCCAGTCGCGGGCGGCGCGGCCGATGCCGCCGTAGACGACGAGCTCGCCCGGCTTTTCCGCGACCATCGGGTCAAGGTTGTTCATCAGCATGCGCAGCGGCGCTTCGGTGAGCCAGCTCTTGGCGGTGAGTTCCGTTCCGGTGGCGGCGCGGATGACACGGGCATTGTCGATACGGGTATGTTGGGTCATGCGAGAACCTCCCTAGGCGTTTCGGCTGCCCGCCCAGGCGAGCGCGGTTTCGAGGATATTGGTGAGCGTCGCGCGCATCGGCGCGGCGAATGCGGGGTCGTAGCGGGTCGGCCAGTTGGACGGCTCGACCTTGCCGTCCGGCTCGAGCATGTAGCCGCGGCAGGAAAGCTCCATCTGCAAGGCATGGACACCGGCCTCGGGTTTACCGTGATGGCGCGTGATCCAGCCGCCCTTGAAGCGGCCGTTGACAACCCATGGGCGGCCGCTCGCAGCCATGATCGCCGCAACCTTTTCCTGCAACGCAGGATCAGCGCTCTTGCCGGAGTTGGTGCCGAGGTTGAACAGCGGCAGCTTGCCGTCGAACAGGCGGGGGATGGCCGAGCGGATCGAATGGCAGTCGTAGAGCACGACCTCTGGATACAATGCCCTGAGGCGCGCGATCTCGGCCTCAAGCGCTGCGTGATACGGATCGTAGTAGGTCGCGCGACGCCTTGCGATCTCGGCTTCGTCCGGCTCCTGCCCTTCCTTGTATAGCGCCTCGCCGTCGAACGTCGTGGTCGGGCACAGTTCCGTGGTTGCCTGCCCCGGATAGAGCGATGCGCCCGACGGATCGCGATTGACGTCTATGATCGACCGCGAGACCGACGTGCGGACGACAGTCGCGCCCAGATCTGCGGCGAAGTCATAGAGCTGCTCGATCCACCAGTCGGTGTCGCGCCGCGCCAGCCAGGGCGAGACGAAGCGGTCGTCCAGCCCGGCAAGCTCGGTGCCGGTGTGCGGCAGGCTCACCAGCAACGGCGCGTCACCGCGCCTGACGGTCAGCCAGCTGGTCACGCCTGCGCTCCCGAAATCTGAGGCAGCTCGACGCCGGCGACAGCCAGCACCAGCTTTCCGCCGCGAACCATGGCGATCGCCTTTTCCATGTCAGGATGGAAGTGGCGGTCATCGTCGAGATGCGGCACCTGGGCGCGGACCAGCTTGCGCACGGCCTCGAGCGCTTCGCTGGAAGCGAGCGGCGCATGGAAATCGCAGCCTTGGGCGGCAGCAAGCAGCTCGATGCCGAGCACGCCATTGGCGTTTTCGATCATGCCGAGCAGCCGGCGGGCGCCGTGGGCAGCCATGGAGACGTGGTCTTCCTGGTTGGCCGAGGTCGGGATGGAATCGACCGATGCCGGGTAGGCCTTCTGCTTGTTCTCGGAGACCAGAGCCGCCGCCGTGACCTGCGGGATCATGAAGCCCGAGTTGAGGCCCGGCTTGGGCGTCAGGAATGCCGGCATGCCCGAAAGTGCAGGGTCGACCAGCATGGCGATGCGGCGCTCCGACAGCGAGCCGATCTCGCAGACGGCCAGCGCGATCATGTCGGCGGCGAAGGCGACCGGCTCGGCGTGGAAGTTACCCCCGGAAAGTGCGGTGCCATCCTCGGCGAAGATCAACGGGTTGTCGGTGACGCCGTTGGCTTCGGTGGCGAGTGTGTCGGCAGCCTTGCGCAGTACGTCGAGGGCAGCTCCCATCACCTGCGGCTGGCAGCGCAGGCAATACGGGTCCTGCACGCGCTCATCGCCGACGCGGTGGCTTTCGCGGATGGCACTGCCTTCCATCAGGTTGCGCAGCGTGTCGGCCGTTTCGATCTGGCCGCGATGCTTGCGCAGGAGGTGGATGCGCGGATCGAACGGTGCGTCAGAACCCTTGGCGGCGTCGGTCGACAGCGCGCCGGTGACCAGCGCCGACTGATAGAGGTTTTCGGCCTCGAACAGACCGGCCAGTGCATAGGCGGTCGAGAACTGCGTGCCGTTGAGCAGTGCCAACCCCTCCTTGGCGCCCAGCGTGATCGGCTGTAGTCCGTGAGTGACGAAGGCGACCTTGGCCGGCACGATGCCGTGCGGCGTGTGGCACTCGCCGACGCCGATCATCGTCGCGGTCATATGAGACAGCGGCGCTAGGTCGCCCGAGGCGCCGACCGAGCCTTGCGCCGGCACGACCGGGATGACGTCGCGGGCGAGCATCGCCTGGAGCAGGTCGATGGTCTGTTCGCGGACACCGGAAGCTCCCTGCGCCAGGCTCGCGAGCTTGAGCGCCATCATCAGGCGGGTGACGGCGACCGGCATCGCCTCGCCGACGCCTGCGGCATGGCTGAGCACGATGTTGCGCTGGAGCGTTTCGAGGTCGGCGGCCGGGATGCGGACGCTGGCGAGCTTACCGAAGCCGGTGTTGATGCCGTAGACCGGTTCGCCCTTTGCGACGATCCTGGCCACCGTTTCGGCGCTGGCCCGAATCTTCGGGCGGCAAGCCGGGTCGAGTTCGGGCACCGCACCACGATAGATGGCGCGCCATTCGGCCAGCGTTGCATTGCCGGGCTTCAGAACGAGCGTGGTCATTTTCCTCTCCAGATACGGGCATGGAGCGGGTTGAACCCCATGCGATAGACAAGTTCGGCCGGGCTTTCGATGTCCCAAATGGCGAGATCGGCCCATTTTCCAGCTTCGAGCGTGCCGGTCTCGGCGAGCAGTCCGAGAGCGCGGGCCGCCTCGCGGGTGGTGCCGGCGATGCATTCCTCGACAGTCATGGCGAAGAGTGTGGCCGCCATGTTCATGGTCAGAAGCAGCGACGTCAGCGGCGAGGTGCCGGGATTGTTGTCGGTGGCTACCGCCATCTTCACCCCGTGGCTCCGGAAGAGCTCCACCGGCGGCTTCTTGGTCTCCCGGATGAAATAGAAGGCGCCGGGCAGGATGACAGCGACCGTTCCCGACTTGGCCATGGCAGCAGCGCCCGCTTCGTCGGTGTATTCCAGATGGTCGGCCGACAGCGCGCCGTAGCTTGCGGCGAGCGCCGCACCGCCGAGATTGGACAGTTGGTCGGCGTGGAGCTTGACCGGCAGGCCTTTGGCCCTGGCGGCATCGAAGACGCGGGTCATCTGCTTAGGCGAGAAGGCGATGCCTTCGCAGAAACCGTCAACCGCATCCGCGAGGCCCTGGGAGGCGATCGCATCCAGCATCGGCCCGGCGACGAGATCGATGTAGGCGTCCTTGTCGCCATCGGCTTCGGCCGGCAGCGCGTGGGCGCCGAGGAAAGTAGTGCGGACGGTGACCGGACGCTTCCCGGCTAGTTGCCGTGCCGCCCGCAGCGACTTGGTTTCGTTGTCGATGTCGAGCCCGTAGCCCGACTTGACCTCGACCGTCGTCACGCCCTCGGCGATCAGTGCGTCGAGACGCGGCAAGGTCTGAGCGACCAGATCGGCTTCGGAGGCACCGCGCAGCGCCTTGACCGAGGAGACGATACCGCCCCCTGCCCGCGCCACTTCTTCATAGGTCGCACCGACGAGACGCATCTCGAATTCGTTGGCACGGTTGCCGGCATGGACGAGGTGGGTGTGGCAGTCGATCAGGCCCGGCGTGATCCAGCGCCCATCGCAGTCGACGATCTCGGCGCCTGCCTTCAGCCCGGCAGGCATGTCGGCTTCCGGGCCGCCAAAGGCAATGCGACCATCGCGGACGGCGATCGCACCCTTCTCCACCCTGCCCAGATCCGCGGCACCCTCGACGAGGGTCGCAAGCCGCGCATTGCGCCAGATCTTCGTTGCCGATTGCTCTCCAGCCATGATCTTTTTCGTTTCCTCCGTTGAAAATTATGTATATACATATTTGAACGTGATGCAAGCGGTATCGTGCGGTGCTGCAATAAGGTGAGGAGAAAACGGTGGCGACGATCTTTGCAGACCAGGCGCTGCTGCCGGATGGCTGGCAGGAAAACGTAAGGCTGACGATTACCGACGGACGCGTTGGGGCAATCGAGAACGCAACGAAGATGCAGGCTGGCGACGAGCGCCATGCGATCCTCGTCCCCGGCATGCCCAACCTGCACAGCCACGCCTTCCAGCGCGGCATGGCGGGGCTCGCCGAGATGCGCGGGCCGTCGGCCGACAGCTTCTGGTCCTGGCGCGAGGTGATGTACAAGTTCGCGCTGTCGATGACGCCCGATCAGGTGGAGGCTGTGGCAGCACAGCTCTATGTCGAGATGCTCGAGGCAGGCTTCAGCCGCGTCGGCGAGTTCCACTATTTGCACCACGACCGAGACGGCAGCCCCTACGGCAACATCGCCGAGATGGCCGTACGCATCGCCGCGGCCTCGGTCGAGACAGGCATCGGCCTGACTTTGCTGCCCGTCTTCTACGCGCATTCGAGCTTTGGCGGCGCACCGGCCAATCCTGGCCAGCGGCGATTCATCAACGATCCGAATCGCTTCGCGCAGCTTCTTGAGAAGGCCGGCGAAGCACTCGAAGGCATCGACGGCGCCGTGCTCGGGGTCGCCCCGCACAGCCTGCGCGCCGCGACGCCCCAGGAGCTCGCTACCGTGACGGCCATGACCAAAGGGCCGATCCACATCCACATCGCCGAGCAGGTCAAGGAGGTCGAGGACTGCGTCTCCTGGTCCGGCGCCCGCCCGGTGGAATGGCTTCTCGGCCACCAGGATGTCGACCAACGCTGGTGCCTGATCCACGCCACCCATATGACCGAAGCGGAAACCATCGCCATGGCCCGCACCAAGGCAGTGGCCGGCCTTTGCCCGATCACCGAGGCCAATCTCGGCGACGGTGTCTTTTCGGCACCCCTATTTGCCGAACATGGCGGCAGCTTCGGTGTCGGCTCGGATTCCAATGTCGAGATCAGCGTCGGCGGCGAGCTGCGCATGCTGGAATATTCCCAGCGCCTGGCCCACCGCGCCCGCAATGTACTCGCCCCGGCCGGCCAGTCGACCGGGCGCGCCCTGTTCGATGCCGCACTCGCAGGCGGAGCGCAGGCGCTCGGGGCAAGTCCGGCGGGCACCGCCGTGGGCGCGCCCGCCGACATGGTGTCGCTCGACGCAAACCACCCGACCCTTGCCGGCAAGAGCGGCGATGCGATCCTCGACGCCTCGATCTTCGCCGGCGCCGGCAAGACCGACTGCGTCTGGGTCCGCGGCCGCAAGCTTGTCGCCAACGGCGCACATTTCCGCCGCGAGGCTATTGCGGCGAGGTTCCGCGCCGTGATGATTGAGCTGACGGCAGCTTAAAGGGGGGGGGTCCGTGGCTGATTCGACTGGGGATGCAAGAATTCTGGACGACGCGGCGGGTACGGATTCCTCGCCGTCGCTCTACCAGCGCATCCTCACCGACATCAGGGACCGCATCGTCTCGGGCGAATGGGAGCCGGGTTATCGCATTCCCTTCGAGCATGAACTGACCGAGCAATATGGCTGTTCGCGCATGACGGTGAACAAGGCGCTGTCGCAACTGGCCAAGTCCGGGCTGATCGAGAGGCGCCGCCGCTCCGGCAGCTTCGTGCGCCGGCCGCAATCGCAGGCAGCCGTGCTCGAGATCCACGACATCCGCATCGAGGTCGAGGCGCTCGGCCTGCCCTATCGCTACGAACTGATCGCCCAGACCAGGCGGCGCGCCAACACCACCGACCGCGAGCGGCTGGGCCTCGACGTGCAGGGCCAGGTCCTGGCGCTGCAGTGCCTGCACTTCGCCGGGTCGCGCCCCTTCTGCGTCGAGGACCGGCTGATCAGCCTCACCGCCGTGCCGGAAGCGGCGGACGAGCAGTTCTCGGAAGCGGCGCCCGGACCCTGGCTGATCGGCCGCGTGCCCTGGAGTTCGGCCGAGCACGTCATCCGTGCGACCGCCGCGGACACGGAGACCGCAGCGGAACTCAACGTCGCAAACGGATCGCCCTGCCTGGTCGTCGAGCGCCGCACCTGGAGCGCCGAGCGCCCGGTGACGCATGTTCGCTTCACCTATCCGGCGAATGCGCACGCGGTCGTGGCCCGTTTTACCCCGTCAGACAGCTGACCCCTGAAACAGAAACGCCGCGCATCCAGTGGACGCGCGGCGCATCGTTCGGCTGAAACCGAAGACTATCGTCAGATAGCGGCCGTGACGATGATCTCGACCTTGTATTCCGGGCCGGCCAGCTTGGCTTCGCCGGTGGCGCGAGCAGGCGTATTGCCCTGCGGCACCCAGCCATCCCACACCGAGTTCATCTCGGCGAAGGTCGACATGTCGTCGAGCCAGATGATCGCCTGGAGGATTTTGGTCTTGTCGGTGCCGGCCTTGGCCAGCAGCGCGTCGATCTCGGCGAGGATCGCCTTGGTCTGCGCGGCGACGCTCTCACCCGGGGCGCCGACCTGGCCAGCCAGGTAAACGGTGTTGTTGTGGATGACGATCTGGCTCATGCGAGGGCCGACATCGATACGACGAACGCTCATGGTGGTCTCCTTCCGTTAAAGGTGGCGCCTTCTTAGATTTTGCCGCCCCTTCGGCGCAAGGCCGCAAAGCAGGAATTCGCTTAATCAGGCCAACAGCCGCAGCCGACTCGTTGACTAATGTAATAACATCACATATCCAAAGTGCACTTACAGCCGCTGGGCACGACGAGCCGATGACCGAAGCCTGCCTGACATTCAAGGACCTGACGCTTGGCTACAACAGCCATCCGGCGGTCCATCATCTCAATGGTTCCGTCGGAGCGGGCTCGCTGACAGCCGTGGTCGGCGCCAACGGCTCGGGCAAGTCCACGCTGATGAAGGGAATAGTCGGCGTGCTGAAGCCCATGGCTGGAACCTGCACGGTGGCTCCGGGCAAACGGGTCGCCTATCTGCCGCAGCAGTCGGAGCTCGACCGCAGCTTTCCCGCACGGGTCGTGGACCTCGTCTCGCTCGGCCTTTGGCCGAAGCGCGGCCTGCTCGGCCGCTACACGCGTGAAGATCGCGAAACGGTCCGGGAAGCGCTGATGGCCGTCGGGCTGGAGGGTTTCGAAGGCCGTCCCATCGACACGCTGTCGGGCGGGCAGTTGCAGCGGGCTCTCTTCGCCCGGGTTCTGGTGCAGGATGCCGACCTGATCCTGCTCGACGAACCGTTCAACGCGGTGGACGCCAAGACGATCGGCGACCTGATTGCCCTCATCAAGCGCTGGCATGGCGAGAACCGCACGGTGATGGTGGTCGCACATGACCTCGAACTGGTGCGCGCGCATTTCCCCAGCACCCTGTTGCTGGCCCGCCGCCCCGTGGCATGGGGCGAAACGATCCAGACGCTTCGCCCCGAGAACCTGCTCAGGGCGCGCCACTTCGACGAGGCCTGGCATGACGATGCGCCCTGGTGCGAACCGGTCCACGGTCACGCCCATGCGCCGGGCCACGAACATGCGCATGCCCACGCTCATGATGGCCACCATCCTCACGAACATGGCGAGATCCACGATCGCCCCGACCATGAATCCGGCCCCCGCGCAGCCTGAGCCTCGCCATGTATGACCTCCTGATCGCCCCCTTCGTCGAATTCGGCTTCATGCAGCGGGCCCTTGCCGGGTCGCTGCTGCTTGCGCTCGGCTCCTGCCCTGTCGGCGTGTTCCTGATGTTGCGGCGCATGAGCCTGACCGGCGATGCGATGGCCCATGCCATCCTGCCTGGTGCCGCCGCTGGCTTCCTGCTCTACGGCCTGCAGATCGTGCCGATGACCATCGGCGGCCTGATCGCCGGCGTCATCGTGGCACTGGGCGCGGGTGCGGTGTCGCGCTTCACCGTCCAGCGCGAAGACGCCTCGATGGCCGCCTTCTATCTCATCTCGCTTGCGCTCGGCGTGCTCATCGTCTCGCTGCGCGGCTCGAGCGTCGACCTGATGCACGTGCTGTTCGGCACGGTGCTTGCGCTCAACGACAACGCGCTGACCTTGATCGCGCTGATCTCCGGCACCACTCTGCTGACACTCGCAATCTTCTGGCGCGCGCTGGTGGCCGAGTGCCTCGACCCGCTGTTCCTGCGCTCGGTGAGCCGGTTCGGCACGCCAGTGCATTTCGTCTTCCTCGGCCTCGTGGTGCTCAATCTCGTCGGCGGGTTCCAGGCACTGGGCACGCTCCTGTCAGTCGGGCTGATGATGCTGCCGGCCGCTGCAGCGCGTTTCTGGACGGCGCGCGTGGAGCCCATGATCGCGCTTGCATTCGGCTTCGGCGCCGTCTCGTGCATCGCTGGCCTGCTGATCTCCTACCACGCCTCCCTGCCCTCGGGGCCCGCGATCATCCTGTCGGCCGGCACGATCTACTTGGCTTCGATCCTGTTCGGCACGCGCGGCGTCTTCAACACCAAGTTGCGCCGCCACCGCCACCGCACCGCCTGAACCCGTCGACTTTCTGGTCCCCAAGACAGGAGAACTTCATGCTTCGGAAGATTGGTTTCGCCTCCGCTTTGAGCGTTATAACATTAACATCGATCTGGTCGACTTCGGCCTCCGCCGAACCGCTCAAGGTGGTGGCGAGCTTTTCGATCATCGGCGATTTCGCCCAGAATGTCGGCGGCGACCGGATCGAGCTCACGACGCTCGTAGGTCCCGATGGCGACGCCCATGTCTACGAACCCTCTCCGGCCGACGCGGTGACCATGTCCAAGGCCGATGTCGTCCTGGTCAACGGTCTTCGCTTCGAAGGATTCCTGCAGCGCCTGGTCGAGGCGAGCGCAACCAAGGCTTCTGTAGTCGAACTGACCAAGGGCATCGAGCCGCTGAAGATGCAGGAAGAGGAGCATGACGAAGCCGAGGACCACCAGCATGACCATGGCGAGTTCGACCCGCACGCCTTCCAGTCCATCAGCAATGCCAAGGTCTATGTGACGAACATTGCCGAGGCTTTCTGCGCGGCTGATGCCGAAGGCTGCGACACCTACAAGGCCAACGCCGAAGCCTACACGGCCAAGCTTGACGCGGCCGATGCCGACGTGAAGGCAGCGGTGGCAGCCATTCCGGAGAACGAGCGCACCATCATCACCTCGCACGACGCCTTCGACTATTTCGAGAATGCCTACGGCATCACCTTCCTCGCCCCCGAGGGACTATCGACCGAAGCGGAGGCATCGGCTGCCGATGTCGCGGCACTGATCAGGCAGGTGCGCGACGACAAGGCCTCCGCGATCTTCGTCGAGAACATCACCAATCCGCGCTTGATCGAACAGATTTCCGCCGAAACCGGCGTGAAGGTGGGAGGCACGCTCTATTCCGACGCGTTGTCCAAGGCCGATGGCCCCGCGCCGACCTATATCGAGATGATGAAGAACAACATTGCGGCCATCAAGGGTGCGATCCTGGGAAGTTGACGGCGGGTCTTCACGTCTTTGCGGGGCGGCCATTCGCCGGTTGCCCCGGCGGCGCGACAGTGGCAAGACTGCGCCGAACAGCCGCGAACACGGCCAACATTTGCGAGGACGACATGGAATATCGCCAGATCACCGACGACTATTCGGTTTCCGGCCAGATCACCCCCGAAGAAGTGGCCGCCATCAAGGCCGCCGGCTTCAAGAGCGTCATCTGCAACCGCCCCGACGACGAGCAGCCGGGCCAGCCCAGCGCCGCAAGTGTCAAGGCCGCGGCAGATGCTGCAGGGCTCGCCTTCCGCCACATACCCGTCATCAGCGGCCAGATGACCATCGACAACGTCACTGACATGGCGGGGGCGCTGGAAGAGATGGAAGGCCCGGTCTTCGCATACTGCCGCTCGGGCACCCGCTGCACCAACCTCTACATGGCGATCCAGCAGAGCAAGGGCTGAGCCGCGGCGCCCTGCGGCCGTTTGCGCACTATGCGATTGTGACCTAGATTACGGTCACAAGGATCGCGCGATGAATATCTCGGTCGCAGAAGCCAAGGCCAAGTTCTCGGAACTCATCGAGCGCGTGGAAGCCGGCGAAGAAATCGTCGTCACACGCGACGGGAAGGCTGTGGCCAAGATTGCCCCGCCTCCGGAGACAAACTTGTCGCGCCAGAGCATCATTGGCGCCATGAAGGGCAAAATCTGGATCGCCGATGACTTCGACGAACTCGGTCCCGAATGGGACGAATACGTCAAGTGAACAGCCCCAGGTTCCTTCTCGACACCCATGTTTTCCTTTGGGCCATAAGAGACGACGAGAGGCTTTCGTCCAACCACCGTACAATCATCGCCGGTGGTGAAGGTATAGCGATCAGCGTTGTTTCCATTTGGGAAATCGCCATCAAGCGCTCCAGCGGAAAGCTGGTCGCGGATGGCGACATGGTGCAATTGCTCAACGAACGAGCGATCCCCATCTTGGCGATCAATGAACACCACGCTTCACGGGTCGAGCATCTTGCCAACCACCATCGCGACCCGTTCGACCGGCTACTGATCGCCCAGGCCCAGGTCGAGAAGCTGGCAATCCTGACAGCAGATCCGATGTTTGCGCGCTACGATGTAGCTCTCGCCTAAAGTTTCAGGCGCTCCACCTCGTCCCGGCGAAACTGCAGGTCGTAATCCAGGAAAAACTCGTCGAGCTGCGGCGGTGCGACCGACGTGCCGGACAGCATCGCGTGCACCTGGCCGCGATGATGGATCTGGTGGATGAATAGATGCGAGAGAATGTCGCCGATGCGTTCGGCGACCACGCAGGCCTCACCGCGGTCGGTCGGCACCCGACGATTGATATCGGCTTCAGAGAGCCCATCGCAAAAGGCGACTAGCCTGCGGTTGCATTCCAATTGCGCCACAGCCAGTTCCGAGACGCTGTCGAATTCCGTGAAGCGATCCAGCACGCGCCGCCCCAAACCGCCCTCCTCGACCATGTCGAGATAGTAGAGGTCGACCTCGAGGATATGGTTGAGCGTCGCCTTGAGCGAGGGGAAGAAGCTGGTGCGGCCAGCCTCGAACTCGCCCGGCTGCAGGGCTGCGACGGCACGGTAGACCCGGTCGTTGGACCACAGGTTGTTCCGCGCCATGCGACGGAAGTGGCTTACCATGTCCATGCCGAGACCCGCGAGGCGCGTCAGGGAAGCGGCGGCTCGTAGCGCCCGACCATTTGTTCGATGGCGCCGAAGATCGAGTGGCCGGACTTGTCCTTCATTTCGACACGCAGCGTGTCGCCGAGCGAGATCGGGACGTTCTCGAAACCTCCACGCACGACCGCTCCGGCCGAGAGCGGGCGTCCCGTGCTCGCGTTGGCGACCAGCTTCGGAAAGCCGGTCCACGCACCGGTAGCGACGCCCTTAGGGCCGGCTCGCAGCGACAGGTGGACGGCGCCGTCCCAGGCGTCGCCGAGTTCGTCCGGCGTCACGGCGACCGGTGAAAGCGCCGAGGTACCCGTCTGGCCGCCGTCGAGGACGATATCCGCCGCCAGCACCAGCAGGGCCACAGCCTCTTTGGCCGCCGCCGCGCCCGTTGCCAAGGCGACGTCGGTCACAATTGCGCAGACCGAGGCCTCGGCGTTCGCGTCCCGTACCGTGCCCGTGAGTTCAATGGGATCGCGGGGCCCGACGAAGGAGTCCCCGCCCCCGATCCGTTGCGGAACCCGTGACAGCGGCGACAGCGCGTCGTGTTCGTGGAATCGCGACGAAGGTACCGAGCCAAGTTCGAGAGACTCGGCAAGCGCGGTCAGGTAGGGCGATATGCGGTGCCAGTCGTCCAGCGCAGCCTGCAGGCTGGGCGCCAGGAATGAGGCGTCGGTGTAGCGTGTCAGGTCACGCGAGACGATAACCAGCTTTCCATCACGTGACCCGTTCTTCAGTGCCGCCAGTTTCATGTCGGTTCTCCTGATTCCCCGTGTGGTCACCCCTGATGACAAGAACATGCCCGTCTCGGCCGATCGTCAAGGGACCAGCCCATGTTTTCCTGACAGCATCCGTCCAGTCGGCCTCGGTGACCGCGTCATCGTCCGCGGGGATCAGATGGTTGATCACCAGACGACCGACCCCGGCCTGCGTGGCGATGGCGCCTGCCTCTTCGGCCAGGCTGTGGCTCGCCATCAGATGCTGCCTGAGACGAGAGCCGTTGCCCGTGCGCTGCACCAGGCGCTCGACGCCCTCTTCCAGCATGGCCTCATGAACAAGAACGTCCGCGCCACGAGAAAATTCCGCAAGCGGCGGAAAGAAGGCGGTATCCGCGGAAAATACGACGCTCGTGCCCGCATTTTCAAATCTGAGCGCGAAACACTCGGTCACCGGCGGATGGTCGACGCGCAGGGCCGTGACGCGCAGCCCGCCGTCGACCATGACTTCGCCCTCGCCGAATTCTACGACCTCGACCATCTCACGCAGATCAGGCCTACCCTCGTCCTCGATCCGGGTTTCGATATCGAATTCAAGCGACTGGACGAATCCCTGCCAGTATCGATTCAAGCCGGCGGGACCATACACCCGTACCGGCGTCGACAGCCCGGCGGTCCAGGCGGTGTGGATCAGGGGGCCAAGCTCCAGCACGTGGTCGGAATGCAGATGGGTGACGAAGACGATATCGAGCCCCTTCAGGCTGAGCCCCGCATCCGTCAGCCCGCGTGTAACACCCAGCCCGCAATCAACGACGATGCGGCGATCGCCGAGTTCCAGCAGCGTCGAGGTCGGCCACGGACAGTCTGGCCTGATCGCCGGCCCGCCCTTGGTGCCGAGCAGCACGATGCGGGCGGGGCTCACGAGCCGTTTCTCCCGCTATTGGTTTTGCAGTTCATGCTGGTTCCTCCATGTCCGACCCGACGGTAGTTCTCCGGTGACGGCGGAGGCAAGTCTCAAGCGTTAGTTGCGAGGTTCCGCAATTCGACAAGCACTCCCTCGGATGCACCCACCTCGTGAAAATGCCCGTCCTGGCCTGGCTCAGTGCGCAGCGGCCCACCCGGCCGTGAGATCTCGCCAATCTGGACGTGCGGAAAATCGTGGCCCAACGTATCGCGGATAGCCCGATCAACCCGAATGTCTTTTCCTTCTGGCGTGGCGTAGCGAAGCGAATAGTCGTGGAATGCAACCCCATACGGCTTTGGCTTCATGCTGAGCAGAGCCCGTATATCTGCCACGACACCATTGTAAAAATGGTCACCGTCAATCAGCGCCAACGAAATATTGGCGCCCTTTCCAGCCTTTTGCGCAAACGTTGCCAGGTCACACAGATGGAACGTCACATTTTCGGTTCCAGTCGTTGCTTCAACTGATTGTCGCGCAACTTCCATGTACCCGGGGTCTATATCGATCACATGAAGGTGCTGATTGAGTTCCTTGCCAATTGCCGCAAATTGAGCCGTGAGTCCGCCACGAAAACACCCCACCTCAACCAGAATGTTTCCCTCGCCTGCATAAGAACGAGCAGCTTTCATCAGGTCGTTCTGGAATTTTTCCGTGGTGTGGGAATGATTTCCCATGGCAGCGAGAGTAGAACGTATTTGCTCGAGTGTCTGGGTCATGCTGTCCCCTTGGGTTGAACAATTGCCACTACCGCCGCCGCAGCAAGCGGGAAACCAACCGAACTGGACCACCCAACTCCCATGCAGTCGAGCGCAACAGACGCTTGCTTGCCATTGGGGTTCCCGATTTCTTTGATGGCTTTCCAAGCGTTTCGGAGTTCGTTGCGGGCGTGGGTGGCCGCTGCATGAATCCGTACGCTCTTTCCAGCAGCAGGCGAAGCGGTGCAGGAGACCGGGTCATCCAAAAGTTCAGCCGTGCCCGCTCGTCTGATGCATGGTGGCTATTCGACCTGACGGCGCAGCCATCGAGCAGTGGGTCGGCCAGCGGCAGTACCTCCAGACCTTCGGCCAGCGCGGCGTCAAACCAAAGCAGAATGTCGCTTCCCGGAACGCTCACCGTAGAGAGCCGGCGAATTGCGCTTGCTGATATGATCCCGCCATAACGTGCAGTTCCGTGTTGGATTGCCCAAGCCACGGTACCCGTCAGCGCGAGCGCGATAGTGGGAGCACCAACCGTTTCCATCACTCTCGCAAAAGGCACAACAGCGTCGGCCCGCCTTGCCGCCCTTGCGACAACTTCAAGATCAGGCGCGGTTATTACTGTTCCTGCGCGCAACACCAGGACATGCGAGCCGATATTCGCAAGTTCACGCAGTACGCCGGCGTGACCAATTTCGTCGAAGGCGAGACTTTCCCCATCAAAATCAACAGGAAGCAGGCCGCGCCGATCGCTTTGAACCACCAGGACGCGAGAAACCCTAGGACCGCAACTGCGTACCGCGTTCATGCTGACTGCCAGCAGTTCTGGATCGCCGTCATATGCGATCACGGCGACTACAGGCTCGTTTTCCTCAGATGGAGCAGCGGCGGAAACAGGCACAAGTCCCTCATGCGCCGCGACCCATGCTGCTTCAACATCGGATCGGCTCATTGCCGGCGCGGGGGCTATCGAGCCATTCTCGAGGCAGAACCGCAGTCTTTCTACAATCGCCGATATGGAGAAGTCGAAAAGAACGTCGTCATGCGAATTCGGCGAAATGAGTTCAGGTACGCCGCCTCCGCGGCATGCAATAAAATGCGCTTCAAGTTCAAGCAGTTCATAGATGGCGTTGAAGATTTTCGCGGTTCCCGGCCCGGTCC
>MEEF01000082.1 GCA_001724355.1 Mesorhizobium sp. SCN 65-20 | reverse complement strand
CCCCAGTCGGTGCGCATCAGGAAGCGGCGCTCGGCCTCGCTCATGCGGTAGAGGTCGCGCCACTGGCCGTCGCGCATGCGGTAGCTGGCGGTGCCCGACGTCGGTAGCAGGCGCGTCGACAGGCAGTTGAGCAGGGTGGTCTTGCCCGAGCCGGACTCGCCGACGATGGCCAGCACTTCGCCCGGCCAGAGGTCGAAGGAGATGTCCTCGCAGCCGATGCGCGAGCCGTAATATCTGGACAGCGCCGTGACGCGCAGAAGCGGTTCGTCGGTCATTGTGCAGGCTCCAGGATTTCGGGCGAGAGGTGGCCGCGATGGCCGCGGGCCTGGCGCGTCTCGCAATGGTCGGTGTCGGAACAGACGAACATGTGGCCGCCGTGATCGTCGAGGATGACCTCGTCGAGATAGACCTGCTCGGCCCCGCACAGCGCGCAGGGCTGGTCGAAGGTCTGGATCTCGAAGGGATGGTCCTCGAAGTCGAGGCTGACGACCTCGGTGAAGGGCGGCACGGCGTAGATGCGCTTCTCGCGGCCTGCGCCGAACAGCTGCAGCGCGGGCGACATGTGCATCTTCGGATTGTCGAATTTCGGCGTCGGCGAGGGGTCCATCACGTAGCGCCCCTCGACCTTGACCGGATAGGCATAGGTGGTGGCGATGCGGCCGTGGCGGGCGATGTCCTCGTAGAGCTTGACGTGCATGAGGCCATACTCCTCGAGCGCGTGCATCTTGCGCGTCTCGGTCTCGCGGGGCTCGAGAAAGCGCAGCGGCTCGGGGATCGGCACCTGGTAGACCAGCGTCTGGCCCGCGGTCAGCGGATGTTCGGGGATGCGGTGACGCGTCTGGATGATCGTTGCCTTCGCCGTCTCGGTGGTCACCGCGACGTCGGCGACCTTCTGGAAGAAGGCGCGGATCGAGACGGCATTGGTGGTGTCGTCGGCTCCCTGGTCGATGACCTTGAGCACGTCGTCGGGGCCGATGATCGCCGCCGTCACCTGCACGCCGCCGGTGCCCCAGCCATAGGGCATCGGCATTTCTCTGCTAGCGAACGGCACCTGGTAGCCGGGTATGGCGATGCCCTTGAGGATCGCCCGACGGATCATCCTTTTGGTCTGCTCGTCGAGATAGGCGAAGTTGTAGGTTGCGATGTCAGACATGGCAGGCAGATCCGATTTGCGCTAACTCTTTGCCGCGTTGACCATCGCAACGAGGGGGAGCCGCATGGATTCTTCGGGGTGGATTCGTGTGCTGGTGCTGGTGGCCGTGGCTGTAATCGCCGTGGCGTTTTTCGCGTGGCGCAAGCCCAAGGCGACCAAACGGAGTTGGGAGAACGACGGCGCTCCGCAGGGCGAAAATTACAGTAGTACAGGCCATTCCGGCCAAAGCCATTCGGGAGATTGAGTTCCCCGCGATCATTCCGCCGCCTCCCGCTGCTCGGGCTCGTCACTGCGGTTGCGCTTGTCGTGCTCGCCGCGCATGCGGCGGACGAGGTCGAGTTCGGCCTGGAAGTCGACATAGTGCGGCAGCTTCAGGTGCTCGACGAATCCGGTCGCCTGGACGTTGTCGGAGTGCGAGATGACGAACTCCTCGTCCTGGGCAGGAGCGGTGATGTCCTCGCCCAATTCGCCCGCGCGCAGGGCACGGTCGCACAGAGACATGGCCATCGCCTTGCGCTCCGACTGGCCGAAGACCAGCCCGTAGCCGCGGGTGAACTGCGGCGGCGCCTTGGCCGAACCCTTGAACTGGTTGACCATCTGGCATTCGGTGACGCGGATGCGGCCGAGCGTGACGGGGAAGGGCAGTTCCGGCACGTCCAGTTCCAGTTCGACTTCGCCGATGCGAACCTCGCCGACGAAGGGATGGCTGCGGCCATAGCCGCGCTGCGTCGAATAACCGAGCGCGAGAAGAAAACCCTCGTCGCCGCGCGACAGCGCCTGCAGGCGGATGTCGCGCTCCATCGGGAACTCCAGCGGCTCGCGGGTGATGTCGCCGGGGACATGATCTTCGGGTAACTCGCCGTCGGCCTCGATGAGGCCTTCATGGGCGAGGATTTCCGACACCCGCGCCATGCGCTGGCCGTCGCCCTCGCGCTGTTCGGGCTCAGAAATGGCGGGGTCGTTCGCCAGTTCCGGGTCGAGCAGGCGGTGGGTGTAGTCGAAGGTCGGGCCGAGCAACTGGCCGCCGGGCAGGTCCTTGTAGGTGGCCGAAACCCGGCGCTCGACCTGCATGGTCGCGGTGTCGATCGGCCTGGTGTAGCCGAAGCGCGGCAGGGTGGTGCGGTAGGCGCGGACGAGGAAGATCGCCTCGATCAGGTCGCCGCGCGATTGCATGATGGCGAGAGCGGCGAGTTCGCGGTCGTAGAGCGAACCTTCCGCCATGACGCGGTCGACGCCGAGCGCCAGCTGCTCGACGATCTGGTCGATGCGCAGTGCCGGCACCGAGCGGTCGCCGCGGCGACGGTCGGCAAGCAGGCGATGGGCGTTGGCGATGGCTGCTTCGCCGCCTTTGACAGCAACATACATATCAGGCCTCCATCGTCTTGATGCGGGTGGTACGGGGCAGACAGGCCACACCGTCGGGTGCTGCCAGGATCATGTCGACGCCGCGCGGGAAACGCGCGCCGTTCTGCTTCCACTGCTCGACGAAATGGCGCGGCAGCGGCGTCGGTGCGATCGTCGCCGTCGTCTCGATGCCCGGGCCCTTGAGTTCGAGCGGCTCGCCCGCGGTCAGGCTTTCGACCTGCAGGATCAGCGTCGTCGAACGGTCGGGATACTCCTGCGTGCCCTGGGCGAAGTTCTCGAGCGCGATCAAAGTCGCCGGATTGGCGACGAGAGCGAAATGCGCATCCGCCGGCGTCGCTGCCATCGGCGCGCCGCTGTGGAAGGCGAGCCAGGACTTTGCCGCGGCCGAAACCTGAAGCGGCGTGTCGAGCCAGAGCGGCGTGTCGTGGTCGCAGAGCGCAAGGGCCACGGCACCGGCCATGGCCGACAGCGGAGCGGGCGGCTGGGTGAGCGGTGCGACAGGCTGGACCGTGCTGGGGCGGGCCATGGCGTCCATGACAGCGCGGAACACCGCCTGGGCGTCGAACACGGGAGCGGCGAAGCCGCCGTCGATGACGTCGAGCTGTTCCATCAGTCTTCTCCGCGAACCATGGTGAAGAAGTCGACCTTCGTGGCCGCCGTCTCGGCGCGCCTTGTGGCGTCGGCTTCGACCTGGGCTGCGCGCAAGGGAGAGAGGATCTTGTTTTCGACCTCGGCGCGGCGGGCGGGGTTCTGCCAGAGCGCATCCGCTATCGCCGACAGCCTGGCCTTCTCCTTGTCGCGGCCGAGCGCGTAGGCGTGGCCGATCTCGCCGCTGGGCAGACGCACCGTGGCGCGGGTCACCGTCGCCTCGCCGAAGTTGAAGGGCGCGCCGCCGCCGCCGATGCGTCCGCGCACCGACACCAGGCCGGTCTCGGGCCCACGCAGCATTTCGGCTTCGCCAGAAATGCCCGCCTCGCTGCACAGGCGCTTCAACTCATCCGCTGGGGCCAGCGCGAGTGCCGCCATAGCCGCCTTGCGCTGAGCCTCCAGTTCTCTTTCCTGCCGTCGGTCCATTTCGATTGCCGCTCCACTTCGTATTTGTCTATTGTTCTATACAAACGAACAACATACAACGGGCTTGTAGCGACGCTCCGTGACGGGCACATGACAAATCGCAAGACAGGGGCGGTGGATTTGAGCGGGCAGGGACAGGACCAAGCGGTTACACGCAAGAGCGGGGTGGCGCTGTGGCGCCAGATCGCCGACCAGATCAGGCAGGCGATATCCGCCGGCACATTGGGCACCGACGGCAAGCTGCCGCCCGAATTGGTCCTGTCCGAACGCTTCGGCGTCAACCGCCACACGCTGCGCAGCGCCATCGCCGCATTGGTGCAGGAAGGGGTGCTGAGGGCCGAGCAGGGCCGGGGCACCTTCGTCGAAAGCCGCCAAAAACTGTCCTATCCGATTTCGGCGCGGACGCGCTTCTCTACCGGCCTGCGCAGCCAGACGCGCGACCGGCGCAGCCTGTTGCTCGCCCATGCGGTGGAGCCCGCCACGAAGCGAGTGGCCGACGGCCTAGGCCTTGCCGAGGGCGCGCCGGTGGTGCGGCTCGAGACGCTGAGCGAAGCCGACGAGCGCCCGGTGTCGCGCGCCACCAACTGGTTCGATGCCGAGCGCTTCCCTGGCTATGCGGAAGCCTATGCCGAAACCGGCTCGATCACGCTCGCCTTCCAGCGCTTCGGCATCGGGGACTATTTCCGCAAGTCGACGCTC
The DNA here is from genome assembly GCA_001724355.1 of Mesorhizobium sp. SCN 65-20. GTDB lineage: Bacteria > Pseudomonadota > Alphaproteobacteria > Rhizobiales > Rhizobiaceae > Aminobacter. The sequence goes on along the minus strand of MEEF01000082.1, from coordinate 11,727 downwards.
GTCTCGGCCCGCCACGCCGACGCTGCCGACCTGGCCGACCTGAAGCTCTCGGCCGGGGCGATCGTGCTCGTCGCCATCGCCACCAATGTCGATGCCGAGGGCGTGCCCATCCAGTATGCCGAGACGCGTTTCGTCGCCGACCGCGTCGAACTTAGCGTGTCAACCGACGCCTAGGCAGCCGTCGCCTTGGGTTGTCACCGAACCGTCGCACAATCGTCATCGCGCTGAAATCTCGCTCGCCCAAACGGAAGTCGCAATTCCGTTCAGGCAAAGAGGTTTCCATGTCAGGCGACATTTCGGGCAAGACGCCCCGCAAACTCCTGCTTCTGACTGCCGCACTCGCGGCGTCGGCGGCGATACCGGCCCATGCGGCCGAAACCTTCAACCGCATCGCCACCTTCCCGGTCGCGCAGAACCTGCCGGCCGAAATCGACCCGGCGACGCCGACGTCCTCCGAGATCATCACGGCCAGCCAGGACGGCATGACGCTGGTCTATTCCGACAGCCCGCTGGGTGCGGTCGGCTTCATCGACATTACCGATGCCAAGGCACCGAAGGCCGGCGGCACGGTCAAGATCGAAGGCGAGCCGACTTCGGTCACCGTGGCCGGCAACAAGGTGCTCGCCGGCGTCAACACCTCCAAGAGCAAGCAGGAACCCTCCGGCAATCTCACGGTCATCGACCTTGCCTCGAAAAAGATCGAGGTCAGCTGCGACCTCGGCGGCCAACCCGACTCGGTCGCCCTCAGCAAGGACGGCAAATACCTCGCCATCGCCATCGAGAACGAGCGCGACGAGGAACTCAATGACGGCGAGCTGCCGCAGCTTCCCGCCGGCAACCTCAAGATCGTCTCGCTGAAGGACGGTTCTCCCGATTGCGCCACGATCCAGACCGTCGACCTGACCGGCATCGCCAAGGTGGCACCGGAGGATCCGGAGCCTGAATTCGTCTCCTTCAACGGCAAGGGCGAGATCGCTGTCACGTTGCAGGAGAACAACCACATCGCCATCGTCGACGCGGCGGCCGCCAGGATCGTCGCACATTTCCCGGCAGGCGAAGTGACGCTCGAGAATGTCGACACCAAGAAGGACGGGGCGATCAGCTTCACCGGCAAGGTCGAGAACTCCCCGCGCGAGCCTGATGCCGTGAAGTGGCTGGACGACGACCGCCTCATCGTCGCCAACGAAGGCGACTACAAGGGCGGCGCCCGCGGCTTCACCATCTTCTCCCGGACGGGCGAAGTCCTGTTCGAATCCGGCCCGTCCTTCGAGTATCAGGCGGCCGCCGCCGGCCATTATCCCGACCATCGCAACAAGAAGGGCATCGAGCCTGAAGGCATCGAGGTCGGTACCTTCGGTTCTGACAAGCTGATCTTCGTCGCGGCCGAGCGGGCTTCGCTCGTGGGCGTCTATGAGGACACCGGCAAGGAGCCGGAATTCCTGCAATTGCTGCCGTCGGGCGTCGGTCCGGAAGGCCTGGTGGCGATCCCGTCTCGCAACCTGCTGGTCACTGCCAACGAGACCGACCTTGGCGAAGACGGACTCGCCCGTTCCCACGTCATGGTCTACGAGCGTGCCGAAGGCGAGCCGGCCTATCCGCAGATCGTGTCCGGCTTCGGCGACGACGGCACCCCGATCGGCTGGGGTGCGCTTTCGGGCCTTGCGGCCGACCCCAAGGAAGCAGGCAAGCTCTATGCCGTCTCCGACTCGGTCTACCGTTCGCAGCCGTCGATCTTCACCATCGACACCACCAAGACCCCGGCGCAGATCACGGCCAGGACCGTCGTCACCCGTGACGGCGCGCCGGCGCAGAAGCTCGACCTCGAAGACATCGTCTCGGACGGCGAGGGCGGGTTCTGGCTTGCCTCGGAAGGCCGCAGCGACAAGCTGGTGCCGCACGCCATCTACAAGGTCGACGCCAAGGGCGCGATCAAGGAAGAGGTGGCGTTCCCGGCCGAGCTTCTGGCTGGCGAGACCCGCTTCGGCCTCGAGGGCATCACCACCATCGGCGAAGGCGACGATCTGACGCTGGTGATGGCCGTGCAGCGCGAATGGGGCGACGACCCCAAGGGCCAGGTCAAGTTGCTCGCCTACAAGCCGAAGGCCAAGGAATGGTCGGCGGTCCGTTATCCGCTCGACGCCACCGAGAAGGGCTGGGTCGGCCTGTCGGAGATCACCGCCCATGACGGCAAGCTCTACGTCATCGAGCGCGACAACCTGATCGGCCAGGAAGCGGCGATCAAGCGGATCTATTCGGTGGAGCTCGACGGCTTCAAGCCGGCCAAGCTCGGCGGCGAACTGCCCGCGGTCGAAAAGACGCTTGCACGCGACCTGCTGCCGGACCTCAAGGCCGCGACCAACGGCTATGTCGTCGACAAGGTCGAGGGTTTCGCCATCGACAAGGACGGCCAGGCCTTCGTGGTGACCGACAATGACGGGACGGACGACTCTTCCGGCGAGACGCTGTTCATCCGCCTGGGCAACATCGCGGCCATCAACTGATCGGACCGGCTGAAAACAAAGGGCCGCGGCATGGTTGCCGCGGCCCATTCTTGTCGAGATTTCAGCGCACCGGCGGTGCGTACATCAGGCCGCCGGCGTTCCACAGCGCATTGATGCCGCGGTCGATCTTGAGTTCGCTCGACTGGCCGAGGTTGCGCTCGAAGATCTCGCCGTAGTTTCCGACCTTGGAGACGATGTTGTAGGACCAGCGCGGGTCGAGGCCGAGCTGCTGGCCGCTGTCGCCTTCGGCCCCCAGGAAGCGCCGGATAGCCGGATTGGCCGACGTCAGGCCGGCTTCGGCATTGGCCTGGGTGATGCCCAGTTCCTCGGCCTCGACCAGCGCGAACAGCGCCCAGCGAACGATGCTGAACCATTTGTCGTCGCCCTGGCGCACTGCCGGGCCAAGCGGCTCCTTGGAGATGATCTCGGGCAGCACGACATAGGCCGCCGGATCGGCGAGCTTGAGGCGCTGGGCGTAGAGCGCCGAGGCGTCGGTGGTGTAGACGTCGCAGCGGCCGGTATCGAAAGCCTTGACGATGGCGTCAGCCGAATCGATCACCACCGGCTCGTACTTCAGCTTGTTGGCGCCGAAATAGTCGGCGACGTTCTGCTCGGTCGTCGTGCCCTGCTCGGTGCAGACGGTTGCGCCCGACAGCTTGAGGGCGCTGTCGATGTCGAGTTCCTTGCGCACCATGAAGCCCTGGCCGTCATAATACGCGGTGCCAACGAAGCGGATGCCCAGCCCGGCATCGCGCGACAGCGTCCAGGTGGTCTGCCGTGACAGCAGGTCGACCGTGCCCGACTGCAGGGCGGTGAACCGCTCGTTGGTGGAGAGCGGGACGTAGCTGACCTTGTCGGCGTCCCCCAGTGCGGCGGCGGCCACCGCGCGGCAGATGTCTATGTCGAATCCCGACCATTTGCCGGTATCATCGGGCGCCGAGAAACCGGCGACGCCCTGGCTGACGCCGCAGGTGACCATGCCGCGCTGCTTGACGATGTCGAGCGTATCGGCCTTGGCGGGCGCGGCGAGCGCGGCCGTCCCCAGCACGAGTGTGGTGATGATGGCGTGTTTCATTGTCCTCCTCCCATTTCAGCGACAAAGCCCCATTGTTCCGGCACTCGGTGCCGGAAGTCCGAGACGATCCTCCTATGCAGATGCCCTGCGCGATCGATCCTCCGCGCCGGGCTCCCTATGCGCCGCCGGCCTCCACCGCGGCGAAAGTCTCTTCCAGGACGCCGACGAGATGGTCGGCGTCGCGCCTGCTGAAAATCATCGGCGGGCGCATCTTGAGCACGTTGTCGTGTGGGCCCTCGGTGCCGATAAGCACGCCGCGGGCGCGCGCCCCGTCATTGACCTTGCGGGCGAATGCGGTAGCCGGCTCCTTCGTCCTGCGGTCCGTGACCAGCTCGATGCCGAGGAACAGGCCCATGCCCCTGACGTCGCCGATGACCTCGTAGCGCTTCTGCATGTCGCGGAACTGCGCGACGAGATAGGCGCCGACGTCGGAGGCGTTGTCGCGCAGGCGGTCGCGTTCGATGACGTCGAGGACCGCGAGCCCCGCCGCGCAGGACACCGGGTTGCCGCCGAAGGTGTTGAAATACTCCATGCCGTTGTTGAAGCGGTCGGCGGTCTCGCGCGTGGTGACCAGCGCCGACATCGGGTGGCCATTGCCGATGGGCTTGCCCATCGTGACGATGTCGGGAACCACCCCTTGCGTCTCGAAGGCCCACCAGTGGCTGCCGACGCGGCCGAAGCCGACCTGCACCTCGTCGGCGATGCAGAGGCCGCCGGCGGCGCGGACCATGGCGTAGACCTCTTTCAGATAGCCCTCTGGCAGAAAGACTTGGCCGGCGACGCTGGGGATCGATTCGGCGATGAAGAAGGCCGGCGCGCGGCCTTGCTTGCGCATCGTCTCGATCTGCTCGGCTATGCTTGCGGCGAAGCGTTTGGCGTGCTCCTCGACCGCCCAGTCGTCAGGCGCGCGATAGCTGTCGGGGATTGTCGCCTCGAAGACATGAGCCGGCCGGCCCTTGCCGCCCTTGCGCTTGTATTTGTAGGGGCTGAGGTCGATCAGTTCCTGAGTGGTGCCATGATAGGCCCAGTCGAGCACCAGCGCGTCGTTGCGCTCGGTCACCGTGCGCGACATCCGCAGCGCGAGGCTGTTGGCCTCGCTGCCCGAGCAGGCGAAGGAGGCGACCGACAGTCCCTCCGGCAAGGTCGCGGTCAGTCGCTCGGCATAGGTGACGATGGCGTCATGCAGGTAGCGCGTGTTGGTGTTGAGCCTGGCCGCCTGGGTGGCGATGGCCTCGACGACGTCGGGATGGGCGTGGCCCAGGTGGCAGACATTGTTGAAGCAGTCGAGATAGGCGCGGCCACGGTCGTCGATCAGCCAGGCTCCCTCGCCGCGCACGAACTTGATCGGCTCGGAATAGGAGATCGACAGGTTGGGCAACAGCGAGGCTTTCCGCGCGGCGACGATTTCGGGACGGGTGCGCCCGGTCTGGTGGAAGGTCTCGGGCGGGATGCCGGCGAGCGTCGCAGCATCCGGGAACAACTCGGCCCAGACGTCGAGATAGCGCGCTTCGCCGACGCCGAGGATGTCGCGGGCGGCGAGATCGGGGTCGGTCGAGATCTGGAAATGCAGGTGCGGCGCCCAGCCGCCGTTCTCTGCGGGTTTGCCCATCTCGCCGACGAGCGCGCCGGCGGCAAGTCGCTGCCCGGGCTTCAGGCGCGTCATCGCCTCATGCGCCATGTGACCCCACAGGGTCACGAAGGGCGGGCATCTTTCGGGCGCATGCTCCAGCGCGATCAGGCAGCCATAGCCGAGCGGGTCCTCCTCGATCTCGACGCTTTTCACCGTTGCGGCGAGCGGCGTGTAGACCTTCGTGCCGGCCGGCATGAACAGGTCGAGGCCGAGATGGTGGACGCGGCGCGCGCCCTCGACGAAACGCGACCAGAAGATGTCTGAGGTGTAGACGGTGCGCGCCTCGCCCCACGGGCCGATGCCGAGCGCAATACCGTTATCGGCGCACCAGGCATCCCACCAGGCGGTTGCCTTCTCGGGCTGCTGGCCTGCCGAGGTGACGGTCATCGGATGGGCCGGATCGCCATAGGGCACGAGCGCCTTGGCAAGCGTCGCGGGATGACGGTCGAGAACAGGCGCGAAGCTCTTCCTGTTGGCCTCGATCCAGGCGGTGACGGCCTTGGCGCCAGGTGCTGCGTCGAAGCCGCAGGCATGGCGCAGGATGGCGGTAGCAAAGCGACGGTTCATGGCGTCCAGCCGGCGCAGCAGCCGCCAGGCCGGCGCCTCGGAAATGGCGAGGTAGGGATTGTCGCCAACCTGCGCCTTGCGTACCGCCGAAAGCGACACGGAAATGACCAGTCGCGCGACGATGAGGTCGAACAAAAGGTCGATCTCTTCCTCGCGCAGCGGATACTCGGCGTGGAAACCGGCGGCGAGCGAGGCGGCAGCGCCGATGGGGTCCTCGACGTCGAGGATCGAATAGGCGCAGGCGACCGCCACCTCGGCGATCAGGGGCGAATGGAGCGCGTCGCCGAAATCGATGATGCCGGCGATGCGGCAGTGATCGTTCTCATCGACCAGCACGTTCCAGTCGTTGGCGTCGTTGTGGATGACCTGGGCGCGCAGCGAGGCAAGCTTCGGCGCGACCTGGGCGTCGAAGCGGTCGAGGAAGCGCTCGAGCAAGGCGCGGTCCGCATCGTCTGCGACATGGGCGAGCCGGCCACGCGCGGCGCTGGCCTGACGGATGTCCCAGTCGAAGCTCCTGAGCGCGCCGGGATGGATGAAGCCCTGCAGCGCACGGTCGAGTTTGCCGAGTGCAGCACCGAGGCCGGCCAGCACCTGCGGCGTGCGTGCGACTTCCGCCAGCGGCAGGCCGGGCAGCCAGGAGACGAGCCGCAGCGCATGCCGGCCGCCACCGTCGGCCGGTGCATGGGCAAGGGCGGCACCTTCGGGCGTCTTCTTCAGGCCCGGTACGGCGACATCGGCGCCCGACCGCGCAAGGTGGTCGAGCAATGCCGCCTGGAATTCGCTTTCCTGGCGCGGTTCGCTGGCGTTGACGATCTTGAAGATCCAGTCGCCATCGGCCGACATCAGCTTGAAATTTTGGTCGCGCTCGCTGTCCAGCGGCGTTGCGACGCCGCCGACGCCGAAATGGCTTGCTGCGAGAGCTGCCGCTTCTTCACGTGAGAATTGCGGCGCGGGGTGGTTTACGTCGGTCATCGGCGGTCCGGATTTTCTGATGTCGAAGCTTGGCACGGGTCGAAAAATCAGGCATCCGGCAATGTGACGGTTGCACCGGCACTTTGTGCGCATAGACCGGCACATTCACGGTGAGGGGTGAAAGCCAACGATGAAGGAACTCGACGCCAGGGACAGGGACATTCTCGGCATCCTGTCGAAGGAGGCGCGCATCCCGATGAAGGCGCTTGCCGCGCGCATCGGGCTGTCTCGCAGTGCCACCACCGAACGTGTGGCGATGCTGGAAAAGAGCGGTGTCATCCGCGGCTACCGCGCCGATATCGGCCAGATGGACCAGGGCCTGGTCTCCGCCTTCCTGATGGTGACGCTGGCGCGGACGCCGGCGATCGGCGTGCTGGACCAACTGGCGCGGCATTCGGAGGTGCGGCGTGTCTCCTCCGTCTCGGGCCAGCTCGACCTCATCGTCGAGGTCGACGTGCCCTCCATCGACAGGCTGAACACGCTGCGCGACGTGATCGCTACCCATCCGAGTGTCGAGGACCTGACGACGCTGATCGTACTGCGCAGGGACATCGAACGGGCGGAGTGAAGGGCGCCATCACTGCCTTCAAGAAGGGAAGTGGTGTATACTGGCGTAGCTTTTCGCTGCCACAACGTACCTTTGTGCGGGAGTTGAACCAGTGGCCGATGCCAAAGCGCATCTGCGCCGGGACACGCCGACGCTACCTGCCGATCCGCTCCTGAGTTCGGCACGGTCGAATTCTTTGCCAATTGTGGGCTACCTGGCCGCGTTTGTGATGACGGCCGTCGCGACCGCTCTTGCCGTGAGTGTCGATCTTGGGGTGGCGATCCCGAACCTTTCCCTCATATTCGTGGTGCCTGTAGTCATCGCGGGCGTTGTCTTCGGCCTGGGCCCCTCGCTCTGCGCGGCCGTGCTTGGCGCTCTTGCCTACAACTTCTTCCTGACCGAGCCCCGCTACTCGCTCGCCGTCGACGACCCGGCAAACATCTGGGCAATCGCACTGCTCTTCATCGTCGGGCTCATCGTGAGCGGCGTTGCCTATACGTCCGGGCGGAGGGCGATCGAAGCTGCGCTGCTGAGACGGCAGGCGATCGTGCTGCAAGGCTACAGCCGAGACTTGGTGGCGGCCGACAGCGCCGAGGCAGTCGTTTCGCTCACCTCCGAAGCGCTTGCAAAGCTCTTCCAGGTTCCTGTCATCGTGATGCTCGTCGCAGAGGGAAGGGTTGTTTTCGTCAAAAAGTCGACCAGCGTGGCAGAGCCCCAGGAGGCCGAATTCGAGACCGCGCTGTCGTCGTTGGCGACGAACTCCATCGTGCACGCGGGAGTCTACCCGGCCGTGAATTCGCGCTTCGACTTTTGGCCCGTGGCAATCACGGAGAGCCAAGGTGTCGTCATTGGACTGGCTTTCGATCCCGACGAACGACCTGCAATGCCCGACACGTTGGTCGATATCGTCAGGAGCCTCATGGCGTTGGCGCTTGGGGGGCGGAATCTTCCCGCTCAACAACAGCGCTCGATTCGTCGCTGAAGCCTGACAAGGCTTCTGGCCGCGTTGGCGGCTCAGTAAGCGTGATGCGGGCGCTCGCTCGGAGCCAAGGGCTGCCTGATCGGCCGCTCCTAGATCTACGGGCTCGGCGCCGGCGGTCAGGCCGGTGTGGCAACTGCCATCGAGATCATCAGGAAGGAACTGTCAGTCACGATGGCGCTGACCGGCGTCAACAGGATCGACGACATCTCGCAGCGTCCTGGTGAACTGACTCGCCGGCCCGCTGCAGCGCGCCGTGCGCGACGCTGCTGCGACAGAGCGCTCTTCAGCCTGGTTTTTGGAGTGGATGGTGGGCGTGACAGGGATTGAACCTGTGACCCCTACGATGTCAACGTAGTGCTCTCCCGCTGAGCTACACGCCCATCCGACGGGGGCGGATACACCACTTTTGATCCGGCACGTCAATAGCGCCTGTGGTGAAAAAATGCGCCCGATCGTCAAATCGTTTGCTGACGCAGCGACAGCCTAGGCCGCGTGCAGCATCTTCTCGACCTCGTTGACGAGATCGCGGAGGTGGAAGGGCTTGGAAAGCACCTTGGCGTCGCGCGGCGCCTTCGAATCAGGGTTCAGCGCGACGGCCGCGAATCCGGTGATGAACATCACCTTGAGGTCGGGATCGATCTCGGTGGCGCGGCGGGCCAGCTCGATGCCGTCCATCTCCGGCATGACGATGTCGGTCAGCAGCAGCGAGAAAGGCTCCTCGCGCAGGCGCTCGTAGGCGCTCGCGCCGTTGTCGAAATCGCTCACCTGGTAACCGGCGCGCTCGAGCGCCTTGACCAGGAAGCGGCGCATGTCTTCATCGTCTTCTGCCAGAAGAATTCGTGCCATCAGTATCCCGTCCGATTCAGTGGTCGAAGCCGCACCCCAAAGGCGCTTCGTTAACCATCTTCTATATGAGTTCCGGACGGTAAACATCAAGTGAATGCCCTGTCAGGATGGTGACGCCGCGACACTGCCGAGACGAGCGTTTGCACCGGCTGCACGCTGGACACCGGGCCGCGCAGGTGGCACCTTTCGAGCCATGAGTAAGCGTGTTCCGCAGGCCCCTCGGTAAAGATGACCCCAGCCGAAGATTTCTCGGTGCTGCCGCCGTTCGAGGTCCGGACGAGCGCCGAGCAGCGCGTACCTTTCGTGTTCAATTCGCCGCATAGCGGCCGATGCTACCCGGAACGGTTCCTCGCCATGGCCAAGCTCGATTCCAGCGCGATCCGGCGCTCGGAGGACTGCTACGTGGACGAACTCTTCGGCGCTGCGGTCGCGCTCGGCGCGCCGATGCTTGCGGCGCACTTCCCGCGCGCCTACCTGGACGTCAATCGCGAGCCCTGGGAACTAGATCCCCGCATGTTCGCCGAACCGGTGCCGCCCTTCGCCAACATTCGTTCGGCGCGGGTGGCCGGTGGGCTCGGAACCGTGCCGAAGCTCGTGGGGGAAGGGCTCGACATCTATCCGGGCCGGCTGCCGCTGTCGGAAGCCATCGGCCGCATCGAGCATGTCTACAAGCCGTATCACGAGACGCTGAAGCGGCTCGTCACCCGGACCCACGCCCGCTTCGGCTACGCCGTGCTGGTCGACTGCCATTCAATGCCCGCATCGATCCGCATCGGCGACAGCGGCGTCAGGCCCGACTTTATCGTCGGCGACCGTTTCGGCACCTCGGCGTCCTCGGCGCTGTCGGAACGGGCGATCGGCCTGCTGGCGTCGATGGGTTATACCGTGGCGCACAATAAACCCTATGCCGGCGGCTTCATCACCGAGCATTACGGCCGGCCGGCGCGCAACCTGCATGCGTTGCAGATCGAGATCAATCGAGGTCTCTACATGGACGAGCGCACGCTGGAGAAATCACCGGGCTTCTATGCGCTGGCCGACGACATTGCCCGGTTTTCCGCGGATCTCATGGCGGTTCCGGACCACCACTTCATCGACATCCCGCTCGCGGCCGAGTAAGGCCGGGCATGTTCCGGGTAAAAAAAGACCGCTCCGGAGAGCGGTCGAAGTCTAGGGAGGAAACGCCCAAGGAGGGCATGGACGGAAGCTCCGTCCACCATCGAGATTATTGTGCGCTGCACAAAAGTCAAGGCGCTTTGAAGCTTTCTTAATTCAATCTGATGTGGCAATTGCCGGCGAGGGTCGGTGCGTGTCATCCACGCAACAGTCAGACATGGGGTGAACAATGGTCGTCAACGCCGATTTCATGCGACGGATCGCGAGCGCAGCCGCCGCCGAGACGCTGCCGAGGTTCCGTCAGTCTGGTGCGGTGACCAACAAGCTGGCCGCCGGCTTCGATCCGGTCACCGAGGCCGACCAGGAGGCCGAGCGCGCCATCCGCGCGCTGATCAACGCCGAATTCCCCGATCACGGCATCCTCGGCGAGGAGCATGGCAGCGAGAACACGTCGAACAGCCATGTGTGGGTCATCGATCCGATCGACGGCACGCGCGCCTTCATCTCCGGCCTCCCGGTCTGGGGCACGCTGGTCGGGCTGACCGTGGACGGCGATGCGGTGGCTGGGTTGATGTCGCAGCCCTTTACCGGCGAACTGTTCTACGCCGACGGCAGCGGCTCGCACTACGAGGGTCCGGGTGGCCCGCGCCGCCTTTCGGTGCGCAAGACCGCATCGCTCTCGGAGGCGACCCTGTTCACCACATCGCCCGCGCTGTTCAAGGGCGAGATGCGCGACCGCTACGACAGGTTGGAAAGCCAGGTTCGGCTGGCCCGCTACGGCACCGACTGCTACGCCTTCGCCATGGTCGCGGCGGGCCAGGTCGACGTCGTCATCGATCCCGGCCTGAAGCCCTACGACATCGTGGCGCTGATCCCGATCATCGAGCAGGCCGGCGGCGTGGTCACCACGCTCGACGGCGGGCCCGCCGAAAACGGCGGCGACGTCATCGCGGCGGCCACGCCCGAACTCCATGCGGCGGCGATCGCGGCGTTCATGGCCTGACAGCCGGCCTCGCCGGCGTTCCGTGCGAATTCAGTCGACAGTCGCGGGTGTGCCGGGCAGGTAGGCCTTGATGGCTGCCAGCAATTGCTCGCGGTAGATATCGGCTTCCTGCAGGATCTCGTGGCGGAGATTCTGCGAGCAGAAGGCATGACCTGCAAAGTGCCGCCCAAGGGGGCTGACGGTGGCATAGACATCATCGCCGGTTCAGGGGTGCTCGGGATCTCGGCGCCAACGATCATCGTGCAAGTGAAGTCGCAGCCCAGCCGCGTGGGCTCCGAGGTGCTTGATCAGCTCGGCGGCGTGGTTGGACAGCATCAAGCAGATCACGGACTGCTAGTGGCGATGGGGGGCCTAACCGCTCAGGCTCAGGCGAAGGTTGATGCTCAACGTCTTCGGGTTGCGGTGTGGGATGCCGAGGAACTGATCGACCGTCTGCTCAAGCACTACGAAGTTCTGCCCGATGGGATCAAGGAGACCATCCCGCTCCG
>MEEF01000081.1 GCA_001724355.1 Mesorhizobium sp. SCN 65-20 | reverse complement strand
CACCGGCGGCTATCTCGTCTACGCCTCGATGACCCACCAGTACGTCTTCGACTACCATGACGGCGACATCTACTGGTGCACGGCCGATGTCGGCTGGGTCACGGGCCACAGCTACATCCTTTACGGCCCGCTCGCCAACGGCGCCACGACCCTGATGTTCGAAGGCGTGCCGAACTATCCGTCGCCCTCACGCTTCTGGGACGTCGTCGACAAGCACAAGGTCAACATCTTCTACACCGCTCCGACCGCCATCCGTGCGCTGATGGGCACCGGCGACGAGCACGTGAAGAAGACCTCGCGCAAGTCGCTGCGGGTTCTCGGTTCGGTCGGCGAGCCGATCAATCCCGAGGCGTGGGAATGGTACTTCAACGTCGTCGGCGAGAAGAAGGTGCCGATCGTCGACACCTGGTGGCAGACCGAGACCGGCGGCATCCTGATCACGCCGCTGCCCGGCGCCACCGACCTCAAGGCCGGCTCGGCCACGCGGCCGTTCTTCGGCGTCAAGCCGGAGCTGGTCGACAATGAAGGCAAGGTGCTCGAGGGGCCGGCCGACGGCAACCTCTGCATCACCGACTCATGGCCCGGCCAGATGCGCACCGTCTACGGCGACCACGAGCGCTTCATCCAGACCTACTTCTCCACCTACAAGGGCAAGTACTTCACCGGCGACGGTTGCCGGCGCGACGTCGACGGCTACTACTGGATCACCGGCCGCGTCGACGACGTCATCAACGTCTCGGGCCACCGCATGGGCACCGCCGAGGTGGAGTCCGCGCTGGTCAGCCACGACAAGGTGTCCGAGGCGGCCGTGGTCGGCTACCCGCACGACATCAAGGGCCAGGGCATCTACAGCTACGTCACGCTGATGTCCGGCATCGAGGCCACCGAGGACCTGCGCAAGGAGCTCGTCGCCCATGTCCGCAAGGAGATCGGCGCCATCGCCTCGCCCGACAAGATCCAGTTCGCGCCGGGCCTGCCCAAGACCCGCTCGGGCAAGATCATGCGCCGCATCCTGCGCAAGATCGCGGAGGACGATTTCGGCGCGCTCGGCGACACCTCGACGCTGGCCGATCCGGCCGTCGTCGACGACCTCGTCGCCAACCGCCAGAACAAGAAGGGCTGATGCCTGTTAGTACTCCCCCGCACAAGGGTGTGGGGGAGTACCCGATTGATCGATCTCGACCTGTGCCTTTTGCGCACTTGCGAAACCGGTCGAAACACCCCACCTTGGGTTCGTGTTCAACGAACTGAAAGGAGGTGATCCGATGTCGAGTGATTTCGTTTTCCAGAACGTGGCCTCAGCGGATTGCCCTTTCGGGAAGCAGTCTTCCCGTTAAGGCGCGTGAAGCGCGGCTGGTGACCTCAGCGTCGCAGCCAAGAGCCGCGCCATGGACGGAAACACGGAAAGGCCGCACCTTCGCAAGAAGGGCGGCCTTTTTCCTTGACCTGAACTCAATCGCACCAACCCTGTCGCTTGCCGCCACTATAGGGACGAACCAGGCCATCCCTGAGCATTGCTGAGCCGACTGCGTCGCCCGTGCCGGTACGGACATCGGCAAGCACGCGGCCGTAATATTTGGCGCTGCCGATGTTGGACAGGCTGACGGACTCATTGGCGACCAGGTCCGCGAGTGCGGTATATGCCGCGAGCGCAGCGTCGCGCTCTGCCCGGCAACGGCTTTTCATCTCGGGCGCGTCGATGCCACGGATACGGACGTTGACCCGTAGCGTCTGGCCCGGCCAAATCTCAGCGTCGGCCACGAAGGTGTCGCCGTCAATTACCTGGATCACCTCGGCCGCTACCGGACCGGCAAACACCTTGCGAGTTGGTTCGGCAGCCGCAGGGACAGCGACGAGCGCCGTCGCCACCGGAATCAAATAGGAAACTTTTCTCCTCCACATATGGAGGTATTTATTCCTACATCGCCGCCAGCGCAAGAGGTGCTGGCGGGCAGGAATCAGAAGTCGCTGGTCAGGCCCTTGATCTCCCAGTCGCCGTAGCGTCCGGGCTCCTTGCCCCCGCGCCCACCGATTTCCCTGGGCAGCTTGGCTTCCTCAGCCTTGTAGGCTTCGCGGCGCGCCTCGGCCTCGGCCAGGGCGCGCTTCGCCGCGGGCGACAGTTCCTTGGGCTCGGGCGTCTCCGGCATGGTCTCTGGCTTGGCGTCGTTCATGGGATTCCTGCGAAGATGATTGAAACGGACCCTGCCCTCTCCCATCATATAGCGAAGGCCGGCGCAAGCTGCGACCTTACGCGGTTTTCCTAGATTCCGGCGCCCGAGCTGATGCACGACGCCTCCAAGAGGAGCAGACGATGAACATGATGCGGACCGCAATGCTGCTGGCGACCATGACGGCATTGTTCATGGGGGTCGGCTATTTGCTCGGCGGTACCGGCGGCATGACCATCGCGTTCCTGGTCGCGGCGGGCATGAACCTGTTCAGCTACTGGAACGCCGACAAGATGGTCCTGCGCATGAACCATGCGGTCGAGGTCGACGAGCGCAACGCGCCCGAATACTACGCCATCGTGCACGGCCTCGCCGCCAATGCCGGCCTGCCGATGCCGAAGGTCTACCTCATCGACAACCCGCAGCCGAACGCCTTCGCCACCGGCCGCAATCCCGACAACGCTGCGGTCGCGGCCACCACCGGCCTGCTGCAACGCCTGAGCCACGAAGAGGTCGCGGCAGTCATGGCGCACGAGCTCGCCCATGTGCAGAACCGCGACACGCTGATCATGACGATCACCGCGACCCTCGCCGGCGCCATCTCGATGCTCGGCAACTTCGCCTTCTTCCTTGGCGGCAACCGCGACAACAACAATCCGCTGGGCTTCGTGGGCGTGCTGGTGGCGATGATCGTGGCTCCCTTCGCCGCCATGCTCGTGCAGATGGCGATCAGCCGGACGCGCGAATATTCGGCCGACCGCCGTGGCGCCGAGATCTGCGGCAATCCGCTCTGGCTGGCTTCCGCCCTTGACAAGATCGCCCGCAACGTCGAACGCATCCACAACCCCGATGCCGAGCGCAATCCGGCCGCGGCGCATCTCTTCATCATCAACCCGCTTTCCGGCGAGCGCATGGACAACCTTTTCTCGACACACCCCAACACCGAAAACCGCATCGCTGCCTTGCAAGCGATGGCGCAGGAAGGCGTTGGACGGCCCGCACCCCGCCAGGCCCAGCAGCAGGCGGCGCCGCAACAGTCCGCGCCTTCGACCGAAGGTCCGTGGGGCGGTCGCCCCGCCGAGCCGCAGCAGCCTGAACAGCCGCGCCAGCGCGGTCCCTGGGGGCGCAATCCCTCCGGGCCGAAGGGCCCTTGGTCGTGACGGACGCACCACGCGGCCGCCCGCGCCATCGCCCGAACGCCGGTAACAAGAAGCCCCCGAGGCAGGATGCAGCCCCCAGCGCGCCCGGCCTTGCCGCGCGTATGGCCGCGGCGCGCCTGCTTGCCGCCACCATCGACGCCAGGACCCCGCTCGACGGCCTGACCGACCATGAGCACGGGCACCCGCAGTTCCGCGCGCTGGACATGCGCGACCGCGGCCTCGTGCGCGCCATTCTCGCAACGGCGCTGCGCCATCGCCGCACCATTGACAAGCTGATCTCGCGGCGGCTCGAAAAGCCGCTGCCGGCCAATGCCACCGCGCTCTCGCACATCCTCCACGTCGCCGCAGCACAGATCCTGTTCCTCGACGTGCCCGACAGCGCGGCCGTTGACCTCGCCGTGACCCACGCCAAGTCCGACCCGCGCACGGTGCGCTTTTCGGGACTGGTGAACGGCGTGCTGCGCGCGCTCGTCCGCGCCAAATCGGCCGAACTGCCCCAGGCACTGGCCGAGACCAAAGATGCGCCCGAATGGTTCGTTGAGCGACTCGTGGCAGCCTATGGCGAGGCGGAAGCAGGCAGGATCCTCGCCGCTCACCGGCTCGAATCGCCCGTCGATTTCACCGTCAAATCCGCTCCCGAAAAATGGGCCGAAGCTTTCGGCGGCATAGTCCTGCCGACAGGCACGGTGCGTATCGAGAAACTCAGCGGCCCCGTGTCGGAGCTCGAAGGCTTTACCGACGGAGCCTGGTGGGTCCAGGACGCCGCTGCAGCGCTGCCCGCGCGCCTGTTCGGCGACATCGCCGGCAAGCGCGTCGCCGACCTGTGTGCCGCGCCCGGCGGCAAGACCGCGCAACTGGCGCTCGCGGGTGCGAAGGTTACTGCGGTCGAGGCTTCCAAGAACCGGCTTGCCCGGCTTTCCGCCAACCTCGAGCGCCTCGCCCTCGATGCCGAGAAGGTCAATGCCGACCTGCTCGACTACCAGCCGGCCGAACTGTTCGACGCCGTCCTGCTCGACGCCCCATGTTCCTCCACCGGCACGGTGCGCCGCCATCCCGACGTGTTGTGGACCAAATCCCCGGCCGACATCGCCAAGCTCGCCGGCGTGCAGCGGAAGCTGCTCGACGGCGCCGTCGGACTGGTGAAGCCGGGCGGGACGATCGTCTTCTCAAACTGTTCGCTCGACCCGGAGGAAGGCGAGGCGCTGGTGGCGAATTTCCTCGACGACCATCGGGGCAAGGTGGAACTCGATCCGATTCGCGCCGACGAGGCACCTGGCATCGGCTCATTCGTCACGCCCGAGGGCTACCTGCGCACCACCCCTGCCGGGCTGGACTTAGGCAACCCGGCCATTTCCGGTCTCGACGGCTTCTTCGCTGCCCGGTTTCGCCGCCTCGCCTGAGTGGCGCGTACGGCGTTAACGGAAAATTCACCCTCGCGCGGGTCTTTGAAAGGTCCTAGTTTGGCCGCGGGGTTGATCGCGCCAGGAGGATATTTGTCGATCGCGGCGGACAACACGACGTGCCTCTGGGCGCTCGTCGCCAAGGAGTTTTGGCGCAAGACGCGCCGGCGCCTGCGCGCCGGCCCGATCTATCGTTGGCGATATTCCGGGCGCACCCCCGAGCGCGTGCTGATCGCCCCGCCGGACCTCCGCCTCGCCGATCCGCAGATCGCGCTCGAGATCTACTATGGCCGCTTCCCGCTCTCGGGGCACCTCGTCGAGACCGGCGGCCAGTCGCCCTTCCTCGTCGACGTGCCCAACAGCGGCTGGCAGCGCAGCCTGCACGGCTTCCGCTGGCTGCGCCATATGCGTGCCGCCGGCACCGAACTCGCGGCGGCAAATGCGCGCGCGCTGGTCTCCGACTGGATCGCCCTTCACGGCAACCGCATCTCGGGCACCGCCTGGGAGCCGGCGACCACGGCCAAGCGCATCATCTCGTGGCTGCAGCATTCCTCCGTGGTCCTGCAGGGCGCCGAATTCGCCTTCTACCGGGCCTTCCTGCGTTCGCTGGCGATCCAGATCCGCTACTTGCGGTCGATGGCGCGCGAAATGCCCAACGGCAAGGACAAGCTGAGGGCGCGGATCGCGCTCGCCTTCGCGGCGCTGTCGCTGCCGGTTCCACCCAACGTCCTGCGCTCGGCGACGCGCGGCCTCGCCGACGAACTCGACCGCCAGATCCTGCCGGACGGCGGCCACGTCTCGCGCAATCCTATGGTCGTTCTGGAAATCCTCGCCGACCTTCTGCCTCTTCGCCACACCTACGCCAACCAGGCCGAGCAACCGCCGCTCGCCCTGATCAATGCCGTCGAGCGCATGCTGCCGGCGCTGCGCTTCTTCCGCCACCAGGACGGCAGCCTTGCCCGCTTCAATGGCATGGGCGCCACCATCCAGGACCGGATCGCCGCCATCCTGCGCCATGACGAGACCGGTGGCGCGCCGCCGCTGCATGCCACGCATTCGGGCTTCGAGCGGCTCTCGATGGGAGGCACCACCGTGATCGCGGACACCGGGACGCCGCCGCCGATCGACGTGTCCAGCCATGCCCATGCCGGCTGCCTCTCCTTCGAGATGTCGTCGGGCCGGCAGCACTATGTCGTCAATGCCGGCGTAGATACCTACGGGATCGCGGATATGCGCCCCCTCGCCCGCGCCACGGCGGCGCACTCGACCGTCACCATCAACGACACGTCCTCGGCGAGCTTCGCCCACTCGCAGCGAGTCAGCGGCATTCTGGGCAGCCCCCTCGTCGGCGGCCCGAAGTCGGTTCCCTGCCAGCGCACCGACAGGACCGGCGTGCAGGGTTTCATCGCCAGCCACGACGGCTACGCCCAACGCTTCGGCCTCTATCACGAGCGCGAGCTGTCGCTTTCGGCCGGCGGCAACATCCTGTCCGGCTGCGACCGCATCCTGCGCGCCGGCACTGCGCCGAAGCGCAACAACGGGCCTGAAGCCGTCGCCGTGCGCTTCCACATCCATCCGGACGTACAGCTGTTCCGTGACCAGAAGGAACGGCTGGTGCTGACCGGCCCCGATCTCGACACCTGGGTGTTCATCTCCCCCGACGTGCCGGCGGAGGTCGAGGAATCCATCTACTTCGCCGGCCTGGCCGGCCCGCGCCGTTCCCGCCAGATCGTGCTGTCCTTCAAGGCGTCGGAAATCTCCGAGGTTCACTGGCAGTTTTCGCGCACCCGCATCATCAACCGGCTGGACAGCCAGCGCGGCTGACGACAGCCCTTTTCACGTCAAATCGAACGGCCGGTGCGGCGCGCGCCTTGATTTCCGGGGCTCATGTGCTAGGCCGCCCGCGAACCACGTCTCCCACCCAGCCGTGAAAGGCCCCCGCTCCATGGCCGTCGTCTCCAAGAAGATCCCCGCTCCCGACCTCGTGCCCATCCGGCGCGCGCTGCTGTCGGTTTCCGACAAGTCCGGCCTGGTCGAGTTTGCCAAGTGCCTGGCCAATGTCGGCGTCGAACTGGTCTCGACCGGCGGGACGGCAAAGAGCATCGCCGCCGAAGGCATCGCGGTTCGCGACGTCTCGGAGCTGACCAATTTCCCGGAGATCATGGACGGCCGCGTCAAGACCCTGCACCCGTCGGTGCACGGCGCGCTTCTCGGCATCCGCGACGACCCCGAACACGCCGCGGCAATGGCCGCGCACGGCATCGAGCCGATCGACCTCGTCGTGGTCAACCTCTACCCCTTCGAGGAAGTGCGGAACGCGGGCGGAGACTACGCCTCGATCGTCGAGAACATCGACATCGGCGGTCCGGCCATGGTCCGCGCCTCGGCCAAGAACCACGCCTATGTCGCCATCGTAACCGATCCCGACGACTACAAGGGCGTGCTCGACGCCATCGTCACCAACAACGGCGCCCTGCCGCTCGCCTTCCGCAAGCAGCTCGCGGCCAAGGCGTTTGCGCGCACGGCAGCCTACGACGCCGCCATCTCCGGCTGGTTCGCCGACGCGCTCGAGATCGACAACCCCGACTGGCGCGCCTTCGGCGGCCGCTTGCAGAGCGTCATGCGCTATGGCGAGAACCCGCACCAGTCCGCGGGCTTCTACCTGACCGGCGACAAGCGCCCGGGCGTCGCGACCGCGACGCAGCTTCAGGGCAAGCAGCTCTCCTACAACAACATCAACGACACCGACGCCGCATTCGAGCTCGTCGGAGAATTCGACCCCGTGCGTACGGCGGCGGTCGCCATCATCAAGCACGCCAACCCCTGCGGCGTCGCCGAGGGCGCAACGCTCCGGCAGGCCTATGAGAAAGCGCTCGCCTGCGATCCCGTGTCCGCCTTCGGCGGCATCGTCGCGCTGAACCGCATCCTCGATGCCGAGGCTGCCGAGGAGATCGTCAAGATCTTCACCGAGGTCATCATCGCCCCCGCCGCCACGCCCGAAGCGCAGGCGATCGTGGCGGCCAAGAAGAACCTGCGCCTGCTGGTCACCGGCGGGCTGCCGGACCCGGATCGCGCCGGCCTCGCCATCAAGTCGGTCGCCGGCGGACTGCTCGTCCAGTCGCGCGACAATGCCGTCGTCGACAGCCTCGACCTCAAGGTCGTCACCAAGCGCGCGCCCAGCCAGCGCGAACTGGAGGACCTGAAGTTCGCCTTCCGCGTCGCCAAGCACGTCAAGTCGAACGCCATCGTTTATGCCCGCGACCTCGCCACCGTCGGCGTCGGCGCCGGCCAGATGAGCCGCGTCGATTCGGCCCGCATCGCCGCCCGCAAGGCGCTCGACGCAGCCGAGGCAGCCGGGCTCTCCGAACCGCTGACCAAGGGGTCGGTGGTCGCTTCCGATGCCTTCTTCCCCTTCGCCGACGGGCTGCTTTCCGCCGTCGAGGCGGGGGCCACGGCGGTCATCCAGCCGGGTGGATCGATGCGCGACGACGACGTGATCGCGGCCGCCGACGAACATGGCATCGCCATGGTCTTCACCGGCGTGAGGCATTTCAGGCATTAAAGGCAGCGCCGCCCCTCATCCCCCTGCCGGGACCTTCTCCCCGCAGGCGGGGAGAAGGAGGATGGCCGCAACGATGACGCCCCCTCGCCCCGTCCTTACGGGGAGAGGGTAAGGGTGAGGGGCAAGTTCACTCCACCTCATCCGCCGGATAAGGCGTGTTCAGCAGCACCAGCAGTCCGCCGACGAGGAACAGGATGATGGTTGCCATGCCGAGCCGCGGCGAACCGGCTGCGGCCGTCACGGTTGCCACCAGGAACGGGGCGACGAAGCTCGTTGCACGCCCCGATAGCGCGTAGATTCCGAAATAGCGGCCGGCCTCGTCGGCCGACACGCTGCGCGCCATGTAGGAGCGCGACGAAGCCTGCACCGGGCCGAAGGCGATGCCGACCAGCAGGCCGAACGCGATGTAGGCCTTCTCGGCCGGCGTCGAGAACAGCCCCGGCGTATCGACGGCGGGCATCTGCCACAGCCCGAACAGCGTGTAGCCCGGGCCGGTCGAGACGATGCCGATGGTGGCCAGGATGAGAAGCACCAGCGAGATCAGGACGACCACCTTCGAGCCCAGGGCCGTATCCAGCCGGCTTGCGACCAGGCAGCCGACGATTGCGACGACGTTGAGGATGATGCCGTAGATGCCGATCTCGGTGATCGTCCAGCCGAACATGGCGGCCGCAAAGGCGCCGCCGAGACCCAGCAGCGCGTTGACGCCGTCCTGGTAGACCATGCGGGCGATCAGGAAGCGGAAGATGCCGCTGCGCTTGCGCACCTCGCCCAGCGTCGATTTGAGCTCCGCCAGCCCCTCGCGCACGGCCGGGCGGATGGCCATGCCCTTGCCGCTGTCGGGCGTGAACAGGAACATCGGCAGGATGAAGATGAGGTACCAGAGCGCCGAGATCGGCCCGGTGGCGCGGGCATCCTCGCCCAGTTTCGGGTCGAGCCCGAACAGCGGATCCGCGCCGATGATGGTCTTGCCGGTCTCGGGCGAGGCGGCCAGGAAGCCGACGACGAAGATCAGCACGATCATGCCGCCGAGATAGCCGAGCCCCCAGGCGATGTTGGATATCTTGCCGATATCCTGCTTGGCGACCAGCCGGGGCATCATCGAATCGTTGAAGACGATGGAGAACTCGGCCGCCACCGAGGCCAGCGAGAAGAGCAGCACGACGGGCACCAGTGCCGACCCGGGCTCGGCGAACCACAGCATGCAAAGGCTGAATATCTTTATGGTGGCGAAGAAGGCGATCCACGGCTTGCGCGGCCCCGTCTGGTCGGCGATCGAGCCCAGGACCGGCGACAGGATCGCGATGACGAAGCCGGCGGCGGCGATGCCGTAGCCCCACGCCGCCTGGCCCATCGCCGGGTCGGTCGCCATGCGCGACACGAAATATGGTCCGAAGATGAAGGTGGTGACGACCGTGAAGAAGGGCTGCGCCGCCCAATCGAACAGCATCCAGCCCCAGATGCCGCGCCGCGGCGTGCGCCCGGCAACAATCGTCTCAGCCATGGTTCCTCCTCACACGCGGCAAGGCCACGCCCTGAACCGCAATAGCACGGCAGGCTTGCACGATCCTTGACGCAGGGGCCTGCCGCAGGAAACGCGGCAGGCCGTGTCGATAGAGGTCACCTGGCCGACAGGTCGCTCATCAGCCCGGCCGCCACTGTCAGGCGCGACACGCTGATATCGCCGCCCTCGGTCAGTGCCTGGAGCCGCTCGCGCGTGCGGCCGATGCGCTTGCCGCCGGCCTCGAGCCACGCCGCCACGGGGTCCGAGGCAGTGCCGAAGCCGGTCAGCGCGGCAACAGCGATGCCGCGGCGCGCTGCACCGATCGTGTCCGAGGCGCGTGCGAGTGCCATGCCCTCGTAGTAGTCGGCGGTGGTGATCGCATGCGCGGCATCCTCGATGCGCGGGATGCGGAACGCCTCGCTCACGCCGAAGAAGGCCTTGGCGGCCG
This sequence comes from Mesorhizobium sp. SCN 65-20, assembly GCA_001724355.1. GTDB lineage: Bacteria > Pseudomonadota > Alphaproteobacteria > Rhizobiales > Rhizobiaceae > Aminobacter. Next base: position 6,094 of record MEEF01000081.1, on the reverse strand, counting down.
CCACGATATCGGCGTTGGCAGTCTTGGCCACCAGCGCGATGTCGGGGACCAGCTCGCCCACCTCGAGCAGTGCCAGCCGGTCGGCGAGCTTTTCGGGCGCGCCAGCCGCGACGAAGCCGTCCTTGCGCTTCTGGATGCGGTCGCGCGTGAAGGCGGGGAGCATGCCGGCGAACTTGTGTTCGAGCGCGGCACGCGCCGCCTGCAGTTCGGCGATGCGATCCGCCAGCGGTGCGTCGCTGTGCTCGTTGCGCAGATACCACCCGCCCGTCGAGAAGATGAGCCGGCTCACGGCCTGGTAGAGGTCGAGCTGCAGTGTGCCGTCGACGACATTGTCGAGGGCATCGATTTCGGCATAGAGCGCCGGCAGCGCGAAGCCGTCGCGTACCACCGCGAAGCACCTGGCGACATCTGCCGCCGAGCGTCCGCTGGCTTCCTGCAGCCGGCTGACGAACGACGGGCCACCGCGGTTGACGAGGTCGTTGACCAGCACGCGCGTGATGATCTCGCGCCGCAGCCGATGCCCGCCGATCTCGGTTTCGTACTTCTTGGCCATCCGGTCGGGGAAGTAGCCGAGCAGGTCGCGCACAAGATGCGCATCGTCGGGCAGGTCGCTGGCGATGATGTCCGAGAACAGCACGATCTTGGCGTAAGCCAGAAGCACGCCAAGCTCCGGACGGCTCAGCGGCTCGCCCCGCGCCTGGCGCTCGGCGAGGGCCGCCGCACTCGGCAGGTTCTCGACCGCACGGTCGAGCAGGCCGCGCGTTTCGAGCGCGCTCATGAACCGGCCCTGGTGGGCGATGTCCTGTATGCCGCGCCGCGCCGCCAGCGAGATCGCCAGCGTCTGCTCGTAGTTGTTGGCAAGCACGAGGCGCGCCACCTCCTCGGTCATCTCGGCCAAGAGCTTGTTGCGCGCCGGCCGGGCCAGCCCGCCCTTGCGCATGGCGGAGGCCAGGGCGATCTTGATATTGACCTCGACGTCGGAGGAGTTGACGCCGCCGGAATTGTCGATGGCGTCCGAGTTGCAGCGTCCGCCCTTGAGCCCGAACTCGATGCGCGCGCGCTGCGTGGTGCCGAGATTGGCACCCTCGCCGATCACCTTCGCACGGACCTCGCTGCCCGTGACGCGGATCGCGTCATTGGCGCGGTCGCCAACCTCCTGGTTGGTCTCCCCGGTCGCCCGCACATAGGTGCCGATGCCGCCGAACCACAGCAGGTCGACGGGCGCCTTGAGGATGGCGTTCATGATCTCGGTCGGCGAGGCAACGGTCTTGTCGAGCCCGATGGCGGCAGCCGCAGCCGTCGAAAGCGTCACCGACTTCTGCGCCCGCGAAACGATCGCGCCGCCGGCGGAGAGCTTGGACTTGTCATAGTCCTGCCAGCTCGAGCGCGGCAGGTCGAACATGCGCTTGCGCTCGGCGAAGGAGGCTGCCGCATCCGGATCCGGGTCGATGAAGATGTCGCGATGGTCGAAAGCGGCTACAAGGCGGGTCTGTTCGGACAACAGCATGCCGTTGCCGAACACGTCGCCCGACATGTCGCCCACGCCCACCACCGTGAACGGCGAGGTCTGGATGTCGCGGTTCATCTCGCGGAAATGCCGCTTCACCGCTTCCCAGGCGCCACGGGCGGTGATGCCCATCTTCTTGTGGTCGTAGCCGGCAGAGCCGCCCGAGGCGAAGGCGTCGTCGAGCCAGAAGCCATGCTTCTCGCTGATGCCGTTCGCCGTATCGGAGAAGGTCGCAGTGCCCTTGTCGGCGGCGACGACGAAATAGGGATCGTCGACGTCGCGGCGAACGACGCCGGCAGGCGGCACCACCTTGTCGCCGTCCAAATTGTCGGTGATCGACAGCATGCTGGACACGAAGTTGATGTAGGCGGCCCTACCCGCCTCGAACACCGCGTCGCGGCTGCCGCCGATAGGCAGGCGCTTGGGGAAGAACCCGCCCTTGGCGCCAACCGGTACGATGACAGCGTTCTTCACCTGCTGTGCCTTCACCAGGCCCAAAACCTCCGTACGGTAATCCTGGGCGCGGTCCGACCAGCGCAGGCCGCCGCGGGCCACCGGCCCGAAGCGCAGGTGCACACCCTCGACCTCCGACCCGTAGACGAAGATCTCGCGCCACGGCCGGGGCTCAGGCAGTCCGTCGACGGCGCGCGAATCGAGCTTTATCGCCAGCGACTGGCCACGCTCCTTCTTGCCTGCCACGAAGTGGTTGGTGCGGAGCGAAGCCTCTATCAGGTTGACGTAGCGCCGGATGATGGTGTCGTCGTCGATGTTCGGCACGCCTTCGAGCGCGTCCTTGATCTTCGCCTTGATGTGCTTGGCCGTGACCAGCCCGTCCTTCTCCTGCACCGGATCCAGGCGGGCGAGGAACAGCGAGTGCAGGCCGCGCGCGACGTCCGGATAGCGGTTCAGCGCCGCGGCGATGAAGTCCTGGCTCTGCGGGATGCCGGCCTGCTGCAGGTAGCGGCCATAGGCGCGCAGGATGACGATCTCGTTGGAAGCGAGCCCGGCCGTCTGGGCGAGCGCGTTGTAGCCGTCATTGTCGGCGTCGCCGTTCCAGACCGAGAGGAACACCTCCTCGAACAGCACGCCCTCGTCCTTGAGGTCGATCGGCTGGCCGAAGGCGTTCTCCAGTTCCATGTCGTGGATGAAGATGTGGTTGCCGTCCTTGTCCGCGATCTCGAAGGTCCGCTCGCTGATGACCCGGAAGCCCATGTTTTCGAGCAGCGGCACCCGGCGCGACAATGCCACGGGGGCGCCGAAGTGGTAGATCTTCAGCGAAGCCTGCTCTGGCTTCTGTCCTGTGTCGCGGTAGCAGTCGACAACGATGGGATTGGCGGCACCGATCGTTGCGATGCGCTCGGCGTCCAGCAGGGCCGCCGCCGGCGAGAAGCTGTTCTGGTAGTCCTGCGGGAACTGGTTTGCCACCCCGACCACAGCAGCCGTGGAGCCGGTTTCGGCCGCGGCCTCGCGCAGCCCGTCCTCCCAGGTCGTCACGATGTCGCGGATCGCCGCCTCGATTGCCGCCTGTTCGACCTTGGGCGTCTTGCCACCGGAGCGGCCGATGATGAAGTGTACGCGGGCGAGCCCACCCTCGGGGAATGCCGGGTAGTAAGCCGACAAACGACCTTCGAACACCGTCTTCAGATATGCGCCGATCTTCTCGCGTACCGTCGAATCGTAACGATCGCGCGGCACGAAGACGAGGATGGACACGAAGCGGTCGAACTGGTCGACGCGCACCAGGGCGCGCACCCGCGGCCGCTCGATCAGGCCGAGTATCGCTTCCGAATGCTTGCGAAGCGTCGGCACCGCGATCTGGAACAGCTCGTCGCGCGGATAGGATTCGAGCACGTTGGTCAGCGCCTTGCCGGAATGGTCGGCAGGGTCGAAGCCCGACTTGTCGATCACCGTCTGCGCCTTGGAGCGGAGATAGGGGATCTTCATCACCGAGCGCGTGTACGCGGTCGAGGTGAAGAGGCCGACGATGCGCAACTCGCCGGCGAGCTGGCCCTTTGCGTCGTAGGTCTTGACGCCGATGTAATCGAGATAGGCGCGGCGATGCACGGCCGACTTGGCGTTGGCCTTGGTCACGATCAGCGGATCGGGCCCGTGCAGGAAAGCGCGGATCTCCGGCGTCGTCGATGTCGCGTCTACTGTGTCGCGGCGCAGCACCAGCACGTCAGGGTCGGCGAGGATGCCGAGACCGGGCTTTTCGGCGCGTTCCAGCGTGCCGCTCTTCTCGCCGCCCGTGTATTGGAACTCGCGCATCCCGAGGAAGGTGAAATTGTCGTCGCGCAGCCATTCCAGGAAGGCGATCGCCTCGGTGACCGCGTTCTTGTCGAGCGGTATCGGGGCGTAGCGGAACTCGGAGATCGCCTGGTCGAGACGGGCGAGCATCGGCTTCCAGTCCGTGATCGCAGCACGGACCTGCCCGAGCAGCTTCTCAAGCCGCTCGCGCAGCGCCTCGGCGCCCTTCTTGCCGAGCGGCGCCACGTGAACGTGGATGACACTGACCTTGTCCGGTCCGGGCTCGCCCTTGTGGCCGCCGCCATCGCTCATAATCTCCTCGATGCCGGCGCGCCCATGCCGCACCGCAATAACAGGGTGCGTGACAAGGACCGGCTCTCCGGCAGCGTCGGTGATCTCGCCGAGCACCGAATCGAACAGGAACGGCATGTTGTCGTTGATCACGGTGACGACGGTGACCGGGCGCCCCTGGCGCATCACTTCGCCATCGGCGTCGATTTCGATGACCGACGAACCCTTGCGGTGCTTCTGCAACGCCTGCTCGGCCAGCTTCGCGGCCCGCTCGAGCATGCCCGGTTCGTACTCGGCAACATCCTCGGCGGGGGCCCGCGCCAGCAGAAGATCGAGAAGTTGAGGGGGCCTGTGGGTGGATTTCGAGGCAGATGCGGTCTTGGCGGGTTTCGCCTTCGACTTCACAGATGCGACCATGACGCTAGTTTCTCCCGTCCCGTCACGCATGCTTTTGCGACTATCGTAGCAGAAGGCCCGCCTTTAGCGACAAAGGTTTGACGGAAGGTTGGGAAAATTGCCCGGCAACCGGGCAGACGCTGCCTAATTTCGAGGCTTACGTAGCGTCCACAAGGGACGCCGCGCGGACTGTTCCGATCAATTTTTCATCATCACCGCGCGGCAATGGCCGCAGCCGCCCCGGCCATGGTGCCGGCGCTCACCCGATTCGCGATTCGCATGCCGGGCATCGGCAAGGACCAGAAGCAAAGTTGTTTCCAGCAATTCTATCCTATCGAAGAATAAGGACACCCGAGACTAGCCGAATACAGTCAGCGGCAGTAGTGCTGCGCGCCGTGGCTTGCCGAATTCTTCCTGCCGAGCTAGGAATGACGTCAGAACATCGTTCTTGAGCATCACTTTGCCTACGTAACGCCCGGTCTCGTCAACTCCCCCGTTTCATGCAGGACATGCATTTGCATTGCCTGAGTTTTTGTCATGTTCCTCGGGGCGGCGGTTCGAGACCGGTTTGGCACGGCTGAACCGCTGACGGAATTTGTCCGTCGCGCCCTTTTTCAAGCATTTCGATACTTGCCACACCGCGGCCCCGCAACGGGGCACCTCGACATGGCTGCCTTGGCGAACTTCCCACCGGGAAGGGCATCCTGCCATGTCGACTATCCTGTCCGTGCGATGGACCATCGCCTCTTTGAAAGCTCCTCAGCCCTGGCTGTCCTGCAGCCGCTGCGGCGGCCATCGCCCCTTCGCATGCAGCCACAAGTTCCGCGTCAACGCCAATGGCAAGCGGTTGGACGCCTGGCTGATCTATCGATGCACCGGCTGCGACAGCACCTGGAACCGTCCGATCTTCGAACGGCGCAATCGCCGTGAGCTCGATCCACTTCTCCTGCATGGGCTGGAGAACAATGAGCCGGAACTCGCCAGCCGCCTTGCCCATGATGCTGCAGACCTGGAGCAGAGGGTTGCGCGCGTCGAACGCTTCACGCAGGCGGCCGTTCGCAAGCAGGTCTTGTCGCAAAGGGACGCCACGAGCGGAGCGGTCGAGATCAGGTGCACCGTCGCCGCTGCCGCGACACTGCGCATCGACCGCATGCTTGCAGGCGAGCTCTGCCTGTCGCGGAAACGGATCGAAACCCTGGCAGCCGATGGTCGGCTCACCATACCGTTCGAGGGGCCCAAGGCGCTGCGGCGCTCCGTGCGCGACGGAATGGTGATCACTCTCGACCTCTCGAACGAAGCCGATGCCATTGCAATCGCGAACGCCGCCGCTGGCATGGGTCGGGCCGCCACTGAGACGGATTGCCCATGATGGCCACCGTCAACAAGGATGATGCCGAACACTCCAAGCAAAAAGGGCGCCTCCGGTGGAGACGCCCTTTCGATGAGTTGGGGTGCCGAAGCTTACGCCGCGCCCTTCGACTTCTCGAAGCGCTTGCGCTCGTTCGGGTCGAGATAGAGCTTGCGCAGGCGGATGGTCTTCGGCGTCACCTCGACCAGCTCGTCGTCCTGGATCCAGGCCAGCGCGCGCTCCAGCGTCATGCGGATCGGCGGGGTCAGCTTGACTGCCTCGTCCTTGCCGGCGGCGCGGATGTT
>MEEF01000080.1 GCA_001724355.1 Mesorhizobium sp. SCN 65-20 | reverse complement strand
GCCAACGCCGACAAAGGTTTATCGCGGGGTGGAGCAGCCCGGTAGCTCGTCAGGCTCATAACCTGAAGGTCGTTGGTTCAAATCCAACCCCCGCAACCACTGATAAAGACACTCCCGTGAGCCCAGCTCCGGGAGTGTTTTTGTTTGCAGGACCAACAGTCTGCCGCGCGGCCCAGTTCAGGATTGTGCCCAGCTCACCATGAAGCGTGGCGTAGGTCTCGCCGCGCCCCGCACCGGGGGTGAGTACGATCTTCTCGATCAGCGTCCGGAGAGCCGTCGCCGCCTCCGGCCGGTCGTCGGGATGGTTGAGTGCTTCGGTCAGCCGCGCGACCTTGCGCGCATAAAGTGCTGCAACGCTCGGCAGCAGGTCGGGTCTGTCCTGAGGTGTGCTTGCAAGCAGGTCCGTCAGTTCGGCCTTGCGCGTCTCGAGCCTGTCCATCTCGGCCTTCATGCTGTCATGGAACATGCCGGCTTTGATCGCCTCAATGATACTGCGGATCTGCGTCTCGATCTTTGCCAGTTCCACCTTGTGGGTGTCTGCATTGGCGCGGCGTTCGCGATTGAGGTGGTTGATCTCCTCGGCATAGGCACTCATGGCAGCAGCGGCCGCCTCGGGCGCCATCATGCGGTCCCTGAGGCCGGCAAGCACGCGCTGCTCGAGTTCTGCCCGCACGATGGTGCGTCTGTTCGAACACGAGCCATTGCTGGTGTGGCTGGAGCAGGCAAAGCGGTCGGCGCTGCGCAGTGCGTAGGGGCCGCCGCAGCAGCCGCAAATGATCAGGCCCGACAGCAGCGACTTCGGCCGGCGGCAGGCGCTCAGCCGGTTGCGGGCGTGGTGGGCACGGACGGCCTCGGTCAGATTGACGTGGCTCTCGGCAATCGTCTCCTGGCGGAGCTTGACTGCCTGCCAGAGTGCGTCGTCGACGATGCGCAGGTCCGGCACTTCGGTGACGATCCAGTCTTCCTTCGGGTTGAGCCGCGAGACACGCTTGCCGGTCGCCGGATCCTTGATATAGCGCTGGCGGTTCCACACCAGCCGGCCGATATAAAGTTCATTGTTGATGAGGCCGGTGCCGCGCCGCACATGGCCGCGGATGGTGGTGTCGTTCCACAGCTTGCCGGCAGGCCCGGCAAAACCCTGCTCATTGAGCTTTTTTGCGATTGCCCGCGGGCCGACGCCGGCGGCGAACTCCCGGAAGATGCGGCGGACAATGGCGGCCTGGTCGTCATCGATCTCGCGATCGCCCCTGATCGGTTCGCCGTGCGGGTCCAGCTGCCGGACGACACGATAGCCAAAACACAAGCCGCCGCCGGACTTGCCGTTCTCGACGCGGCCGCGCAGCCCGCGCCGGGTCTTCATGGCGAGGTCCTTGAGGAACAGCGCATTCATCGTGCCCTTGAGCCCGACATGCAGCTCGGAGATCGCCCCTTCGGCGAGGGTTACGATCGGCACGCCGACGAACTTTAGATGTTTGTAGAGGGTTGCGATGTCGGCCTGGTCGCGGGAGATGCGGTCGAGCGCCTCGGCGAGCACCAGCTGGAACAACCCGCTTTGCGCATCGCGCACCAGCTTCTGCATGCCCGGCCGCAAGACCAGGCTTGCACCGGAAATGCCGGCATCCTGATAGGTGCCGGCGATCTCCCAGCCTTCGCGTGTCGCATGTTCGTGGCAGAGCCTGAACTGGTCCTCGATCGAGGCGTTCCGCTGCTGATCGGAAGAGTAGCGGGCATAAAGCGCCACACGCGTGATCATGATGGGTCTCGCCTTTATTCTAGCTGGTGTCGGTAATGCCGTTGCCCGTACTCGCGCCCGGCGGTTCTGACGGCGCAGGACGACGCGTCTCATTGTCGTTGCCGGCCGTCGTCGCGGCAAAGCGCTCGCGTGCCATGCTGCGGCCGATCAATCGGGCAAGCACCAGCACTGCCGGATGAGTCCTGCCGCTCTGACGTTGTACTGGGTCTTCCGCCATGCTGTTCCTCGCTTCCGTTGGGTCGAAGCGGGAATGAAGCCGCCAGATGCAGCGGCCGGGAAGGGGCAAAATCCCATCGTCGCAGCCTGGCGCGCAAAGACTTGCATTGGGTGCGATGCGCCCAAAGGGTAGGGGCAGCTCGCCGAAGCGGGGAAAGCCGGTCAAGGCCGTAGCTCCCAGACAAGCGCAGGCCTTGACCGGCTCGTCGGCATGCTTGCGCAGCCGATCTCCATCTCCAACCTCTCCCTCCGGAAAACCGGTCAGGTCCAGCTCCAACCAGCCGGTCCTGACCGGTTCCGCCGGGGCGGCTTCCATCCAAGGAAGCCGCCCGGTCAGGGGAGGGGTGCGCACCGCCTATCCGCCGGGAAAAGACTGTCCCGGCGGCTCCTGGACACTGAGCCGCATCAGGTCCTGGCGCGCCGAGCGGATTTGCGGCCAGGGAAAGGTCGAATGATCTTCCCAGTCCTCGCCGTTGCGCATCACCGCATCGAGCTTGCCCACCACGCCCGCAAGCGTGACAGCGGGTGTCTTCGCCAATCCGTCCAGCAGCGCTTCGACCAACGCAAACGCCTCACGCTCGGCCTTCGCGCCCTCGAAATAGCCGATCTCGTTCGCCGCTGCCTCGAAACAGGCCTGCCGCTCGGCAAGCTCGGCCTCCGCCCGGGCGCGGATCGCCGTCATGTCCGTCCGCTCGCCGACGAGCCGGTCGAGCGCTTCTTTCGAACAGACGATGACGTCTGCGCCGCCGGGGACCTTGACCACCGTCCACAGCACCTCGACGCGCTCGGCAAGGCTCTTCTCCAGTTCCTGCTGCCGCCGGCAAAGCCGGTGCGCCCGCCGATGTGCCACTGCCCAGTCGCGCCAGAGCGACAGCGCCGGGTCGGAGGTCGCGCCCATGCTTGAAGCGCCGCAAGCCGATGCCACGCGGCCAAACGCCCAGCCACTCGCACCAACAACCCAGCCGACAAGCGCCACCCGCCGGGTGACGCAGGCCAAACTCATGCTATGGTCGGAATCAGCCATGATCCGAGCTCCTCAACAGCTTAGGTTATGGTCAGGCTGCTGGTTGGTGGTTGCACACCTCTCAGCGGCCGCTTTCAACACGTTAAATCGTATCCCTGTTACGATAAATTATTCAAGCCGCCACTGCAAACAAAATCGTATCGCTGTTACGAAATGAACTCAATACAATGTAAGATGGCGCGCGCCGCGCTTGGGTGGGGGACGCGAGACCTTGCTCGGAATGCCGAGGTTTCTCCGGATACCATCGCGCGTCTAGAACGGGGCGAACAGTTAAAGACCTCGACAGTGGACGCTATTCGTCGAACCTTTGAAGCGGCCGGCATTGAGTTCATTCCAGAGAATGGCGGTGGACTTGGCGTTCGACTGGCGCGTAGCACCGAAATGAAGTGACTTTGAGCGCTGACAAGCGCCAACTCCCGAGTTACTGAGACGTCACTTGTGGGACGCCAAGATGGGTGGCTTACGACGCTTGCGCTCCAACGACCGTCAAATTCTCGTTGTAGCTGCCAGTTCGGCGATTCATTGCTAGCTTGCGGCTCTGGCGTGGTCCTTTGCGACGCACGCAGACGGTTGCGCGATGATGTCGTTCAGGACTTGCCCTGTAACAGCATCGCGAGGATGCCGCGTTGCGCTTTTCGTTGGCCAGCACAAGCGAGGATAGAGGATGGAGCGAGAGAGATATTGAACGTCAAAGGATCACGGCAGCTTTCAGGCCTTCATATACAGCTTCCTCTGCTGTGCGGGGCGCCAGGCTGTCGCCGATAACATGAACCTCCGGTACGAGGTAGCGCAACGTGTCGCTCAGCTCGTCCACCGGCTCGTGCCCGAGGCACAGCACTAGCGTTTCCACGTCCTCGAAGACGATTGGCTGTTCGCTCGTCGTATGCTGCATGTACACCGTGCCGCCATCACCGCCATAGAGGCGAGCATAGGGCGTGACACGCACACCGATGCGGTGCAGTTCGGCGGCGATGTTGTCGCGAACGTAGAACGGCAGCAGTTCGCCGGGATGTGTCCCATTGACAGCCAGATGGACGCTGGATCCTTCGTTGATCAGCATTTCCGCGATGCCGGGGCCGATCCAGTCGCAGCGCCAGTCGACGACGACGACGCGGCTGCCGATCTTGACCTCCTTGCGGAGCACCTGCCAGGCATCGACCACCTGAATGCTGTCATCGATGGGGATTTCCGGTCGGTAGGGCCGCGCGCCGGTGGCAAGGATCACCGCATCCGGCCGTTCCGTCTCGACCAGCGCACGGTCGACGCGCACGCCGCGCTGGACCCGCACACCTGCCAGTTCGATCTCGCGGGAGAGATTTGTAACGATGCCGCCGAACTCCGCGCGGCGGGGAAGCTGCTGTGCCAGCAGGGCCTGTCCGCCGAGTTGCCCCGCCGCTTCGTAGAGCGTGACCCGGTGGCCGCGCGCAGCGGCAACCGCCGCCGCCTTGAGACCAGCCGGCCCGCCGCCGATCACCATGACGGATTTCCGCTTTGCGGCCCGCGCCAGCGTGCCGAACCTCAGTTCGCGGCCGGTTTCGGGATGCTGGATGCAGGAAATCGGCACGCCGCGATGGAAATGGCCGATGCAGGCCTGGTTGCAGGCGATGCAGGCGCGGATGTCGTCCGTCCGGCCTTCCAGCGCCTTGCCCGGCATTTCGGGATCGCAGATCATCGCCCGCGTCATGCCGCAGACATCAGCCGAACCGCTCGCGATGACCGCCTCCGCCTCCTGCGGCTGGTTGATGCGCCCGGTGACGAAGACGGGGATGGCGAGCGCCTTGCGGAACAGGGCGGCATCGTCCGAAAGATAGGCCGCGCGATAGGCCATGGGCGGCACGATATGCACGGCGCCGCCGAGCGAGGCCGAGGTGCCGGTTGTGATGCTGACATAGTCCAGCATCGGCTCCAGGCGGCGGCAGATCTCCAGTGCCTCGTCGTTGGCAAGGCCCTGCTCGAGGCGCTCGCCGGCGCTGATGCGCATGCCGATGACGAAGTCCTCGGACGTGGCCGCCCGCATCGCCGCAAGCGCCTCCTCAGCAAAGCGCAGCCGGTTTTCCAGCGAGCCGCCATATTCATCGGTGCGGCGGTTGACGCGTGGACTGAAGAATTGCGCCGGCAGGTAGCCGTGGCTTGCCACGAACTCCACGCCGTCGACGCCAGCTGCAAGCATGCGCCGGGCCGCAGCCGCATATCCATCGACGATTTCGTCGATCATGCGCTTGTCGAGTGCCCGCGGCATGACGCGGAACCGTTCGTTCGGCGAGACCGAGGGAGCGTAGGCGACGGTCAGCAGCCCGTCGCCGCCCTCCATAATCTCACGGCCGGGATGGAAGAGTTGCGAGAAGAGCACACAGCCCTCGGCGTGACAAAGTTCCGCAAGCCGGCGGTAACCGTCGATGCAGTCGTCCTCTGTAGCCATCAGCATGTGCGAGGTGTAGCGCGCCGTCTCGTGCACACCCGCCACCTGGCTGACGATCAATCCCACGCCACCCTTTGCTCGGGCGGCGTGGTAGGCGAGCAATGCTTCGTTGACGAGGCCGTCGGTCGGCAGTGTCGTGTCGTGGCCGCTCGACATGATGCGGTTCTTCAGTTCAACGCCGCGGATCTTTAAGGGCTGGAACAGGTGCGGGAAGGTGTCGGTCATAGTCAGACGCCGGTTGCGACCATTGTGTAGATCTTGCGGGTCTGTTCGTGGATCGTCCATTCGCCACGCCAGCCGAGGGGCAGCACAAACATTTCCCCCGCGCCGATGTCTCGGCTCGTGCCGTCGCCATTGTGTAGCGTCACGCGGCCGGTGAGCAGGTGGCAGATCTCGGCGTTCTGGGTGCGGTCGGCACTGAAGCGGCCGGGCGTGCATTCCCAGACGCCGGTTTCCATCCTGCCGTCGCTGCTCGTCCAGAGCACGGCGGCTGCCTCCTGCTGGTTGCCTTCGATGGAAGTGGGCTTCGGGGCGAAGGTGCCGATGTTGAGGCTGAGGAGGTCGCCGAAATTCTCGACATGGATCATAGGATCGTCCTTTGGAAAGATCAGTGGCCAGTGATGCTGTCGGCGATTGCCGCGAGCCTGGAGGTGTGCGGCAGGCCGGCGAATTCACGTTCATCAGCGATGCGATAGAGCTGGTACATGGAATGCACGCCGAGCCAGCGGAAGGGCTCCGGTTCCCATTTGCGCACCGTGCGGTTGACCCAGGGAAGGCGGGTCAGTTCCGTGTCGCGACCCAACACGAGATCGGCGAGCGTGCGGCCGGCCAGATTCGAGGAGGAGACGCCGAGGCCGACATAGCCGCCGGCCCAGCCGATGCCGGTCGCCCGGTCGAAGCCGGCGGTCGTGCACCAGTCGCGCGGCACGCCGAGCACGCCGCACCAGGCATGGTCGATCTTCAGCGATTTCGTCTGCGGCAGGAGGCGCGTGAGGATGGCGTGCAGGGCCTCGATGGTCGTCTGCTGCGTCTGGCCGTTGACGTCGGTCTTCGAACCGAAGCGATAGGGCACGCCGCGTCCGCCCATGGTTATACGGCCTTCGCGGGTGCGCTGGGCGTAGCAATAGGCATGCGCCGCATCGCCAAGCAGTTCGTGGCCTTCCCAGCCGATTTCCTTCCAGAGGGAATCCGGTACCGGTTCGGTGACGATCTGCGCGCTGTTGAGCGGCAGCCAGGTGCGCTCCTCGCCGGGAAGGCCGGCGGTGAAGCCTTCGGTGGCACGAATGATGACGGGTGCGCGCACATTGCCGCGATCGGTCGCCACGCGGCCCTTCTCGAAGCTTTTGACGGACGTGCCCTCGAAGATCGAAACGCCGAGGCTCTCGACCACTTTCGCTAGGCCGCGCACTAACTTGGCCGGCTGCACGCGTGCCGTGTCGCGGATGACGAAAGCGCCCTTGATGCCGGCGATGCGGATGCGTTTCGCCGCGTCTTCGGCCGACAGCAATTCGATCCTTGCCGCGGGCATCTGCCAGTCGCGGTAGAACTTGTATTCCTCTCGGACCCGGTTGAGTTGCGGCTGGTTGGTGGCGACGGTGATGTTGTCGACGCGAATGGTGTCAGCGTCGATGCCTTCCGCCTCGGTGACGCGGATCACCTCGTCGACCGTGCCGGCCATGGCGCGCTGCATGCCGACAACCGCATCGCGGCTCGAGGTCTTGAGGTACTTTTCCCGCGACCAGCCGAAGCCGCCGGACAGCCAGCCGCCGTTGCGCCCCGAGGCGCCGAAGCCGGCGAATTCGCGCTCGACGACGACGATGTCCAGGGCCGGGTTGGCCTTCTTCAGGTAGTAGGCGGTCCAGAGGCCCGTATAGCCGGCGCCGATGATGCAGATATCGGCGTCGCGGTCGCCTGGAAGGGCAGGGCGCTTATTCGGAATGCCGCCGATATCGGCATACCAGAAGGAAATGTTTCCGTTGGTCTTGACGTCCATGCGATGTGCTTTCGGGTCAGGTCAGCGTCACGTCGGCGCTGGCATCGTCGGGGAGAAGGATGAGGTCGGCAGGCGTGAAGGCCACGTCCGCGACGTCGCCGATGGCGAAATCGGTTGCGCCGAGCGGGCTGCGCACGACGGCGACGGTGCCGTCCTTCAGCTTCACCTCGTATTTCGAGGCCGAGCCGAGATAGATGGCCTCGACGATAGTGCCGGACAGGCGGTTTTCGCCGGAAACGGCGTCCGCGCCGGGCCGCTTCAACGCCACGCGTTCCGGCCGAAGCAGGATGACCGGGCGGGCATCGCCGGCAAGGCGGCCGTGGGCGAGGACCTTCTGGTCGCCGATGGTCATCACCGTATCATTGCCGGACAGTTCGGCAGCGCCGCGCAGCACGGTGGATTCGCCGATGAAACGGCCGACGAAAAGCGTTGCCGGGTGGTCGTAGAGCTCGCGACCGGTGCCGATCTGCTCGATACGCCCGCCGTTGAAGACGGCGATGCGGTCGGAGAGCACCAGCGCCTCCTCCTGGTCGTGGGTTACGTAGACGAAGGTGGTGCCGAGTTCGCGGTGGATGCGTTTGATTTCGAGCTGCAGCCATTCGCGCAGCTTCTTGTCGAGCGCGCCGAGCGGCTCGTCCATCAACAGCAGCGGCGGGTCGAAGACGAGCGCACGGGCGAGCGCCACGCGCTGCTGCTGGCCGCCGGAAAGCTCGTTCGGATAGCGATGGGCGAAGTCGGCCATCTTCACCATGTCGAGGGCGCGCTTGGCCCTCTTCTCCCGATCCTCGCCCTTGATGCCGCGCAGCGCCAGCGGATAGGCGACGTTCTTGCCTACCGTCATATGCGGGAAGAGCGCGTAGTGCTGGAAGACGACACCGATGTTGCGCTTGTGCGAGGGAAGGCCGGTCACGCTCTTGCCGCCAATGTCGAGCGTGCCGGAGCTGATGTCGGTAAAGCCGGCAATCAGGTTCAGCGTCGTCGTCTTGCCCGACCCCGAGGGGCCGAGCAGTGTCATGAACTCGCCGGGGCGGATGTGGAGGTCGATGTCCTTGAGGGCGGTGAAGATGCCGTAGTGTTTCGACGCCTTGCGGATTTCGATGGCGGCGCCGGCCGAGCGTTGAGGGGCGTGCATGGTCAGGTCCTCCCGCGGCGCATGCCGAAGAGCAGGCCGGCAATGATGATGAGCGACGTTGCAAGGAACAGCAGCGTGCCGACGGCGGCGACTGTCGGGTCGGCGTCGCGCGTGATCGACGTGTAGATCTGCACCGGCAAGGTCTTGAGATAGGGGCTGGTGATGAACAGCGCGACGATGATCTCGTCGAACGAGGTGATGAAGGCGAAGAGCGCGCCCGACAATAGCCCCGGCAGGATCAGCGGCAGCGTCACCGTGCGGAACACAGTCAGCCGGTTTGCGCCGAGGCTGGAAGCGGCTGTTTCCAGCCGCCGGTCGAAGACCTCAAGGCTCGCCTGGACTGCGATCAGTACGAACGGGATCGCGAGCATGGTATGCGCCAGCACGAAGCCGGCGACGGTGCCGACGAGGTGCGTATCGAGATAGACCGCATAGATACCGATCGCCAGCACCACGCCCGGAACCACCATGGGCGTGATGAGGATAGCGCGCAGGAGCCCGCCGGTACGCCCAGCGGCGCGGGTGACGCCGAAGGCGGCGAGCGTGCCGACCACCGTCGCAACGACAGCGACGATGAGCGCGATGAGCAGCGAATTGGTGAAGCTGGTCGTCCAGTCCGGATTGGTGAAGAAGTTCTGGTACCACTGCCAGGAGAAGCCATCCGGCGGGAAGGCGAGCGACTTGTTGCCGTTGAACGACATCGGGATCACGACCAGCGTCGGCGCGAGCAGCAGCACGGCGACGAGCAGGCAGAAGAGGCCGAGGAGAACGCGTGAGAAGGAGGGCATCGGCTCAGGCCTCCCTGCGCGTCGAGGAGTGCTTCTGGCGCATCAGGGGGGCAGCGATGGCCAGGAGCACGAAGGTTGCGACCAACAACACCACGCCCATGGCGCCGCCGCGTCCCCAGTTGAGCAGGCTTAACACCTGGTTCTGCACCAGCGAGGAGAGCATGGTGCTGCGCGGGCCGCCAAGCAGGGCCGGGGTGATGTAGAAGCCGAGCGACAGGATGAAGACGATGATGACGCCGGCATAGACACCGGGCAGCGACAGCGGCACATAGATCTGCAGGAAGGCGCGCCACGGCTTTGCGCCCAGGCTGCGGGCGGCCTGAAGCAGGCGCGTGTCTATGCCTCTCATCACCGAATAGATCGGCAGGATCATGAAGGGCAGCAGCACCTGCGTCATGCCGATGATGACGCCGGGCAGCGTGCGGATGAGCTTGACCGGCGAAAGGCCGAGGCCGCGCAGGATGGAATTGATAACGCCGGAATCCTGAAGGAGGATGACCCAGGCGAGCGTGCGCACCACGCCGCTCAGCCAGAAGGGCACGAGCACGCAGAGGATCAGCACGAGCCGGACGTTCTTGCCGACGATGGTCATGGCATAGGCGTAAGGGTACGCGCAGATGAGCGAAACAAGTGTCACCCAGGCGGCGACCACGAAGGTTCGCTGCAACACCGTGCGGTTCACCGCAGACTGGAAGAACCAGACATAATTGTCGAAGCCCACCGCGGGATCGGTGAAGGATCGCCACACGACGATGGCAAGCGGATAGGCGAGTACGAGCAGGAGCACCAGCACGGCGGGCGCGGCAAGCCACACCGGGCCGCGCGGGCGCAAGCGCGTGAGGAGAGCGGGTTGGTCTGGTTGGTAAGGTGTGGCGGTCAAGATCTTGCCCCGGGGGGTTCAGGACAGGCCCGGCCAAGGCCGGGCCTGCGGACGTCAGAGGCTCAGTTGCCGGAGAGAAGTGCCGACCACTTCTCGCTGGCGACGTCGAAGTTCTTCACCCAGAACGGAATGTTCTGCTGGTAGCCCTGCGCGATGCGTTCCGGCGTGCTGGTGAGGAAGGCGGCCGTCGCTTCATCGACCTTCGGCTTGGCGTCGAGGTTGATCGGCGTATAGGACGTCTTTTCGGTGAGGATCTCCTGCGAGCGCTGGCCGAGATAGGCATTCAGCAGCGCATAGGCCGCGTCCGTATCCTTGACGCCGACCGGGATGGTCATCTGGTCCATGACGACCAGCCAGTCCTGCCAGACAGGCGTGTAGGCAGCGCCGTTCTTGACGGCGGTCATGGCACGGCCGGTCCACATCATGATCATGTCGGCCTCGCCGGATTCGGCGAGTTGCTGGGATTCCGCGCCCGTCTTCCAGTAGATCGTGTCGGGGCCGAGGTCGCGCAGCTTCTGGATGCCCTTCTCGATATCGTCCGCCGTCATCGCCTTCGGATCGCCGCCCGCCGCCTTGACCGCCTGCTCGATCAGGCCGCCGATCGGATCGCCGCTGCCGTCGATGGCGCGCGTGCCGGGGAACTTCTCGACGTCGAGGAAGTCCTGCCAGCTCTTCGGCGGATTGTCCTTGTAGGTCTCGTTCTTGTACATGAGGACGACACCGTAGTTCATTGCCGGAACCGAGCATTCGCCGACCTGGCCGGGCGGGATCTTGGAGACGTCGAGCTTGGACAGGTCGAGCTTCTGGAACAGCGTGCCGCAATGGATGTAGGGCGGCAGATCGGCGGTATCGACCACGTCCCAGGTGACGTTCCCGGCATCGACCTGCGCCTTCAGTTTGGCGATTTCAGTTGGCCCGTCATTGAGCAATGTCACGCCGGACTTTTCGACGAATTCCTGAAGGGCCGCGACCTGGCCTTCCTGGTAGATGCCTCCGTAGGAGACAAAGGTCAGCGTCTTGCCCTTGAGCGAGCCTTCCGCCACTGCGCCGGCGACTGGCTTTTCCTGCGCAAGGGCCGGCAAAGCCAGGGCACACGTCATCGTTAGGGCAAAAGCCCCTATCAAATTCTTCATTTCTGTTCACTCCCGAAGTGCTCGCGTGCGTTATTCCCGCCGCGGTTGCGAGCCGGCACGTGGCAGGTACTGGTCAAGATCGATAGCGACGCTGGTTGGCGGCGCGATCATCCAGATGACTTCAGCAGGTTCCTTGCCGATATTCACGGTCTTGTGCGGAACCGAGCTCCGATATTCGATACTGTCGCCAGCCGACAGCAGGTGGCGTTCCCCGCCGAGGATCAGCTCCACTTCGCCCCGGATCACAAAGAAGAGTTCTTGCGAATCCCCGTGGCTGTAGGATCTTTCACCCGTCGACCCACCGGGATCGAATTCGCCGATATAGACTTCCATATCTCGGATCGGGCGCCCCGACAGCAGCATCTTGCGATAGCCTTCGGCTGCCGGCAATGCCGGACGCTCGGCCTTGCGCAAAACACGGCCGACCGGCGGCGTTACGTCTTCGAACAAGTCGGTGAGGCTGATGCCGAGCGCCTCGGCAATGCGCATCAATGTGCTGGTGTTGACGCCGCTCAGGCCACGCTCGAGCTGGCTGAGGAAGCTCGCCGTCGTACCGGTTGCGTTTCCGAGGGTTCGCAGCGACATACGGCGGGCTGTCCGAAAGGCCTTGACCTTTTCGCCGACATTCCCCTGCTTCGCTGCCGCAGCCACGAAATCGTCCATGGGTCGCTCCTCACTTAACAGCATATTAAGTGAAGTTCGAATTGGCAACATTGAAAATTTCCTCGGTGGCACACTCATTTTGGAGGATGAGGCCCTGCATCCGTTCGAACATAATCTGTTGGAGGAGCTACAGGCGTCCATGCGGCCCCAAAGCTCAACCAGAAGCTAAGTTCGGCGCGGCAGGTTCTCGCGCTTCTTCCGCATCAACCGAGGCTCTTCACTCGCTCGCTGCCTTCTCGCGTCTGGCACCAGTCGGTCCTTCCGGGTCCTTCCCGGGCTAAATGCCGTGAGGGTAGGGCGGGTCGCCGTCGAGGCCGCCGGATGTCGAGCTATTTCTTAGTCTCAGGCTCAGGGCGCACCGCCGCCGGTCGCAACGGCGAACACCGGGCTCCGCCATCACTGGCACTGCCCATGTCGGCCGGCAGGTCACTAGGTGTGGGATGTGTCACCCAGGAAATCGGTGGGCTTCAGTGCGATGTCGGCGAGCGTGTATCGATCGAGGGTGCTCTGGAACGACGACAGCGCGTCATGCAGCATGGTGGAAAGCTTGCAGCACCGCGTGATTGTACACTGGTTCCCGGTAGCGAAGCACTCGACCAGTGCGAAATCCGGCTCTGTCAACCGGATGACGTCGCCGACCCGTATGTCCTCTGGCCGGCGACCGAGTTTCAACCCACCAGACCTGCCGCGAACCGCGACAAGATAGCCAGCACGGGTCAGCGTGTTGGCCACCTTGTTGAGATGCGTCTTTGACACACCGAAGGCGCGCGCTGTCTCTTCGATGGTGAACAGCTGATCCCCCGCGGACGCCGCAAACATAAGCATTCTGAGCGTGTAGTCGGAAAAGTTCGTCAGTCTCATTTCGATCCAACCCTCACCGCATGCCTGCTTGCGGTTATCCGGCAGGTTACAGGCTTTCGGCCGTGATCGGCTCTATGGTCAAGGTGCTTTCACCGCGATTGTGGGCCAACGCAAGGCGGAAGGAATGCGAGATACGCAAAGCCCGTTCCATGAACAGCGCTGCGATCTCCGGCGGACAGAGAGTGCCGACGGTTGCGCGAAACAGACTGAGCCATCGCCGGAAATGCTGTTCGCCCAGGCCAGGAAGGGTCAGGTGGGGTGGAAGCGGGCGGCCGTTATAACGGCCGGTGCGGAGCATCAAGGACGACCAGAAGTCACACATTTTTGCCAAATGCGACGGCCAGTCCTGCGGCGCGATCGCCCCGTTGAACAGCGGTCCGAGCAGGGCGTCGTTCCGGATCTCGGCGTAGAAGCCGAGGACCACATTGCGGATCATCTGCTCATCCAACTGTTCGGGCAGCGCGCGGCCATCGATGATGATCGTTGTCTTGCGCTTTGCGTCTTCGCTCATGCCTGGGTCCCATCGCCTGCGGACCGATGCGGCCCTTTGTCATCCATGTTTGA
Organism: Mesorhizobium sp. SCN 65-20; assembly: GCA_001724355.1. Classification (GTDB taxonomy): domain Bacteria; phylum Pseudomonadota; class Alphaproteobacteria; order Rhizobiales; family Rhizobiaceae; genus Aminobacter. The sequence continues at coordinate 3,032 of MEEF01000080.1, read as the reverse complement.
TGACGTGCAGGCTTCACGATGCGAGCTAAAACATATATCGTCAATATATCTTTATGTCGCATTGCTACGTCAGCGATGAAGGAAACAGGATGAAGCTCGAGCTCGACCAGACCGGAGACTATCTCCTGGAGCCAGGGTTCCTGGCGCAGCGGCTTTCCATTAACGAGAACGAGCTTCAACGACGAATGCGCCTCGGCCTCGTAACCAGCCGGGTGGAGTGCGGCATCGATGGCGACAAGGGCCGAAAGCGCCTGACCGTGCGCAATCGAAATTCGGTCTGGTGTGCCATCGTCGATGCCGACAGCCGGATCGTCAGCGAGGAGTCCTTCGAATTGGGACAAGCCTCGGCTGTGGCAACCTGACACCACCAACCTCAACCGCAATCAAAGTCCATTCACCTAGAAGCAGGAATGAAAGCATGAACGATCAACATTCGGGCAGTACTCTCGTGCCGATGCTGGTCGCCGGCCTGGTGTTGGTGACCGTGGGATATGCGGCGATCATGATGTTCGTGTGAACCGTCATCGGAAGTCAGGACGGATAGTACCGACGGGTGCGCGACAAAGAGCGCCGGGCGCGTCTCGTGGTGGACCCGTGTCGAACTCTCCAAGGACGTCATCTGATCACGCAGAAGGCCGTGAGTATCTGAAACCACACCGAGAGTGTTCGTAGACCCCAGACCTATCAGTCCTCGCTGGCACTGGCGAGAATGCTGACTTCGGAGTCGTTGGTCTGCGCTTGGGGACCATAACGAGGACTACGTCAGAGTACGCAGCAGGCCCTCGGCTGAGATAAGCGACGTGGGCGGTGAGCGGCGCCGAGCGGTACGCGCGGCCTTGGTGTCGCGCCACGCGGGCCTTAATGACGACGCGACGTCGTGAGGAGAAGATGCGCGAGCATCCGAAGACGTTGCGCCCGTACCCGAAGGTGGACTGGCCGAGTGGGTGTCCTCTCCTGGCTGAGGGGGCGCCGCCCGACATGTGCCCTGCGCGATTGGCTGCCGCCCGCGGCGCAGGCGCCGAACGGATGCGGCCTGGTTTGATACGGAAGTCTTTGTCGCCGTCGCTCATGGCTGGTGCCAGACTGGTGCCGAAAGAGCCGTGCATGGCCAGACGTTGAAAATGCTGGAATATTTCGGGCAGCATGCCCGCGACTGCTCCAAATGCACCGGAAAACGCAAGCCATGCCAATGGCTTATGGCATCTCGGGCATGCGCTTTTATCTCGCCGTCTTAATCGGTCGTACTTTTCGCGACTTGTTTGCCATCGTCGTTCCTCTTCCAAGCTACAATAATACACTATTCTATGCTCTATGGCACGATTCCGTATTCTGACGTTGAGTTCCGATGCGCCGTGCAGTCTTCCGCGCTCTGCGACGGGAGTGTTGCGCTGCTTATTTGCAGCGCTGGAACCGTCGTGGCGCACTTTTCCATCGGACTGACGGAGCATCGTCACAGGCAATCCGGCGCGGTCCGGCCGTCTGGCGATCGGCGCGGCCGCAGGCGAGATAACGTGCGTTCCGTCGTTCCTGGTCTGCATCGGTCCTCATCCGCCGGAGCGGATCCCTTGTGTCAGATGGCGCCCGTCAGCATGCCGGCGCCATGCGCTTCAACTTCCGTTGCACCGTTCATCGATGCGCTCCCAGCAACCTGCGATCCTTGATATGAGCGCGCCGGGCAGCATCGCTTCGGTTCGCCGCGGAATCGCCGACATAGAACGTTCCGTCGCTCCACATGGCGTGCATGATCACCGCCAGCTTGCGCGCCACGGCGACACAAGCCTTGCGGTGGCAGGAGCGTTTGGCGATCGCCTGGCCCCAGCTCTTGACCTTGTCCCTGCCCTTGAAGCGCGTCATCAGCCCCGACGCCGCCTCGTAAAGCGAGCGTCGCACATCGGCATCGCCGGCCTTCGATATGCGACCCTGAACGTCGATCGAGGTGCCCGACTGCCACCGTCGCGACGTCAGCCCGAAGTAGGCCGCGACGTCGCGCGAGCGGCGGAAGCGGGACGGATCGTCGATCGCCGTCATGAAGGAAAGCGCCGTCACCGGCCCGACGCCGGGGATTGCCATGAAGCGTCGGCACAGTTCGCTGCGTGCCACCATTTTGACGACGAGATCGTGCAACCGGCAATATTCCCGCCACAGCGCCGCGCGGGCGGCAAGCATCGCATCCATCAATTCGGCCGACAGCGGATCTTCGGCCACCGCGGTGCGCACCGCCTGCTCGAATGCGCCGCGTCCGACCTTGCTCAAGCGGATGCCGAACGACTTCAGCGAGTGTCGGATGGCATTCTCCAGGTCGAGGAACTTGGCCTTCAGATTGCGCCGGTGCGTCAGCAGAAGCTTGGTTCGGTAGCAGCTTTCCGACTTGATATGCGCCTGGCGGAACCAGCCGGTGCGCATGATATGGGCTATGCCGAGCGCATCGGCCTTGTCGGTTTTGTTGCGCTGCGCCGACATCGCGGCGCGCACGTGCTGCGTCTCCAGGCAGACGGCCGGCAGGCCGAGTTTCTTAAGCTCCGGATGCAGCCAGGGCGACAGCGACCCCGCCTCGTGGCCGACACGCCGCAGGCGCGGCAGAAACGGCTTCAGCACCGCAAACAGCGCATCTGGATCTGTCACCGCCGTTGTCTCAAGATGCACCGCGCCATGATCGTCGACGACGCACACCGCTGTCTCGTCCATCGCTACGTCCAGTCCGCAAAAGAATTCCATGGTTCGCCTCCTGCGCTGCTTCACAGGAGCAGATTTTGCCGCCGAGTCGCCGGCGATCGCCAGTTGACCAGCGGTCGACGCACAGTTTTGCTGCCCGGCCAGGCGTTTGCCCCGATTACGGGCGGCACTCTTATTTGGGGTCGTAAGCGTCCGGTCCTGACACCTCGTTGGCGTAGTGCAAAATCGCAGCATGTGGAGTTCCTTCGTAGGGTGGAGGGTCTCCGGTGAATTTGAGACATTTCGAGAACACGGCGCGTCGGTCCTTCTGGGTGGTTCACGTCGAAGCATGGCGTCAGAGCGGCTTGGCGCGCACGACC
>MEEF01000079.1 GCA_001724355.1 Mesorhizobium sp. SCN 65-20 | reverse complement strand
CGCGCGACCTGATGGAGCGGCAGAAGTCGGGCAAGCCGATCCGCATCGGCCTGATCGGCTCGGGCGAGATGGGCACCGACATCGTGGCGCGCGTCGCCCACATGCCCGGCATCGAGGTCGGCGCGATCTCCGAGCTCAACCTGCCCAATGCGCATCGCGCCGTCGACATCGCCTATCAGGAGAAGGGCCATGCCCGCGAAGTGGGTAGCGGCTCGGCGCTGGACGAGGCGATCGAGGCCGGCAAGGTCGCTGTCACCAGCGATGCCGACCTCATCCTCAACAGCGGCCTGATCGACGTCGTCATCGACGCGACGGGCGTGCCCGCCGTCGGCGCCGAGATCGGCCTGCGCGCCATGGAGCATGGCAAGCACCTCGTCATGATGAATGTCGAGGCCGACGTCACCATCGGTGCCTATCTCAAGAGCGAGGCCGACAGGCTCGGCGTCACCTATTCGCTCGGCGCCGGCGACGAGCCGTCGTCTTGCATGGAACTGATCGAGTTCGTCTCGGCGATGGGCCACACCATCGTCGCCGCCGGCAAGGGCAAGAACAACCCGCTCAACATCGACGCCATTCCCGACGACTATGCCGAGGAAGCCAAGCGCCGCAACATGAACGTGCGCATGCTGGTCGAGTTCGTCGACGGCTCCAAGACCATGGTCGAGATGGCGGCGATCGCCAACGCCACGGGGTTGGTGCCCGACAAGGCCGGCATGCACGGCCCGGCAGCGACGCTTCCAGAGCTCAACAAGGTTCTCGTCCCCGAAAAGGACGGCGGTGTGCTGACAAAAGTTGGTGTCGTCGACTATTCGATCGGCAAGGGTGTTGCGCCCGGCGTCTTCGTCATCGCCGACATGTCGCATCCGCGCATCCGCGAGCGCATGGAAGATTTGAAGATGGGCCACGGCCCGTACTTCACCTTCCACCGGCCCTATCACCTGACCTCGCTCGAGGTGCCCTTGACCTGCGCCCGCGTCGTGCTGCACGGCAAGGCCGACATGGTGCCGCTGGCCAAGCCGGTGGCCGACGTCTGCGCGGTGGCCAAGAAGGATCTGATGCCCGGTGATGCGCTCGACGCCATCGGCGAATACACCTACCGCGCCTGGATCATGACGGCACCCGAGGCACGAGCCGCCAAGGCCATCCCTTGCGGCCTGCTGCAGGGTGGCACCGTTACCGCCCCGATCAGGAAGGGTGAACTCATCACCTATGCCAACGCCGCCGTCGCACCGGGATCGAAGATCGCCGAGCTCAGGGCACGACAGGACAGGCTGGTCTATGCCTGATCAGGCAAGGCACCGCGCGTCCACCGACGTGCGGCCTAGCGCTGCCCACACGCGGCAACGATCGCATCCCGCAGCTCGTCGCCTGAAATGGGCTTGTGGAGGATGCGGGCACCGCTTGCGGTCACCTCCTTCAGGCGCTCCGGTGACGTGTCGCCGGTGACGATCACAGCCGGGACCAGGCGCGCGATATGGGCTCGAATGGCCTGGATCGCCCGGAACCCGGTGACGCCGTCCGCGAGGCGGTAGTCTGCGACGATCAGGTCGACGGGGGCTGCTCCGGTAGCCAGCGCCTTGGCATGGGCGGCCAAAGCTTCTTCGGCCGAGCGGCCGGGATAGACGCGGTGGCCTTCGAGCACGAGCAACTGCACCATGGCAGCGAGAACGTCGGACTCGTCCTCGACGACCATGATGCCGGCGGCGACACCTGCCGGGGCAGTTCCCTCGACCGGCCGGGCCGTGGCCGCCGCGCGGACTGCGGGCACAGTGACGGAGAACATCGAGCCGCGGCCGGGGTTTGAAACCAGCCTGAGCGGATGATTCAGCAGTCCGGCCGTGCGCCGCACGATGGCTAGCCCCAGTCCCAGCCCTTGGGTCCTGTCGCGGGCCGGGTTCTGCAACTGCACGAACTCCTCGAAGACCGCCGCCTGCTGGTCCTCGGGGATTCCGGGGCCAGTATCGAAGACCTGTATCTCGACCAGGTCGCCCCGCCTGCGGCAGCCGAGCAGGACGCTGCCTTCATTTGTGTAGCGAAATGCGTTCGACAGAAGGTTGTTGAGGATGCGCTTCAGCATCATCGGATCGCTCTCGACCCTGAGGCTGCTGTCGACCACGCGCCATTCAAGATCGCGCTCCCTGGCCTCTGCGGCAAATTCGGCATGAAGGTCGCGGAAAAGCTCACGCAGCGACACGGTTTCGTTGGCAACGGTGACGATGCCCGCGTCGAGCTTGGAGATGTCGAGCAGCGCATTCAGGAGCCCGCTGAGATTGCCGACGACCGACTTCGCCCGGCTTGCCAGGCTGCGGGCATCACCAGACGGTACGTCGCCGCGCTGCCCCATCACGGCAAGCGTGGAGATCAGCAGGCTGAGCGCATGGATCGGCTGGCGCAAATCATGGCTGGCGGCGGCGAGGAAGCGCGTCTTCGCGCGGTCGGCGGTCTGGGCGCGGTCGCGCTCCTCCTGCAGGTGCACGACCAGGTCCTCGTTCTGCAGGCGCAGGCTGATGGTCTCGCGCAGCATGCGATAGGTGATGCGGCAGTAGTAGAAGTTGATGGCGACAAGCGAGCTGAGCAGGAACAGGAAGGCACCGGTGAACTCGCTCTGGGCAGCGATGCAGGCGATTGCCACCGGGATGACGGTGGCGAGGATCGAGCCGATGAGCGCTGGCGGGAAGGCCGAGAGCGACGGCACGGTGCCGCAGACGAGGCCGGTCAGCACGATCACGGTAAAAGACAGCACCACCGGCTCCTCTGGCATAAAGCCGGCCCAGCCGAGTGCGCCCCACAACAGCCCCGAAACCCACGAGAAGGCCGCGGCCATCCAGGCCCAACGCATGAGCGAACCGGAATCCGACTTGCGACGAACGAACTGGCGTGTCGCGAAGACGCGCGTTGCGGTGAGCAGGTACAACGCGCCCAGCCATGTGGCGAGCCAGGTGACGGATACCGCGCTGCTGAGCACGTAGATGGCGGCCATCGAGATGACGATGTTGGAGATGACCACGCCATAGGAATTGCGATACAGAAGCTCGACGAGCGCGCGGCGTATCTTGTCTTCCTGCATCCCATTCCTCTGCATTGCTGGTCGTGGCGGCCGGCAAGGAGACACGCCGGTCCGTTGGTCTATCGAAAACTCGTTTCAGACTGGTTGGCGACCAGGCCAGCAAGCCTGCTATGGTCGCGCCATGAATCGCCCGCTCACCGCCATCCTCGCCGACGACCACGCCATTGTCCGCGAGGGCCTCAAGCTGTTGTTCTCGGCGGTGGACAACATCGCCATCGTCGCCGAGGCGGCGGACGGCGAAGCTTTGCTGAGGCATGTCCGCGACGTGCGCGCGGATCTTTTGATCCTTGATCTCGGCATGCCGGGCGTCGCCGGGATCCAGTTCATCTCCGACATCAGGGAACTGGCGCCGCGCCTGAAGATCCTGGTGCTGACCGCCAACATCGAGCCGCGGACGGTGCGCGCGGCGATCGAGGCCGGAGCCAGTGCCTACCTGACCAAGGATGGCGACCCCGAGGAACTGGTCGCCGCCATCGAGGCGGTGAAGCAGGGTGGAACCTATCTGGCGCAAACCGTGCGCTTCGCGATCAGCGAACCGAACCGCAACGGCATGCCCACGCAGGAGATCGTGTCGCCGATCCCTCTGACGCGACGCGAGCGCCAGATCCTCGGCCTGGTGGCGCATGGCATGACCGCGCGCGAGGTTGCGGAGCGGCTTGGCATCAGCCCGCTGACCGCGCGCAAGCATCGGGAGAACCTGATGCGCAAACTCGATCTCCATAGCGCCGCCGAACTCACCACCTATGCGGTTCGCCTGGGACTGCCAGCCGGCTGACCGGTGACGGCGACCCTTTAGCAATGCCTTAACCATCGCCAAGCTGGACGAAAGTCGGCGCGATCTAAATACGACACCTGCCGTATGTTTTCGCGTCGAGGCGACGCCTATTCCTTCCGCGGCTTAATCGTACGGGGAGGAGCCGTCATGTTGTCGCTGGAACTCTTTGTTCCCTTCGCACTCGCAACGCTCGCCTTCGCCTTCATGCCCGGACCTGCAATCCTCTACATGACCGCGCAGACCCTGGCACATGGGCGCCGGGCAGGCCTGATGGCAGCGCTCGGCATTCATCTCGGCTGCTATGCCCACATCATCGCGGCGACCATCGGCCTTGCCTCGCTCATCACCCATGCGCCCATCGTCTACGAGGCGATCAAGCTTGCGGGCGCCGCCTATCTGGTTTGGCTCGGGCTCACCATGTTGCTGGGCTGGAACAAGACCTCGGGTGGTAGTGGCGATCCTGTATCGAATACCCTGCGCGACAGCATCGTCGTCGAGGTCCTCAATCCGAAGACGGCGCTGTTCTTTCTGACGTTCCTGCCGCAATTCGTCGACCCGGCGGCGGCCATGCCGTTGTGGTTCCAATTCATGATCCTCGGCATGATCGTCAACCTGGTGTTCTCCCTGGCCGACGTGGCGGCCGTGGGCATCGCCTCGCTGGCGCTCGGCCGGGTCAGCACCGGCAAGGCAGAATGGATAGTGCCCAAGGCGTGCGGCTCGATCCTGATCGGCCTCGGGGTGGCTCTCGTCAGCCAATACCGGTGATGGCGCGGCCCCACTGAACCGGGGACATCGAATACGCGAATTCGACAGGGCGAATGCAACTGGATGGGCATATACCTAATACCAATGCGCGAGATTATCGGGTATCATTGCTTGACCGTGAATTCGGCCTGTTGATTGGTCGCTGCTTGGACGAGCAGGGAACTTAGAGGCGTTCCCATTCGCGCTTTCGCTACTCCGGATCCCGACGCCACTGCCATCTGCCGTGGGCCGGTATGAGATTGAAACAACAACTTGCCTTGATCTTGCAGCGGCGATGAGCGTTTCCGTGTTTGCGGCTGGGTTCGGCGACCGCTGCGCATGCCCGATGCTGGGGCAATCCTGACACCACAATTCGTGACGGGTGACATACCCGACGCGTCCAGTTGATCGACTGTTTCCGAAAAGGAGAACGCCACATCCGAACGAGTGAGCATGCCATGACGATGACTGTCGCAATCAATCTCGCGCCAAGCCGGCTTCTGGTTGGGCGCACCGGTAAACGGGAGGATCGAAGTCATGTACGTGAGAGGCGTGAAACTGTTCGCGCTGGCCGCAGCATTGGCAAGCAGCTTCTTCACTCCGGCACAAGCGCAGGAAAAGAAACCCAACATCCTTGTCGTCATGGGTGACGATGTCGGCTGGTTCAATCTCGGCGCCTACCATCGCGGAATCATGTCCGGCAAGACGCCCAACCTCGACAAGCTCGCATCCGAAGGCATGATGTTCACCGACTACTATGCCGAGGCGAGCTGCACGGCGGGCCGGGCGAGTTTCATCACCGGCGAGATCCCGCTGCGCACCGGCTTGACGACCGTCGGACAGGCCGGCGCGGATGTGGGCATGCCCGACAAGGCTGCAACCCTTGCGGCCGCGCTCAAGACCCAGGGCTACGCCACCGGCCAGTTCGGCAAGAACCATCTCGGCGATCTGAACAAGTTCCTGCCGACGTTGCACGGCTTCGACGAGTTCTTCGGATACCTCTACCACCTCGACGCGATGTCGGACCCGTACTGGTATTCGTTCCCGAATGACCAGTCCTACCGGGACAAGGTCGGACCGCGCAACTTGGTGCACAGCTTTGCGACCGACAAGGACGACCCGACCGAGCAGCCGCGATGGGGCAAGATCGGCAAGCAGAGGATAGTGGACGAGGGCCCCCTGGCGCCTTACCCCGACATGTCTGCCGTGCCGAACATGCACGACATCACGCCTAAGGCCAAATACGACATGGGCACGTTCGACGAGGTTCTGGTCAAGGCTTCGTGCGACTTCATGGACAAGGCCAAGACGGACGGCAAGCCGTTCTTTGTCTGGCACAACACGACGCGCATGCACGTCTGGACGTTTCTGTCGCCCAAGTACCAGGCCCTCATGAACAGCGAGACCAATTACGGTCTTGAAGAAGCCGGCATCGCGCAACTGGATGACAGTGTCGGCGCCGTTCTGAAATGCGTGGAGGATGCGGGCGAGGCCGACAACACCATCGTCATCTTCACGACCGACAATGGCGCAGAGGTGTTTACCTGGCCCGATGGCGGCATGACCCCGTTCAAGGGTACCAAGGGTACCGTGATGGAAGGCGGCTTCCGCGCCCCGGCCATCATCCGCTGGCCGGGCCACGTCAAGCCGGGCACGGTCGAGAACGGTATCTTCTCGGCCCTGGATTGGTTCCCCACCCTGGTGGCGGCTGCCGGCAACCCAGACATCACCGACCAGTTGCTCAAGGGCGTGGAACTGAATGGCCAGACCTACAAGAACCACCTCGACGGCTACAACCAGATCAACCTGCTCGAGGGCAAGGGACCGTCCGCCCGCAACGAATTCTTCTATTTCGGCGGCCCGGCCCTTGGTGCAGTTCGCATCGGTGACTTCAAGTTCCAGTTCTTCCAACAGCCGCAGGGATGGCCTGGCCCGAAGGTCACGACTGATATGCCCACCATGGTCAATATCCGTCAGGATCCGTTCGAGCGGACCCCATCGATCGGCGAGCAAAGCCTCAACGACCTGGGCGGAGGCTACATGAACGACTTCTTTGCCCGCGAGTTCTGGCGGTTCGTCAGTGTTCAGCAGGAGGTCGCAAAACTGGCCCTCACGGCAGTCGACTATCCGCCGATGCAAGATCCAGCTTCCTTCAATCTCGACGCCGTGAAGAAGCAGATCGACGCGGCGATCAGGAACAAGCCAGGCAACTAAGGCGAGGCGGTCGAGAGGGCTATTTGCAGGCGGTTTGCCGCCTGGCAGGGCTCCGCTTCACCGACCAAGGCCGGCTGGCCCATCTCGGGCCTGCCGGCCGACAGTTTCCAACCCGATGGCTTCCTCGACCGTGGAAGTTAGACCCCCGCGAAACCTGGGCTACAGTGCCGGATATGCTTGACGGGGAAACGAAGAGCCTCTCCCGGCGCGAGTTCGTCGCAATCGTGGCGGCCCTGATGGCTGTCGATGCGATCGCGATCGACATCATGCTGCCGGCGCTGCCGAACATCGGCTTCGCATTCGACGTAACCAATCCGAACGATCGTTCGCTCGTGCTGACCGTATTTCTGGTCGGCTTCGGCTTGCCCCAAATGGTATTCGGGCCGCTGTCCGATCGCTTCGGCCGCCGTCGGCCGATCCTGATCGGCCTGGCCGTCTACACCGCCTGCGCGCTGGCGTCTCCGGCAGTCGGCAGCTTCCCGGCGCTGCTCTGGTTGCGCTTCGCCCAAGGGGTGGCCGCAGCGGCTATCCGCGTCGGAATCCTCTCTGCGGTGCGCGACCGCTACCAGGGGGCCGCGATGTCCGAGGTCATGTCGGTCGCGATGTCGATCTTCCTGCTCGTCCCGTTGATCATGCCAGGCGTCGGACAGGTCATCCTTCTCGCGGGACCATGGGAGTTCATCTTCGTTGCCATGGGTGGTCTCGGCGCACTCGTCGGCGCCTGGACCTACCTTCGTTTGCCGGAGACGCTTGCCACGGCGAACCAAAGGGCCATCGATTTCAGGAGCGTGGCGAGCGGGTTCGCCATGGTGATCCGCAACCGGACCGCTTTCAGCTACGGCCTTTCGGGCATGTTCCTGCTCGGGATCATTCTCGCGATGATCAACACTTCGCAGCAGATCTATGTCGACATCTACGGGCTGGGCCCATTCTATCCGCTCGCCTTCGCCGCCATGCCAGCGGCCTCGATCATCGGCTTCCTGGCCAATTCGCGCCTGGTGGCGAAATTCGGAATGCGCCGGCTGGCGCACGGCGCGATGCTCCTGTTCCTCGCGGGGAGCATCGCCTGGTTCATCATGGTCCAGTTTGGAACACCGCCGCTCTGGGTGTTCTTGCTCATGGTCATGCTCGTCATCCCCATGGTCGCCTTCGGTTTTCCCAATACCGGCGCACTCGCGATGGAACCGCTCGGAGAAGTCGCGGGCACCGCGTCGGCCATCTTCGGCGCCATCCAGACTGTCGGTGGGGCGATCCTCGGTTGGGCCGTGGCACAGTCCTTCGACGGCACGCTGGCGCCGGTGATGGCCAGCCTCTGCATTTTCGGCACCTTCGTGCTCGCCTGCTTCCTCATCGCCGAGAAGGGGCGCCTGTTCGGGGACAAAGGGGCGATCCCTGTGTTGGACGTCTGAGCCGACTCTGGTTTGGTGCAGGATCCCTTTGCTGGCCTGACGCCCGATTGGTTGGTGATCGAGCTGGCGGGATGGCCGACCGAGCTGAGCCCAGCCGGCCTGTCCCTCGCTACGACACCGACTGCGCCGCTTCGACGATCAGGGCCGTCACTTCCTTCGGACGGGAGGCGAGGGAGGCATGGCTCGCGTCGAGCGTGATGACCTTCTTGGCGTTCATCCGCGCCGACATCATCTTCTGGTTCTCGGGATGGATCATGCGGTCCTGGCTGGAGATCTGGTACCAACTCGGCTTGCGCTTCCAGGCGGGGTCGCTGACCGGGTCGCCGAAGGTCGATCCGACTGGCGCCTTCTGCGTCACCGCCATGACCAGCGCTTCTTCCTCGGTCAGGTCGTGGCAGAAGCTGTCGCGGTACTGGTCCGGCTTGACCCACAGATAGCCGTCGCTGTCGGGCACGACGTTTGCGATCGCCGCCGGAGGATTGCCCTGGGTGATGCCGCCGGGGCTTTCGCCGGCATCGGGGGCGAAGGCGGCGATGTAGACGAGACCCGCCACGTTGGCTGCATTGCCCGCCTCGGAGATGACGGCGCCGCCATAGGAATGGCCGACCAGCAGGACGTTGCCCTTCTGCTGCGCGATCATCTTCTTCAGTCGCGCCGCGTCGTCGGCGAGGGAGGTCAGGGGCATCTCGACAGCGTGCAGATCCGAATAGCCCTGTCTCGCAAGCTCGGGGATCACCTTGCCCCAATGGGCTGCGCCGCCCCAGAAACCGTGGACGAGAATGATTGCAGGCTTTGTCATGGGAGTTTCTCCTCTGGCTCGGATGCCTTACTCCCCCTCTGGCTTGATGGCCGTTACCCGATGGGCAAATTGTGATTTGATTGGGCCAAACTGGCCGCGCCCGGCATGGAGGGGGTTGTAGATATGTCGGGCGCTCGAGCCGGAGGTCAACCGGCTATCGCGGGGGGCAAGGCGTGTGACGATTTCAGTTGCCGGTGCCATACGAAATACTCGGCGAGACACATCACTAAGGGATTGATACCGAACGCTGGATCTATGCCATCCGGCGCCGCCCATGGCCTGGCGACGGCAAGTCCGTCCGCGAGCCTAGGCCTCCAGCGCGCCCGAGCGGGCGTCCTTGCTCGGAGCCGCTCCTACCAGCTTGACAAGGTCGTCGCCGGCGCCGGTGAAGCGGTGCGAGCGGCGGGTGAGGATGTAGCCGTCCTGCGGTGCGAAGACCTCGACGCGGCCGCCGTCCTCGCCGGGCGCGCGCACAATGGTCGCAAGCCGTGCGCCCGTCCTGACCCGGTCGCCGGGCTTTACGTCGTAGAGGATCGCTCCGGAGCAGGGGGCGGGAACCATCTCGATGTGGTCGATGGGGGCGACGACGCCGGCGAAAGGCTTTGGCGCCTCGACCGACGCGTCGACGATGACACCGCGCGCCACCAAAAGCTTGTAGATGCCTCCGGCGTCGCTCTCGGCGATGTTCGAATAGACGTCAGAGGTGCCGCGATATTCGACGGTCGTGACGACGCGCGTCTCGAGCCTGGCTTCCTTGCGCGGCAGCTTCAGCCAGGGATGCAGCGAGGCTTCGTCGAAGGAGGCGCCCGACTGGCCGCCCCACAGGATCACGGCGTCGACGCCCATAGCGGAGGCGCAGTCGGACATCGCCGGCCACAGTTCCTCGGGAACGTAGAGATAGGCCACGCCCTCGTCGTCGCAATGCAGGTCGAGCACGATCTCGTGGCCGACAGAGAGTTTGAGTAGCCGCGCCTTGAGACGCTTGTCGGCGGTCATCGGCACGTCGTCACTGGGCAAAAGCGATACGTCGGGCCGGTCGAGCAGGGGGAAGTCGCGGTTGTAGTTGACGCGGGTGCCGAGATCGAAGCGCCCTTGTGCGCCATGGAACAGCTGCTGGGTCCCGCCGATCGGATTGGCGCGCGGCACGATGGTGAGGTTGCCGCGGATGCGGCCCTCGGCCTCCGCCTTGCGCAGGCGGGGCATCAGCGCGTCGATGGCGACCACGCCTGGCAGTTCGTCGCCATGGAGGGCAGCCTGGATATAGGCGGAGGGCGCATCCGAAGCCGAGCCTTGCAGGCGCAGCACGGTGAATTCATAGGCGATGCCGTCGCGGTCGCCCCTGATGGTCTCGACGCTCTTTTCCATTTTCATGTTCCCCGAATCTCTTGGTCCGAGCGATAGAGCATCGCGCGGCGGTCCCGTCCTGATCCAGCAGTAAGCGTCCGCCGCGCCAGACCCTGGGTAAGCTCAGGATGCCGCCGCGGCGCCCCACTGCTTCATCAGCTGCACCGAGCGCGCCAGTTGCGGCGCGGCGTGGAAGTCGTGGCCTAGGGTGGCGGCCGCACGCCAGGGCCAGCGCGGATCGGCGAGCAGGGCGCGGCCGAGCGCCACCATGTCGGCGCGGCCCTCGCGGATGATCGCGTCCGCCTGTGACGGTTGGTCGATCATGCCCACGGCGCGGACCGGAATGCCAGTCGCCTTTTTCACCGCTTCGGCGAGATGCACTTGGTAGCCGGGTCCGGTACGCAGGTTCTGGTGCGGGGAGTTGCCGCCCGAGGAGCAGCAGATGTAGGCGATGCCGACCTCGTGGTACGCCCTTGCGACTTCGATGGCCTCCCCGAGCGTGAAGCCGCCATCGACCCAGTCGGTCAGCGACATGCGCGCGCCGACCATGAGCTTCGGCACTGCCGCCACCACGCGGCGGGCGATCTCGATGGCAAAGCGCATGCGGTTTTCGAGCGATCCGCCCCATTTGTCGGTGCGCTGGTTGGACAGCGGCGACAGGAACTGGTGCAGCAGGTAGCCATGGGCAGAATGCAGCTCGATGAAGTCGAAGCCGGCGCGCTCGGCCCGCTGAGCCGCTTCGGCGAAATGAGCGATGGTCTGCTCGATCTCGTCCTCGGTCAGTGCGTGCGGCACCTGCCAGCCGTCGGCATAGGCGAGCGCCGAGGCCGAGACGACCGGCCAGGCATCCTCGTTCGGCGCCAGCGGTCCACCGCCTTCCCAGGGCCTGCGGTTCGAGGCCTTTCGGCCGGCATGGGCCAGTTGCACGCCGAACTTGGCGTCCGGCGTCGCCACGCGCCTTGCCGCGTCCAGCGCCCGCTTCGCCGCGGCCTCGTTGGCGTCCGAATAGAGCCCCATGCAGCCATGGCTGATGCGGCCGCGGCGCTCGACGTCGGTCATCTCGACGGTGATCATGCCCGCGCCCGACATGGCGAGGTTCATCCAGTGGTTCAGGTGCCAGTCTGACGCCGAGCCGTCGTCCGCCGAATACTGGCACATGGGCGCGACGGCGATGCGGTTGGGTAAGTCGAGCTTGCCGAGCGTGATCGGCGAGAACAGATGTGCGGTCATGGCGGCTCCGATATCAGGCAGGGCGAATGTAAGGCGTTCGCGATTTCCGACAACCGTGTTGCATGGGGCCAGCACGTGTTATTCGGGGGCTCAATGATTGCGCATCTTCGCGAAACTCGGGTGACTGCATGAAGACGAGGGGCCGGCTCGAAACTATCCTTGGGCGGCTTGCCGAACGTGCCGGCGGGGAACGAGTGTTCATGAAGGTCTACGCCGAGGCCGCCCGCGCGGCGGCGGATGCGGCCGACGCGCGAGCCAGGGCAGGGCTTTCGCTCGGGCCGCTCGACGGAGCAATCGTCTCGATCAAGGACCTGCTCGACGTCGCCGGCGAGCCGACACTGGCCGGTTCGCTGATGCGCCGCGATGCGGCACCCGCGCAGGCGGACGCGCTGGTGGTCCGGCGCCTGAGGCGGGCAGGGGCGGTCATCATAGGCAAGACACACATGACCGAATTCGCCTTCACCGCGCTCGGCATCAACCCGCATTACGGCACGCCCGGCAACGCCGCTGACCCGGCGCTCATCCCCGGTGGTTCGTCGTCGGGCGCGGGCGTCTCGGCTGCCGAAGGCACCTCCGACGTTTCGATCGGGTCCGACACCGGCGGCTCGGTGCGAATCCCGGCGGCGCTCAACGGCGTCGTCGGTTTCAAGCCCACGGCGCGGCGCGTGCCGCTCGACGGTGCCTTCCCGCTGTCGCCGTCGCTCGATTCGCTCGGGCCGCTGGCACGGTCGGTCGAGGCCTGCATCGCCGCCGACGCCGTGATGGCCGGAAAGGAACCTTCAGCGCTCGCGCCGCTGTCGCTTGCAGGCCTGCGCATCGGCGTGCCGCGCGGCCGGCTGATGGAGCACTGCGGCCCAACCGTCGCCGCCGGCTTCGAGCAGGCGCTGAAGCGGCTCGCCGCCGCCGGGGCGCGCATCGAGGACGTTTCCATCGACGATCTCCTGTTGTCGTTGCGCGAGGCGACGCGAACTGCCTCAATCGCCGCTCTCGAAGGGGCCGAAATCCATGCAGACTGGCTGTCTACGGGTGCCAAGGTTGCGGTCGACCACCATGTCAGCGGCGGGCTCGGACGGGCGCTGCAGGTTCCGGCTGTCGGCTACATCCGAACCATGCGCCGCCGGGCCGAGTTGGCTGCGGCCATGGACGAGCGGCTGTCGTCGTTCGACCTCATGGTCCTGCCCACCACGCCGATCGTCGCCCAGCCGATTGCCGATGTGCTTGCCGACGAGCGTCATGGCGACCGCATAGAGGGGCTCCTGCTGCGCAACACCCAGGTCGCGAACCAGTTCGACCTCTGTGCCTTGTCGCTGCCGGTGCCGGGCACATCGCTGCCAGTGGGCCTGATGCTCGTTGGCCGCCACGGCCATGACCGTCGCGTGCTCTCCGCCGGACTGGCCGCCGAGGCCTTGTTGCGAGGGTAGGAGATGAACGCGCTGATCACCGAAGACGGCATCGTCACTCGCTGGCCGGCCAAGGCGGCGGACAAGGCTTTGGTGCTCGACTTCCTGGCGGCCAGGTTCGAGGCGGGACGCGACTACAGCGAGCGAGAGGTCAACGACATCCTCAAGCGGCATCACAGCTTTGGCGACTGGGCCCTGCTCAGGCGCGAGCTGTTCGAGAGCGGACGCTTCGTCCGCGACGCGCGGGCCGGCATCTACCGGCGTGTCGAGGTCCAGTGAAACAGCCGTTTGCTGGCCTCTTGCGGAGCCGGCTGAAATAGTGGTCATCTGGCCTACAACGTTTCAGGCCGGAATCGGACGAGGAGTTTGCCATGCCGTCGACCATGAAGGGACCCGCGATCTTCCTTGCCCAGTTCGCGGGCGATGCGGCGCCATTCAATACGCTGAAATCGATTACATCGTGGGCTGGCGGCCTCGGCTACAAGGGCGTGCAGATTCCTTCGCCGGACGCGCGGCTGTTCGACCTGCAGAAGGCTGCGACGTCGAAGACCTATTGCGACGAGGTCAAGGGCATCTGCGCCGAGGCGGGCGTCGAGGTCACCGAGCTGTCCACCCATCTGCAGGGCCAACTGGTCGCCGTGCACCCGGCCTATGACGCGCAGTTCGATGCGTTCGCCCCGGCAGCACTCCATGGCAATCCCAAGGCGCGCCAGCAATGGGCGGTCGAGCAGATGAAGCTTGCGGCAAAGGCGTCGCAGAACCTCGGGCTCACGGCTTGCGTGTCCTTCACCGGCGCGCTGGCATTCCCCTATCTCTACCCCTGGCCGCAGCGGCCTGCCGGCCTGATCGAGGAGGCCTTCGCCGAACTGGGCAAGCGCTGGACGCCGATCCTGAACGCCTATGACGAGGCTGGGGTCGACCTCTGCTTCGAACTGCACCCGGGCGAAGACGCCTTCGACGGCGCCACCTTCGAGATGCTCTTGGACGCGGTCGGCGACCACAAGCGCTGCAACATCAACTACGACCCGTCGCACTTCCTGCTGCAGCAGCTCGACTATCTCGCCTTCATCGACATCTACCACGAGCGCATCAAGGCGTTTCACGTCAAGGACGCCGAGTTCAACCCCGACGGGCGTCAGGGCGTCTATTCCGGCTACCAGGGCTGGCTCGGCCGCGCCGGCCGCTTCCGTTCGCTTGGCGACGGCCAGGTCGATTTCTCCGGTGTCTTCTCCAAGCTCACGCAATACGGCTACGACAGCTGGGCGGTGCTGGAATGGGAATGCTGCCTCAAGCATCCGGAGGACGGGGCTGCCGAAGGCGCACCGTTCATCGAAAACCACATCATCCGCGTCACCGACAAGGCTTTTGATGACTTCGCCGGCGGGGCGAGTGATCGGGCGATGCTGAGGCAGATGATGGGGATCGATTAGCTGTTGGATTGCCCCTCATCCCCCTGCCGGGACCTTCTCCCCGCAGGCGGGGAGAAGGGGCAAGCGGAGCCACTGCGACCAGATTGGGAGCAGGGTCGGCGGAGGCCTTGCGGTCAGCCTCCTTCTCCCCGTCACTGCGGGGAGAAGGTCCCGGCAGGGGGATGAGGGGCGGTTCGAACAAATCAAGGGAGGACACAAAGCATGGTCGGTGCATCGAAATCCGAGAGCGGCAGCGGGCCGATCCGCTACGGCATGGTCGGCGGCGGGCAGGGCGCATTCATCGGCGCGGTCCACCGCATCGCGGCCCGCATGGACGGCGAGTTCCAACTGGTTGCGGGTGCGCTGTCCTCCAACCCCGAACGGGCCAAGGCTTCAGCTGCCGAGATCGGTCTCGACCCCGAACGCAGCTACGGCTCCTATGCCGAAATGGCGAAGGCAGAGGCGAAACGCCCCGACGGCATCGAGGCAGTCGCCATCGTCACGCCCAACAACATCCACTTTCCGGCGGCCAAGGCCTTCCTCGAAGCGGGTATCCACGTCATCTGCGACAAGCCGCTGACCGCGACGCTGGCCGAAGCGAAGAAGCTTGCCGCGCTCGTCGAGAAGACCGGCAAGGTCTTCGTGCTCACCCACAACTACACCGGCTACCCGATGATCCGGCAGGCCCGCGAGATGGTCCAGAAGGGCCTGCTCGGCGAGATCCGCGTCGTCCAGGCCGAATATCCGCAGGATTGGCTGACCGAGGACCTCGCCGCTACCGGCCAGAAGCAGGCTGCCTGGCGCGCCGACCCCAAGCAGTCGGGCGCGGGCGGGGCCACCGGCGACATCGGCACCCACGCCTACAATCTCGCCCGCTTCGTCAGCGGCCTCGAGCTCGACAGCCTGTCGGCCGATCTCGACGCCTTCGTGCCGGGCCGGCTGCTCGACGACAACGTCAACGTCATGCTGCGCTTCAAGGGCGGCGCCAAGGGCATGATTTGGGCGAGCCAGGTGGCGCCAGGCCACGAGAACGGGCTCAAGCTGCGCGTCTACGGCTCCAAGGGCGGCATCGAATGGGTGCAGGCCGACCCGAACTATCTCTGGTACACGCCCTTCGGCCAGCCGAAGCAACTGATCACCCGCGGCGGCGTCGGCGCCGGACCTGCTGCAGCGCGTGTGACGCGCGTGCCCTCGGGCCACCCAGAAGGCTATCTCGAAGGTTTCGCCAACATCTACCAGGAAGCGGCCCGCGCCATCCGCGAGGCGCGCAAGAAGGGCGGCAAGCCGGGCAAGGACGTGATCTATCCGACCGTGCAGGACGGGGTCGAGGGCGTGGCCTTCGTGGAAGCGTGCGTGCGCTCGTCGAAGAAGAACGCGGCCTGGACGAAACTCTGAAAGCTTGGCGGCCAAGGTGGGTGACGGGGCAAGGCGTCCCTGTCCGGTTACGTCCCGGACGGGCTGCCCGCCGGAGCGGGGAGCGCGACAACTCTTGATCTATATTAGAAGATTGTAATGTATTGCCGCCGAGCGCACCATGGCCGCTTGGTCAGCAGGACCGGAGCCGTTGACTTCGATCGATGCTCTCCATGATCCGCGTTCAGGACCTGAACGCGTTTTCAGGATTGGGGAACACCATGGATGCCGTTGTCAGGACATATACGGGTAAGGGCGCCAAGGAACTGTTCGCACTGCTCGAGGAGCGAAAGGCCGAGGTTGAGCAACTGATCCGCTCGGTAAAGGGCTTCGTCAGCTACACACTCGCCCGCAGTAGCGACGGCCTAGGCGGCCTGTCGATGACGGTGTGCAAGGACAAGGAAGGCACCGACGAAAGTGTCCGCCGTGCCAAGGAGTGGATTGCGCAGAACGCTGGGCACATCGGCGTCGACGCCCCGAAGGTTTCCACGGGAACGATAATCATTCACGCCACATAGAACTTGCTTTCAACGATCCTGCCTGGTCGAGCAACCAGCCGGCCGGGCCCTTTTTTTGTCGGATAAGTCGCCCGAGGAGGGCCCAGCCGCCCGGCTGATACCCACGTGTCGACGGCCTGCGCCAGCCGGCCACGGGCTTATTCACACTCTCGAATAATTGTATACAATTTTTGTCGACGACATCTTCCTTGTCGTACACAATCCATGCATACATACCGGTGTGAAGGTCCGCCGCCCGGGGAAGGCAGGCGCGGGGGATCTTGCGAGGAACGCGATCAACATTCGGGAGGGATGAATGAAACGTAGACTTCTGGCGCTGTGCACCGCCACCGTAGCACTCATGGCCGGCGCGGTTGCCGCGCAGGCGGCGACGCTCGACACGGTCAAGAGCCGCGGCAAGCTGATCTGCGGCGTGTCGCTGAGCACGCCCGGCTTCGCGGCGGCGGATGAGAAGGGCCGGATGCAGGGCTTTGACGCGGACGTCTGCCGCTCGATCGCGGCTGCGGTGTTCGGCGATCCGGAAAAGGTCGACTTCGTCCTCACCAACATCAACACCCGTTTCCAGGCGCTTCAGTCGGGCGAGATCGACGTCCTGTCGCGCCAGACCACCAACACCTTCTCGCGCGAGACCTCGCTCGGCCTCGATTTCGGCCCGACCGTGTTCTACGACGGCCAGGGCCTGCTGGTGCCC
>MEEF01000078.1 GCA_001724355.1 Mesorhizobium sp. SCN 65-20 | reverse complement strand
ATTCCTTCTCGTAGACATCCTGGAAGATGTCCTTGAAGCGGCCGTCATAGGCCTTGAGGATGGTGTTCTTGGTCGAGAGATAGACCGGATAGTTGCGCAGCAGGCCGTAGTTCAGCGAGGCGCGGGCGAATTCGCGGATCGACTCGTCGAGGTTGTACATGGCCATGGCCACGCCGGCGCCCGGAGCGTCGAACACGTCGTGCTCGATCACCTGGCCGTCTTCGCCGACGAACTTGATCGACAGCTTGCCCTTGCCCGGGAACTTGAAGTCGGTCGCCTTGTACTGGTCGCCGAAGGCATGACGGCCGACGATGATCGGCTTGGTCCAGCCCGGAACCAGACGCGGCACGTTCTTCATGATGATCGGCTCGCGGAAGATGGTGCCGCCCAGGATGTTGCGGATCGTGCCGTTGGGCGACTTCCACATCTTCTTGAGCTTGAATTCTTCGACGCGCTGCTCGTCGGGGGTGATGGTGGCGCACTTCACGCCGACGCCGTGCTTGTTGATGGCATTGGCCGCGTCGATCGTCACCTGGTCGTTGGTGGCGTCGCGGTGCTCGATGCCGAGGTCGTAATATTCGAGGTTCAGGTCGAGATAAGGGTGGATCAGCTTGTCCTTGATGAACTGCCAGATGATGCGGGTCATCTCGTCGCCGTCGAGTTCGACGACGGGGTTGGCCACCTTGATCTTCGCCATGGAAAGTGCCTCTTTCTGCTTGAAGCCGGTCGGCTCCGGAGCCTTCGTGATAGGGAGTGCGGCCCCTATATCAAAGCCGACCGGGCCGCGCAAATGATTGCCTCTGCTACATTTGGCGCAAGACGCCTACAATGTATGAGAAACGCGTAGCCTCTGTCCCGGGGCGCGCCGCACCGCTCTACTTTTTTGCTGCTCCGGGCTTCTTCGGCGGCATGGGCCCGACGAATCGTGAAGCCATCGCGATCCAGCCGGCGAGGGCGCCGTCGTCCAACTCTTCGCCCGCCACGATGATGAAACCCTTCATCTCGCGCCCGGTGAAATCCATCCGCCGCGCTCCGGGCCGGGCCAGCGCGTCCGGCTCCTGCTCGTCGCCGACGCGGGCGAGCAGGCTGCCGTCCTTCAGGGTGCCCACCATCATGTTGCCGTTGAGCGTGAAGCAGGTTCCGCCGAACATGCGGATCTCGCCGACATTGGGGGCTTCGCCGATGGCTTGCCTGATGCGTTCCGCGAGGTCGTCGGCCACTTGGGTTCCTTACCGGAACTTCATTTTCCGCGCCGAATATGTCAGGGACGCGCAAAAGTCGCAATTTCTGGTTCAATCGCATCCATGACCGAAGCTCCCCAGCCTTCCGCAATGCCCGTCATCATCCTCGTCGAGCCGCAGCTCGGCGAGAACATCGGTATGGTGGCGCGCGCCATGGCCAATTTCGGCCTCGCCGAACTCCGGCTGGTCAATCCGCGCGACGGCTGGCCGAACGAGAAGGCGCGGGCTTCTGCCAGCCGCGCCGACCACGTCATCGATGCCGTCGTCGTCTTCCCCGACCTTGCCTCGGCGATCGCCGACCTGAACTTCGTCTTCGCCACCACGGCACGCGAGCGCGATGGCTTCAAGGAAGTGCGCGGCCCGGTCGAGGCGGGCAGGGCGCTCAGGGCGCGCAGTGTCTCTGGCCAGCGCACCGGCATCATGTTCGGGCGCGAACGCTTCGGCCTCTACAATGAAGAGGTCGGCCTCGCTGACGAGATCGTGACATTCCCGGTCGACCCGGGCTTCTCGTCGCTCAACATCGCCCAGGCGGTCCTGCTCATGTCCTATGAGTGGATGAAGTCGGGCCTGGAGAGCGAGACCCAGACCAACTTCTCCGGACCGGAGATGGCGCCTGCAACGAAGCAGCAACTGCAGGGCCTGTTCGACCATCTCGAAGCGGCGCTCGAAGCCCGCGGCTATTTCCGTCCCGCACCCAAGAAGCCGAAGATGGTCGACAACTTGCGCGCTGTGCTGACGCGCGCGGGGTTTGCCGAGCCCGAGCTCAAGGTGTTGCGCGGCGTCGTGGCCTCGCTCGACTATTTCTCGCCCAAGGAACCGCGCGGCGCCGGCTATCCGGAGCGCAAGGCCAAGGCCGACAAGGCCGCACGCTCGGCGGCTGCCGACTATGATGACGACGACACGCCGCCCGCAGGCGGTAAGGGCCTCGACAATGACTGATCGCCCGATCCTGATGTTCGATTCCGGCATCGGGGGGCTGACCGTGCTGCGCGAGGCGCGCGTGCTGATGCCGGACCGGCGCTTCGTCTATGTCGCCGACGATGCCGCATTTCCCTATGGCGGCTGGGAGGAACCGGCGCTCAAGCAGCGCATCCTCGATCTGTTCGCCGACCTGCTCGAGCGCTTCAAGCCCGAGCTGTCGGTCATTCCCTGCAACACTGCGTCGACGCTGGTCATCGAGGCGATCCGCGAGCGCTTTCCCGGCCATCCCTTCGTCGGCACCGTGCCGGCAATCAAGCCTGCGGCGGAGCGCACGCGGTCCGGCCTAGTCTCGGTGCTGGCGACGCCCGGCACGGTGAAGCGTCAGTACACGCGCGACCTCATCACCCAATGGGCGTCCAAGTGCCATGTGCGCCTCGTCGGCAGCCACAAGCTGGCGGCCCTCGCCGAGACCTACATGCGCGAGGGTTTTGTGGACGAGCAGGTGGTCGCCGAGGAGATCGCCCCCTGCTTCGTCGAGCAGGACGGGCGCCGCACCGACATCGTCGTGCTCGCCTGCACGCACTATCCCTTCCTCGTCAACCGCATGCGCAAGACTGCGCCCTGGCCGGTCGACTGGATCGATCCGGCAGAGGCGATTGCGCGGCGGGCCCTGTCGCTGCTCGACGGTTCGCAAGCGACGCGGGCGGTCGAACCCGACCTTGCCGTCTTCACGTCGGGCAAGGCCGATTTCGCCACGCGCCGGCTGATGCAGGGCTTCGGGCTGACAGTCTGAGCGGAACATCGATCCCCTGCGGGCGTTTCCGATCCTCGATGGAAGGAGATGCGACATGCCTGCCACATCCAGAGCCCAGCAGAAAGCCGCCGGTGCTGCGCTCGCCGCCAAGCGCGGCGAGATCAAGAAGAGCGAACTCTTCGGCGCTTCCAAGGAAATGTACGAATCGATGACCGAGAAGGAACTCGAGGAGTTCGCCGAGACGAAGCACAAGGGCCTGCCGGAACACAAGGCGAAGCATTGAGGCCGGCAGGCGCTGTTTTCTGGTTCAATAACCCGCCGTGAAGCGCTTGCCCGTATGCCTGGGCGCCTCGGCCTCGTCTAGGATCGCCACCGCCAGGTCCTGGACCGAGATTGCGCTCTGTCCCTTGTCGTCGAAAACGGGCTGGTCGCCGCCGATGCGGAATTGTCCGGTGCGTTCGCCTGGGAAGAGGTTGATCGGCGGCGATACGAACGACCACTCCAGGTCGGTCTGGGTGCGCAGGTCCGCAAGTGCGTCGCGCGCGGCGCGGGCGCCATCCTTGTATTCGGCCGGGAACTCGGGGCTGTCGACGAGCTGCTTGCCGCCGATCTCCAGGCTGCCTGCACCGCCGATGGCGATGATGCGCTTGCCCTCGGCCTTGGCAGAGGCCGCGATGGCTTTCGAGCCGCCGAGATGCTTGGCGTAGATCTCCGGGTCGCCCCAGCCGCCATTGAAGGCCGAAATCACCACGTCGCTTGCCGCTATCGCCGAATTTGCAGCACCTGCCTCGGTGACATCAGCCTTTACCGTGGTGACGCCGTCGAGCTTGGCGACCTTACCGGTGTCGCGGACGATTGCTGTCACCTTGTGGCCGCGCGCCACGGCTTCCTCGAGCACTGCGCTGCCGACGAATCCGGACGCGCCGATGAGTGCGATGTTCATGCTTGTTCTCCTTTGAGCCCGCTTTGCCTTCCATCGGCAAAGAAGGTATGATCCGTAATCAGGTTACCAACGATAACCATATAGCTTCGACGGAAAGGCCCGAAAAGAACGCATGATTTCGTGCCCAGGTTACCCGGAGAGAACCGCATGAACGCGCCTGCCAAGCCCGACGTGACCAACCCCGCGGCTCCGCTGCTGCAGGCGACACCCGGATTTGAAAGCGACGGGCGCTCCTGTCCGATCCGCGATGTGCTCGACCGTGTCGGCGACACGTGGAGCCTGATGGTCATCATGAACCTTCAGGAGCGGCCGGTGCGCTTCAACGCGCTGAAGCGCACGATCGAAGGCATTTCCCAGCGCATGCTCACAGTGACGCTGCGCTCGCTCGAGCGCGACGGGCTGGTGCGCCGCACCGTGCGGCCGACGACGCCGCCGGAGGTGGAGTACGGGCTTACCGAGCTCGGACAGTCGATCGCGGTGCCCATCGGCGCGCTCGGCAGCTGGGCGGCCACAAATCGCGACCAGATGCGCTGCGCCCGCGATGCGTTCGACGCCACTGCCTGAAGGCGCGGCATGAAACGGAATGCGGTTGACGCGTCCGGCGCCTAACTTCCCGGCAAGACCGAGAAGGAGTGAAGCGGATGGACGCTGGACCCATGCAAATGCCTGATATCGTCGAGAACCTCGACTGGCACCGTATTCTTGCCGAGCTCGACGAGTTCGGTGCGGCGCCGACGGGGCCGCTGCTCGATCGTGACACATGCCGCGAGTTGCGTGCACTCTATGGGGACGACAAGCATTTCCGCAGCCGAATTGTCATGCAGCGCCACGGGTTCGGGGCAGGCGAGTACAAGTACTTCGCCGATCCGCTGCCCGACACGATCTCGACGCTGCGTCACGACTTCTACAGGCGCTTGGCACCCTTCGCGAGCCGTTGGAACGAGCGCATGGGCATCGCGAGGCGCTATCCGCCCGATCTCAGCGCCTTCCTGGCCGAATGCCATGCCGACGGCCAGACGAGGCCGACGCCGCTTCTGCTCAAATACGGCGCGGGCGACTACAACTGCTTGCATCAGGATGTCTACGGTACCCATCTCTTTCCCGTGCAACTGGTGATTCTGCTGAGCGAGCCGGGCAAGGAGTTCAACGGCGGCGAGTTCGTGATGACCGAGCAGCGCCCGCGCATGCAGTCGCGCGCCGAGGTCGTACCGCTGCGCGTGGGCTGTGGCGCGCTGTTTGCCGTCATCGACCGGCCCAAGGCTGGAAGCCGCGGCGACTACCGGGTAAGGATGCGCCATGGCGTCAGCCGCATCCGCTCCGGCGAGCGCTTCACGCTCGGCATCATCTTCCACGATGCGAAGTGACCGGCTGTGACGCCAAAGCGTTGACATCTCGGCCCGTTTACCCTAGTTAGCCGCTAACGCCGGGCCGAAACGCCCGGTGTTTACTTTTGAGTGCGCAAGACCGGGCGGAAAACCGCGAGGCACTTTTCCTGGTCTTGCTTAATTAACGTGTCCCGTGGGCCTTTTCCGCAAAGCGTGCGTGGAAGGTCCTGTCAGGTCTCGAAAACGGGGCCAGAGGAGGGCGCGTTTTCCTCGCCTGGAGCGTGAAGTTCCGGGTGCAACGTTTTGAAGGGAAATGCGATGAGCAAGCGCGAATCCGCCAAGTACAAACTCGACCGCCGTCTTGGCGAGAACATCTGGGGCCGCCCGAAGTCCCCGGTCAACAAGCGTGAATACGGCCCCGGCCAGCACGGCCAGCGCCGCAAGGGCAAGCTCTCGGACTTCGGTCTGCAGCTGCGCGCCAAGCAGAAGCTGAAGGGTCACTACGGTGACGTTTCCGAGAAGCAGTTCCGCAAGACCTACGAAGAGGCCAACCGCCGCAAGGGCGACACCTCGGAGAACCTGATCGGCCTGCTCGAGTCGCGTCTGGATGCGGTCGTCTACCGCGCCAAGTTCGTGCCGACCATTTTCGCGGCCCGTCAGTTCGTCAACCACGGCCACGTCAACGTCAACGGCAAGCGCACCAACATCTCGTCCTACCGCTGCAAGGCTGGCGACGTGATCGAGGTTCGCGAGAAGTCGAAGCAGCTGGTCATGGTGCTCGAGGCCGTTGCTCTCGCCGAGCGCGACGTTCCGGACTACATCGAAGTCGACCACAACAAGATGGTCGCGACCTTTGCTCGCGTTCCCGGCCTGTCGGACGTTCCGTTCGCCGTCCAGATGGAACCGAACCTCGTCGTCGAATTCTATTCGCGCTAATCCCTTACGGGTTCAGCATCGAATTTCGGAGAGCGGCCGGCAACGGCCGCTCTTTTCGTTTGGGGCCCAGTCTGCCCTTGGCGTCTTGCAAGCCGCCCGAATTTGCGAAATACCGCAGCAGACAGAGAATTGCCGCTCGCGGCGCAGCGGATTGAAGGACCGGGCCGATGGGCATTCACGAACAGGACGCTTTGGTCGAGCCGGAAACCGCATTCCCGCTCTACCGCGACGCGCCGTCTTCCGTGGAATTCAACAAGCTGCGCAAGCGGCTGCTGCGTCTGACACGCCAGACGATCGAGGACTACGCCATGGTGAAGCCCGGCGAACGCTGGCTCGTGGCGCTGTCCGGCGGCAAGGATTCCTACGGCCTGCTCGCCGTCCTCCTCGATCTCAAATGGCGCGGCCTGCTGCCGGTTGAACTGCTGGCCTGCAACCTCGACCAGGGGCAGCCGAATTTCCCCAAGAACGTCCTGCCCGACTACCTGAACGCCAACGGCATTCCGCATCGCATCGAGTACCGCGACACCTATTCTGTCGTCACCGACAAGCTCTCCGAGGGCAGCACCTACTGCTCGCTATGCTCGCGGCTCCGGCGCGGCCACCTCTACCGCATCGCACGCGAGGAGGGCTGCTCGTCGCTGGTGCTCGGCCATCATCGCGAGGACATCCTCGAAACCTTTTTCATGAACCTCTTCCACGGTGGTCGCCTCGCCGCCATGCCGCCAAAGCTGGTGAACGACGAAGGCGACGTCATGGTGCTGAGGCCGCTGAGCCTCTGCGCCGAGGCCGATCTGGCCAAATTCGCGGACGCCATGAAGTTCCCGATCATCCCCTGCGACCTGTGCGGCAGCCAGGAGGGGCTCCAGCGCAACGCCATGAAGGCGATGCTGGACGACATGGAAAAGCGCATGCCCGGCCGCAAGGACACCATGATCCGTGCGCTCGCGAACGTGCGGCCGTCGCATATGCTCGACCGCAAGCTTTTCGACTTCGCGGGTCTGTCCCTGTCTCAGTGAGGCCTGGCCGGCGCGTTCGGCGCGCCGAACAGTTTTCCGCGCTCGGCGATCAGCACCATCATCAGGCCGAGCACTGAAACGCTGACATAGCCCGCGGCCAGCGGCATCACCGTGCCGTCGAACGACTGGCCGATGAGGGCGCCGATCAGCCCTCCACCCACCGTCTGCATGAAGCTCTGTACCGAGGACGCCGTGCCGGCGATGTGGCCGAGCGGCTCCATGGCGATCGCATTGAAGTTCGAGCCGATCCATCCGAACTGGAACATGGCTGCGGCAAACAGCAGTATGAAGGCGGGGAAGGGCACCGAGCCCGTCAGCGACCATGCGAACCAGATGGCGCTCACCACGATGAAGCCGAGCAGGGCGCCGTGCGACAGGCGGCGCATGCCGAGCTTCACCACCAGCCGCGAGTTCAGGAACGACGAAACCGACATCATGGCGGCGATCGCCGCGAAGACGGCGGGGAACCACACGCCGAGCCCGTAGATGCCGACATAGACCTGCTGGGCCGAGTTGATGAAGCCGAACAGGGATCCAAAGATGATCATCGAGGCGAGCGTGTAGAACAGCGACACGCGCGTCGTCAGCACGATGCGGAAGCCGCGGGCGATCGACAACAGGCTCAGCGGCCGGCGGTCTTCCGGGTGCATCGTCTCCGGCAGGCGGAACGCGGCCCACGCTGTGATCGCAAGCGCGCTGAGCGACATGACCACGAAGATCATGTGCCATTCGGAAAACAACATCACGATCTGGCCGATGCCGGGCGCTATCACCGGGATGATCATGAACACCATGAACACCAGCGACATGATCTCGGCCATCTGGCGCCCGCCGAAACGGTCGCGGACGATCGAAACGGCGATGACGCGGGTCGACGCCGCACCGACGCCCTGGATGAAGCGTAGCGCGAGCAGGATCTCGAAGGAGGGGGCGAAGGCCGCGGCAAAGGCCGCCATCACGTAGATGCCAAGGCCGAACAGCAGCGGGCCGCGCCGCCCGAAGCGATCGGACGCCGGGCCGTAGAACAGCAGCGCCAGCCCCATGCCGGCGATGTAGGCGGTGATGACGAACTGGCGGTGGTTTTCGCTCACGACGCCGAGACTCGCCCCCATCTGCTGCAGTGCCGGCAGCATGATGTCGATGGCGAGGGCGTTGACGGCCATCAGTGCCGCCGTAAGAGCGATGAATTCCCAGCGCGGAATCGATAGCGCGCCCTGCTGGGCGTCGTTCTTGACGTTCTGTTCCATGTCGGAATCCTATTCAGACGCAAATGCGCCGGAGGGCCGGCGCATTGCCACGAAACGGGACCCCGGAACAGGCCGGAGCCGATAATTCTTAGGTCAGGCGGCGCCCTTGACGCTCACGCCCTTCTCCTGAAGGAAGGACTGCAACTCGCCGGCCTGGAACATCTCGCGGATGATGTCGCAGCCGCCGACGAACTCGCCCTTGACGTAGAGCTGGGGGATCGTCGGCCAGTTGGAGTAGTCCTTGATGCCCTGGCGCAGCTCGTTCGAGGTCAGGACGTTGACGCCCTTGTAGTCGACGCCGAGGTAGTCGAGGATCTGGACGACCTGGCCGGAAAAGCCGCACTGCGGAAAGCCGGGGGTGCCCTTCATGAACACCACGACGTCCTGGCTCTTCACTTCGCTATCGATGTATTCGTTGATTCCGCTCATGGCGTCTAAACCTCAATCTGGCCGGACTGCTTCGCCGGCAATGTCCGCTAGACTGCTAGCACTTGCCACTATGTGGTTGCAACAGTCGAGCATTCCAAGCCTTGCCGCGCCGCTCTTTGCGGAACCGGCGGTTGGAGCGCAATAGAGCCCGTTCCCGCGCAAAGCGTGCCCTCAACGGGGCGCTCAGGCGCGACGGCGCACCTTCGAACGCGATCGCACCGTGCGCTTGCGGCTCGTCTGCTTCTTGGCTGGCCTCAAAAGCTTCTCGATCTGGCGCAGCGTGGCAGAACTCGTCGACATCGCGCGTTTGCGCCGACGCGTACGCTTCGACGTGCCCGAGGTCTTCCTCAGTATGTCCTTGAGCGCGCCGTCGACGACGCCCTCGACCAGGTCGTTCAGGAACGACACGCTCAGGTCACTCCGGAATGCTTGTCTGCAGGGCGAGCGCGTGCAGCACCCCGCCCATGTTGCCCTTCAGCGCGTCATAGACCATCTGGTGCTGCTGTACGCGGCTCGTGCCGCGGAAGCTCTCCGATACAACCTCGGCTGCGTAGTGGTCGCCGTCGCCGGCCAGATCGCGGATGGTCACCTTGGCGTCCGGAATGCCGTCCTTGATGAGTTTTTCGATATCGCGGGCGTCCATCGGCATCGTGCATGCTCCATGAGTCGTTCACTGAGATATGGCCGTGATAGGATGCGAGGTCAATGCAACATGGCGCGCACATGCGGGCGCCGGGCGTGGGCATCCAGGACGATGGGAAGGCCGTGGACGTCATAGAGGCAATCCACACCCGAAGGTCCGTGAGGCAGTTCCTGCCGCGGCCGGTCGAGCGCGCGTTGCTCAGGCAAGTTATCCTCGACGCGGCCCAGGCTCCCGCTCCCACCAGCACGCAGGCTCCCTGGACTTTCAACGTCGTCGAGGGGCTGGAGCGCATCTCCGTCTACGGCAAGCTGGCAAAGGAATACGCTCGGGCCCATCGGCCTGAGGGGCGGGGTGGACCTGGACCGAAAAGCCTGACTTCAAGGTCTTCTGGGATGCCCCGTCCGTGATCGTCATCTCGGGTCCGGTCGAGGATTGCTGCCGCGCCGGCCAGAACCTGATGCTGTCCGCGCATGCCCGGGGGTTGGGCACGTGCTGGGTGGTGCGCCCATGCTTTGGCTTCGGACCCCCGAAGCCAAAGCGGAACTGAACATTCCACCGGAGGTCACTCCGGCATCGGCACTTTGCATTGGCTACTCGGCGCACATCCCCGACGCGCCGGCGCGCGGCACGCCGGCTATCATCTGGAGCGACTGAAGCGCTTCTGCCTCAGAGCGTCAGGTCGGCGTCCATGAAGCGTGGGAACCAGCCTTCGTGAGCCGAGGTCAGCTCATCGATCGCCACTGCACGTGCATCGCCGAGCTTCAATTCCTTGCCGCCGGTCGTTCCGATCCACGGGGCATGGATGCCGAGTGCCTTGGCATCGTTCCACAGTTCCTGCATTTCGGCCGACTGCGGGTCGAGCTTGACGGTGACCAGGTAGCGGCCCTGGTCCTCGCCGAAGAACACCGGGATGGGGTCGGTGCCGCTGAGGCCCGGAACGACAGCACCGACGCTCGACGCCATCGCCATTTCGGCGAGGGCCACGGCCAGGCCGCCGTCCGACAAGTCGTGCACGGCGGTGGCCGTGCCGCTGCGGATCAGCTTGCGAACGAAATCGCCGACCTTCTTCTCGTGCTCGAGGTCGACTGCCGGCGGCGGGCCGTCGGTGCGGCCGTGCACGTCGCGCATGTAGATCGACTGGGCGAGGTGGGTGCCCCACTTGGCAGGGCCGCCGACCAGCAGGATCACTTCGCCTTCCTTGGCAAAGCAGGCCTTGGCCATCTTCGACCAATCGTCGATCAGGCCGACGCCGCCGATGGTGGGCGTCGGCAGGATGCCCTGGCCGTTCGTCTCGTTGTAGAGCGAGACGTTGCCCGACACGATCGGGAAGCCGAGCGCACGGCAGGCGTCTCCAATGCCGGTCACTGCCTTGACGAACTGGCCCATGATCTCGGGCCGCTCGGGATTGCCGAAGTTGAGGTTGTCGGTTGCAGCGAGCGGCAGGGCGCCGGTCGCGGTGAGATTCCGCCAGCACTCGGCCACCGCCTGCTTGCCGCCCTCATAGGGGTCGGCTTCGCAATAGCGCGGCGTGACGTCGGACGAGAAGGCGAGCGCCTTGGTCTGATGGCCCTCGACGCGAACCACGCCGGCGTCGCCACCGGGCCGCTGCAGCGAGTTGCCCTGGATCATCGTGTCGTACTGCTCGTAGACCCAGCGGCGCGACGACAGGTCGGGTCCGCCGAGCATCTTCAGCAGCGCGTCGGCCACGTCGGCCTGCGGCACGTCGTCCGCGGCCAGCGGCGCGCGCTTGGCCGGCTCGACCCACGGGCGATCGTACTCAGGCGCCTCGTCGCCGAGTTCCTTGATCGGCAGGTTGGCAACCTCGACACCCTGATGGATGACGCGGAAGCGCAGGTCGTCGGTCGTCTTGCCGACGATGGCGAAGTCGAGGCCCCACTTGACGAAGATAGCCTCGGCTTCTTCCTCCTTTTCCGGGCGCAGCACCATGAGCATGCGCTCCTGGCTCTCCGAAAGCATCATTTCATACGCGCTCATGCGCTCTTCGCGCACCGGCACCTTGTCGAGGTCGAGTTCGATGCCGAGGTCGCCCTTGGCGCCCATTTCGACGGCCGAGCAAGTGAGGCCGGCGGCACCCATGTCCTGGATGGCGATGACAGCGCCCGAAGCCATCAGCTCGAGGCAGGCTTCCAGCAGGCACTTCTCGGTGAACGGATCGCCGACCTGCACGGTCGGACGCTTCTCGTCGATCTTGTCGTCGAATTCGGCCGAGGCCATGGTCGCGCCGCCGACGCCGTCACGGCCGGTCTTGGCGCCGAGATAGACGACCGGCAGGCCGACGCCCTTGGCCTGCGACAGGAAGATGCCATCGGTCTTGGCGAGACCGGCGGCAAAGGCGTTGACCAGGATGTTGCCGTTGTAGCGCGCGTCGAAATTCACTTCTCCGCCGACGGTAGGTACACCGAACGCATTGCCATAGCCGCCGACGCCGGCAACCACGCCGGCCACGAGGTGCCGGGTCTTGGGATGGTCGGGCGCGCCGAAGCGCAGCGCATTCATCGAGGCCACGGGGCGCGCGCCCATCGTGAAGACGTCGCGCAAGATGCCGCCGACGCCGGTCGCCGCACCCTGGTAGGGCTCGATGTAGGACGGGTGGTTGTGGCTCTCCATCTTGAAGACCACGCAGTCACCATCGCCGATGTCGACGACTCCGGCATTCTCGCCGGGGCCCTGGATGACGACCTCACCCTTGGTGGGCAGCGTGCGCAGCCACTTCTTCGACGACTTGTACGAGCAGTGCTCGTTCCACATCGCCGAGAAGATGCCGAGTTCGGTGAAGCTCGGCTCGCGTCCGACAAGGTCGAGGATGCGCTGATACTCGTCCGGCTTGAGCCCATGGGCGGCGATGAGCTCGCCGGTGATCTTCACGTCGTTCTGAATGGTCATCGGTTTTCCCGTCAGTTCGGCCTTGCGGCCTTCCTAAAGCCCGAATGGCCGTGCTCTGCAACAGTTGCAGCGACGCACGGCACGATAACAGCTAGCGCCCATGTCGGGCGTCTGCAGTATTCCCAGCGTCAAGCGGTCCCGCCGCAAGAAGCGTCGCCGGTACGCCAGCGAGCCACGTCGGAGCCGATCCGCCCCCCAAGCGCTTCGCTCATCAGCGGACCGAACACCTCGACCTCGCTCGATGCGCCGCGTGCCTGCACCACGAGCAGCGGCCTTGCACCGTACTGCTTGGCCGGCACCAGCAGGAAGCGCGGCGTGCCCCCGAAATTGTTCAACTCGTTGGCCATCTGGTACTTCCTGAAGGCCGGATCCTTGCTGGCGAACCAGCATTTGTGTGCGGCAATGGCGACCTGCTCCATGGCACGCAGCGATGCGCTCTTGCCCGAGCCGGCAGGATTGCTCGTCTTCGAACCGGACGTGCAGGCGGCGACACCGATGACTGCGGCAAATGCCGCCAGAATCCGCAACGTCTTCATTCGCCGATGCCTGCCTTTCAATAGGGAAATGGTTCGGATGCCGGTTCAGGCCGCCTTGGGCAGCCCGAGAGCGCTTTCGAACAGGCCACGGCCGTCATTGCCGCCATGCGCCGCCTCGATCAGGTTTTCCGGATGCGGCATCAGGCCGAGCACGTTGCCCTTTTCGTTGATGATGCCGGCGATGTCGTTCATCGAGCCGTTCGGATTGGTACCCTCGGCATAGCGGAAGACCACCTGGCCGTTGCCTTCGATGCGCTCGAGCGTCTCGGCGTCGGCGAAATAGTTGCCGTCGTGGTGCGCCACGGGGCAGCGGATCACCTGGCCAGCCGCATAGTTGCGGGTGAAGGCCGTGTTGGCGTTGGCGATCTCGAGCTTCACTTCGCGGCAGACGAATTTCAGCGAGGCGTTGCGCATCAGCGCGCCCGGCAGCAGACCCGCCTCGACCAGAATCTGGAAGCCGTTGCAGACGCCCACCACCTGGACGCCCTTTGCTGCCTTCTCGGCCACCGCGCGCAACACCGGCATGCGGGCAGCGATCGCGCCGCAGCGGAGATAGTCGCCGAAGGAAAAGCCGCCGGGAATGGCGATAAGGTCGACATCCGGGATCTCGGTGTCCGTCTGCCAGACGGTGACGGGCGCCTTGCCGGAAATCTTGGTCAGCGCCGCGATCATGTCGCGGTCGCGGTTCAGGCCGGGGAGGAGGACGACGGCTGATTTCATTTCGGTTCGTAGGGCCTCTGGGGTTCGGCGAGTTCACGCAGTTCTAGACGATGCTCGATACGTTCGAGGCTTTCGTCGTGCCGATCGAGTTTGGAATAGATGTTGTGGACGTCGTTCTGCATCGAGAGCATGTGGCCGCGAATGGAGATCAGCTCTTGCTTCACCTCCCGAATGCCGTGTTCGACGCCATCCAGGTGAGACTGAATTTTCTTCAGGACCTCATAGAGAAGTTCACTTGAAACTTCCGCCACCACACCCTCCGGCACAACCTCAGGTAAGCGTCACACTATAGTTCTCGATCACCGTGTTGGCCAACAGCTTCTCGCACATGGCGTTGAGGTCGGCTTCTGCCTTGGCGCGGTCGCTGCCGTCGATCTCGACGTCGAAGACCTTGCCCTGGCGCACCGAGCCGACGCCGCCGAAGCCGAGGCCGTCGAGCGCATGTTCGATCGCCTTGCCTTGAGGGTCGAGCACGCCGTTCTTGAGGGTGACGGTGACGCGGGCCTTGATCACGGGCATTTCACTCCGGAGTCGGTTTGGAAAAACGATCGGGCGCGAAGTTACTCGCGCCCGTGTCTGGATGTATCAGTGCTTGACGAGGATCGGACCCGTGGGGCGAGGCTGCTCGTTCTCGTTCATGATGCCGAGACGGCGCGCCACTTCCTGGTAGGCCTCGACCAGACCGCCCATGTCGCGGCGGAAGCGGTCCTTGTCCAGCTTGTCCTGGGTCGCCACGTCCCACAGCCGGCAGCTGTCGGGCGAGATCTCGTCGGCAACGACGATGCGCATCATGTCGCCTTCGTAGAGGCGGCCGCATTCCATCTTGAAGTCTACGAGCTGTATGCCGACGCCCATGAACAGGCCGGAGAGGAAGTCGTTGACGCGGATGGCGAGCGCCATGATGTCGTCGATTTCCTGCGGGCTTGCCCAGCCGAAGGCGGTGATGTGCTCTTCGGAGACCATCGGGTCATCGAGCGCATCGGCCTTGTAGTAGAACTCGATGATCGAGCGCGGCAGCACGGTGCCTTCCTCGATGCCGAGGCGCTTGGCCAGCGAACCGGCGGCGACGTTGCGCACCACCACCTCGAGCGGGATGATCTCGACTTCCTTGATCAGCTGCTCGCGCATGTTGAGCCGGCGGATGAAGTGGGTCGGAATGCCCATCCGGTTGAGGTGGTTGAAGATGTGCTCAGAGATGCGGTTGTTCAGCACGCCCTTGCCGTCGACCACTTCGTGCTTCTTCTTGTTGAAGGCGGTGGCGTCGTCCTTGAAAAACTGGATCAGCGTGCCCGGCTCCGGTCCTTCGTAAAGGATCTTGGCCTTGCCTTCGTAAATGCGTCGGCGTGACTTCATTTGATTGTTTCTCTGGTTGGAAGGGCAGTCGGCAAGCACCGGTCCCTTTCTCACGCCGCAAAGCCGCGGCGGCTGTGGGTTTCAAGGCCGGTCTCTACCGCAAACGCGCAAATTGCTCAATGATGATTTCCGGCCAATCAACGGCTTTTGGTACGGAAATGCCGCACCGCAACACGGAAACGGTGCCAAAGAGGCATATTGACCGGGCGACGGGCTTTTGGTTTGAGAAACGCGACAGTACATAAGGCCGAAGTCGAATCGATTGTTAGAGCTCGGAGGATTGCCATGAGCAGCATGAAGGACCGCGAAGAAGGCTTCGAGCGCAAGTTCGTCTTCGACGAAGAGCTGCGCTTCAAGGCCAATGCGCGGCGCAACAAGACGCTCGGCCGCTGGGCCGCCGAGAAGCTCGGCAAGTCCGGCGCCGACGCTGAGGCCTATGCCAAGGAGGTCGTCGTCGCCGACATCCAGGAAGCCGGCGATCACGACGTGTTCCGCAAGATCCGCGCCGACTTCGACGCCGCCGGCATCGACCAGTCCGACCACCAGATCCGCCGCACCATGGACGAACTGATGGCGCAGGCGATCGAAGAGATCAAGAACAGCTGATTTCAGCCTGGTGCTGGACCAACGAACCGCCCGGATTCCGGGCGGTTTTTGTTTGCGCCGAGCCGTGGTTCCGGCTGAAATGGCGCCTGCTTCAAGGAGAACCGAACATGTCGCTCGTCGAGAAACTGAACGCCGGCCAGACCGTCCTCACCGCATGGTCATGCGTGCCGGATGCGCTCACCGTTGAGATCTTGGCGCGGCAGGGTTTCGATGCGGTCACGCTCGACATGCAGCATGGCGGCCACAATGAAGACAGCGTGCTGCGCTCGCTGGCACCCGTGCTGGGCGCGGGCAAGCATGCGCTGGTGCGCGTGCCGGTCGGCCGCTTCGACATGGCGAGCCGGGCGCTCGACTTCGGCGCCGAGGCGGTCATCGCGCCGATGGTCAATTCGGTCGACGATGCCCAGCGCTTCGCCGCGGCGACGAAATATCCGCCGCTCGGCGAACGTTCGTGGGGGCCGACCTATGCCGCGCCGCGCCACGGCAGCAAGGATTCCGTTGCCTGGCTGCACGAGAGCAATGCCCGCACCGTCTCCTTCGCCATGGTCGAGACCCACGCCGCCGTCGCCGCGCTCGATGGCATCCTGGCGACCCCCGGCATCGACGGCATCTTCGTCGGCCCGGGCGACTTCTCCATTGCCTGGAGCAAGGGCGAAACGATCAACGGCACTCTCGAGGACATGATGGGGACCGTGGCCGACGTGGCGAGGCGCACGCGCGCCGCCGGCAAGCATGCCGGCATCTACATCACCGATCCGGCGATTGCCGGTCGCTTCGTCGAGATGGGATTCCAGCTGCTCGCCACCGGGTCGGAGCAACAGCTGATCGCGGCAGGCGCGTCGGGCCTGCTCGCCGATCTCAGGAAGTCGATCGGCTGACGGGCGGGGCGATCAGCCTTCCAGCCGCGACAGGAACTGGGCGAACACCATCGAGCCCTCCGGCCAGGGTCCGTGGCCGGAATCGGCGTTGAGGTGACCGGAATCGCCCGCGTCGATGAACAGCGAGCCCCAGGCGGCGGCAATGTCCTCGGCCACGTCGAGGCTGCAATAGGGATCGTTGCGGCTGGCGACGACGACCGACGGAAACGGCAGTGGGTCGCGCGGGTAGGGCCCGAAGGTCATCAGGTGCTTGGGCTTGATGGCCGGATTGGAGACGTCGGGCGGTGCCACGAAGAAGCCTCCGGCCACCCGCTTGGTGAATTGCGGTATGGCGTGGACCGCGGTCGGAATGCCGAGCGAATGGGCGACCAGCACGACCGGGCGTTCGGCCTTGTTGACCTCCTCGACCACGCGGGCTGTCCAGTCCTCGCGCACCGGCTTCGACCATTCGGCCTGCTCGACGCGGCGCGCGGTCGAAAGCTTTTCCTCCCATCGGCTTTGCCAATGGGCAGGCCCGGAGTTGGTGTATCCGGGAACGATGATGATGTCGGCGTCTTTGACTTTCATGCCGCGCATGTAGCGACGACGCGGCTCCGCCGCAACTGTCCCGCGGTACTTGCGCGAATTGTTGAACGACGTGTTCGATCTTTGCTGCCTTGTGTGAACGACCGGCTCGGCTGACATATGCGTCGCCGGACTCCGCGGCCGGATAGGCTGGAGGCTGGATTTTGGATTTGACACGACGCAAACTGGTCGGTGGCGCGGCGCTCCTCGCAGTGGGAGCGGCCGCGCGGCCCGGCCATACGGAGCCCGAGATGAGCAACATTCCCTTTGCCGCAACCACGCCGATCAGTGTTTCCCGTGTAGGCCTGAAGGCCCGCGATGCCGGCGCGCTTGGCGCCTTCTATCGCGACGTGGTCGGCCTCCGGGAACTCAGGCGCGATGGCGAGACGATCACGCTCGGCGCCGGCAGCCGCGCC
>MEEF01000077.1 GCA_001724355.1 Mesorhizobium sp. SCN 65-20 | reverse complement strand
CATTCCATATCCTTTTCCAATATTACTTTAACTATGCCTGAAGCCAGGTGAATTGGTGCAGGTTGAGTATGTCAAGTCGACAAAGGTGAGATTCTTTGACTACGCGTCTTTTCTACGGGGGAAAACTCAGTCGGGCGCTCGCCAGACAGCGGCGTCGCCTTGCATCGACGCCCCATGCTCGAACGCGTCGAACTAGCACGTCAGTCACTTGCTCCAGCGAAACGACAGCAGTTTCGTAGAACGCCGCCCAGGGCTCGCCTTCGAGAGCCAAAATTCGTGAGACTGAGAAAATGTTCGCCGGCATTGTCGGCTTTACCCATCTTCACTCGTCTTAAAGGCGAGGCATCGGATCGGGCATTGGCGCGACGATGCCTGTAACGTGCCCCGCATCGCCGACGGCGATGGGATTCACTGCGAGGAACGGAGAGACAAATGACGGAAGCACAGAAGATCGACTACCCCGCCCCGAAGGTCCTCGGCGGCCTGGTCGCCTATCTGCAGGTCGACGGCGCCCTCAAGGCCGCCGAATTCTACAAGCGCGCCTTCGGTGCCGAGACCATCTTCGCCGTCCCGCCGGACGAAAAGGGCCGGACGATGCACGTCCATCTCTACATCAACGGCTCGTCGATGATGTTGTCGGACGCCTATCCCGAGCATGGGCACCCGCATGAGAAGGCCCAGGGTTACACCATGCAGCTCATCCTCGGTGACGACATCGATGCCTGGTGGAACCGGGCGGTCGAGGCCGGCTGCGAGGTGGTCGTGCCGCTCGACGTGATGTTCTGGGGCGACCGCTGGGGTCAGTTGCGCGACCCGTTCGGCATTGCCTGGGCTATGAACGCGCCGGTCAAGAAGTAAGCCGGGCGGCCCGTCCGCTCCCTGCGGGCGGGCCTGCTATCCCAGCGGAACCGTCAGCCCGACCTTTACCCGGTCCATCGCCACCAGCGTGCGAAAACGCCTAATGTTGGGATTGGCGAAGAAAAGTCGCCGGGTCAGAGCTTCGTATTCGCCCATCGAAGCGACCGTCACGACCAGCACGAAGTCGGCCTCGCCGGTGACGTAGTAGCACTGCTGCACTTCGGGCGCGGTGGTGAAGCTCGCCTTGACAGCGTCGAGCAGGTCGACCCGTTCGCTCTCCACCGCGATCTCGACGATGATGGTGATCGGCCGCCCGGCCTTGTCGGGGTCGACGACCGCGACATTGGCGGCGATCACGCCGGCTTCCTCCATACGCTTGATGCGCCGCTGCACCGCCGGCGCCGACAGGTTCACCGCCTCGCCGATCTCGCGCTGCGGCGTGGCGTTGTCCCGCTGCAGTATGCCGAGGATCCCGAGATCGAAAACGTCGAGTTCGGGCTGCGCCTGCCTGGTCAATTCTCGGCTCCGCGATACAAACTTGCACAATGAAGCCCGGAATAGAGCGCCTTTCTCACTGCTGTTGCAATAACAATGCACGAAAACAGGAGGCCGGGACCATGCTCATCCGCAACCAGCACCCCGACTATCGCAAGCCGCTTGCGGCCGAAGATGCCGAAACCCTCGGCGTGACCGCGGCCGACGCGGTCGAGCGCTTCCTGGCGCATCGGCCCAACCATCGCGCCACGCCGCTTCGCGCCCTGCCCTCGCTCGCCGCCGATCTCGGCATCGGCGCGATCCATCTCAAGGACGAGGGCTATCGCCTCGGCCTCGGCAGCTTCAAGGCGCTCGGGGGCGCCTATGCGGTCATCCGGCTGGTACTCGAGGCCGCGGAACGGGAACTCGGCAGGCCGCTGGGCATCGCCGATCTGCGCACCCCCGACGTGGCGAAGATCTCGTCGGCGATGACCTTCGGCTGTGCCACCGACGGCAATCATGGACGCTCGGTGGCGCAGGGCGCGCAACTGGTCGGAGCGCGCTCCGTCATCTTCGTCCATGGCGGCGTCAGCGACGCCCGCGTCGAGGCCATCGCCCGCTACGGCGCCGAAATGGTGCGCGTGGCCGGCACCTATGACGATTCCGTCGCCGAGGCCGCGCGCGTCTGCGAGTCAAAGGGCTGGACCGTCGTCTCGGACACGTCCTGGCCGGGCTATGAGCGCATCCCCGGCCTGGTCATGCAGGGCTACACGGCGATCATGCGCGAGGCGTTGGAAAAGCTGCCCGCGCCGCCGACCCATGTCTTCGTCCAGGCCGGCGTGGGCGGCATCGCGGCTGCCACCGCCGCCTACCTCGCCGACCGCTTCGGCGAAGCGCGTCCGACCTTCGTCGTCGTCGACCCGGCCCGCGCCGCCTGCATCTTCGAAACCGCGCGCGCGGGCCATCCGGTCAAGCTCCAGCACGGCGAACCCACCGTCATGGCGATGCTCGAGTGCTACGAGCCGTCGCTGCTCGCCTGGCGCATCCTGTCGCGTACCGCGGATGCCTTCATGACCGTGGAAGACGAGGACGCGGTCGAGGTCATGAACCGGCTGGCCCGCCCGCTCGGACACGATCCGGTCGTGGTCGCGGGCGAGAGCGGTGCCGCCGGCATGGCCGGGCTGTTCCGCGCGGCGCGCGATTCTGAAATGCGCGCCGCGATCGGCCTCGACCGCAATTCGCGTGTGCTGCTCATCGTCACCGAGGGCGCCACCGACCCGGATCGCTACCGCGAACTCGTCGGCATCGGACCTGACGACCTTGCCGCCAGCCAGGCTGCCGTCGCGGCGAAGTGAGCCTCGGCGCGTCCCGGCAAACCGGAAGCGAGCCAACGCTTCCGGGATCCGGCCTCGCGCCATGCTGCCGTAATGTCTGGCGGCTACTTCTCGGCAGGATCGTACCGAGAGCTTTCGCCCATGCATGAATCGCCCTTCCCGTCTGACGCCGAGATCAAGCAGATCCTGATAGAGAGGATCGACCGGCAGCAGGCCCGCGCGGCCCCGGTGCAGCGCGTGGCGGGATAGCCGCCAGCCGACGGACCGGCTATCCTGTCCCCGCCGATGCAGATGCTTCGGCGCTATGGGTCCGGTCCCTCATGCAACGGCTGTCCCAACACGACTTCGCCGCCTCGAAGCAGGTTTGCCTGCTGCCGAACGGCCTCCGTCTCGCTTATGTCGAAATGGGCGAGCCACTCGGTGCGCCCGTGCTCCTGCTTCACGGCTTCACCGACAGCGCGCGAAGCTGGAGCCTGATTGCACCTTACCTCGCCGGTGGCTTTCGGCTCGTCGCGCCGGATTTGCGCGGCCATGGCCAGTCCGACAGGCCGGAGGGCTGCTACACCATCCCCGAAATGGCGCACGACGTCAGGCTTTTCCTCGCCGAACTCGGCATCACGCAGGCACATGTGGTCGGCCATTCGCTGGGAGGGCGGCTCGCGCAGGCCCTCGCCGAGCGCTGGCCGCAGATCGTCGGCAAGATCGTGCTAATGTCGACCTCCGCCGTGCCGCGCCAACGCGCCGGCTGGCTCTGGGACAACATCGTCGCCCTGTGCGACCCCATCGATCCGGAATCCGAGTTCATCAGGGCGTGGTGCGCCGGCGCAGTCCCTGTCGACTTGGAATTCCTCTCCCATGTCCGCAGGGAATGCGCCTCGGTTCCGGCGCGCATCTGGCGCTCGATTCACTACGAGCAGACGGCCTACGACCCCTTGCCGCTACTGCAGGACATTTCAGCCCCGACATTCATCATGCGCGGGGAACGCGACGATATCGCCACCGCAGAACATCAGACCCAGATGTTGGACGCGATCGGCAGCGCGCGGTTGATCACGTTGCCCCGTCTCGGCCACAACATGCACTGGGAGGCGCCCGGCGATGTCGCCGGGCACATCAGTGCGTTTCTCCAGTCGCCTTAGGCTGCCTATTCAGCCGCCAGTGCCGGCCGCTGGACGATCTCGGCGACATCGCCGTGATCCTCACCCTTTGGTTCTGCCACGGGTTCGGCCTGCTTCTTCGGCTCGCGGCCGAAGAACAGAGCGTAGCCGGCGGGGAGGACCAGGATGGTCAGCACCGTCGCCACCAGGATGCCGCCCATCATCGCATAGGCGAGCGGCCCCCAGAAAACGCCGCGCGAGATCGGGATCAGCGCCAGAACCGCCGTCATCGCCGTCAGCATGATCGGCCTGAAGCGGCGCACCGCTGCGCCTATGATGGCCTCGGAGCGTTCGATGCCCGCCGCGATGTCCTGGTCGATCTGGTCGACGAGGATGATCGAGTTGCGGATGATGATGCCGAGCAGCGCGATCACGCCGAGGATGGCGACGAAGCCGAAGGGGGCGCCGCTGATCAGGAGCGCGGCCGCAGCACCGATGATGCCCAGCGGGCCGGTCGCCAGCACCAGCATCGCCTTGCCGAAGTGCTGCAACTGAACCATGAGCAGCAGCACGATGACCAGCAGCATGATCGGCGCCTTGGCGGCGATCGAAGCCTGGCTCTCGGCGGCATCCTCCGCACCGCCCTGGATCTCGACCTTGTAGCCGGGGGCGAGGCTGTCGCGCAGCGGCTTGAGGTCGTTGAACAGCTTCATCGTCACGTCGTTAGGCTGGATGCCGTCCGGCAGCGTCGCCCTGACCGTGATCGTCGGCAGGCGGTCGCGGCGCCACTCGATCCCCTGCTCCATCACAGGCACCACCTTGGCGACCTGCGACAGCGGCACGAACCCGCCGAAGTCAGTCGGGATGTAGACCGAGTCGACCGCCGACAGCAGGTGCCTGTTGGCCTCCGG
This sequence comes from Mesorhizobium sp. SCN 65-20, assembly GCA_001724355.1. GTDB lineage: Bacteria > Pseudomonadota > Alphaproteobacteria > Rhizobiales > Rhizobiaceae > Aminobacter. The sequence goes on along the minus strand of MEEF01000077.1, from coordinate 12,762 downwards.
CTCGCGGGCGACGATCGACACCGTCTCCTCGCCGTCGCGGAAGTCGTCGAGTGGCGCGCCCGACATGGTGGCCTGCAGCATCTGGCGGATGCGCTGCGACGAGACGCCCAGCGCCCGCGCCCTGTCCTGGTCGACCACCAGCTTCATCGCCGGCACCGGCTCGAGCCAGTCGTCATGGATGGCGCCGAGTTCGGGGGTCTCGGCAAACTTCGCCTTAACCTGGTCGGCGATCCGGCGGACCTCGGCCCGGTCGGGACCCATGACGCGCAGTTGCACCGGCCAGCCCGTGGGCGGCCCGAGGAACAGCCTGTCCACCTTGCCGCGGACCGACGGGAAGTCCTCGGCCAGGATGGTGCGCATCTTGACGATCAGCCGCTCGCGCGCCGGCTCGTCATTGGCCATCACGAGCAGCTGGGCATAGTTCGGGTTACGCAGTTGCTGGTCGAGCGGCAGGAAGAAGCGCGGCGCGCCCTCGCCGATGAAGGTGGCGATGAAGTTCTTGTCCGGATCGTCCATCATGCGGGCTTCCAGCGCCTCGGCCTGCTTCTCGACTTCCTTGATGCTGGTGCCTTCCGGCAGCCACAGGTCGACGAGGATTTCCGGCCGCGACGACTGCGGGAAGAAGTTCTGCGGGATGAACTGGAAGGCGAACAGCGAGCCGAAGAAGGTGACCAGCGTCAGCGTCAGCACGATGATGCGGTGACGCACGGCCCAGCCGACCGTCGAGCGCAGGCGGCGGTAGAAGCGCGTGTCAAACACGTCATGATGGCTGCCGGCATGCTTGCGCTGCTTCAGGATCATGTTTCCGAGCCACGGCGTGAAGTAGACTGCGACGAACCACGACGTCACCAGTGCGATGCCCACGACATAGAACAGCGAGCGCACATATTCGCCGGCGGTCGATTCCGCGAAGCCGACGGGTATGAAGCCAGCAGTGGTGATCAGCGTGCCGGTCAGCATCGGGAAGGCCGTCGACGAATAGGCGAAGCTCGCCGCCTCGATCTTGACCAGCCCTTCCTCCAGCTTTCTTTCCATCATCTCGATGACGATCATGGCGTCGTCCACGAGCAGGCCGAGCGCGATGATGAGTGCGCCCAGCGAGATGCGCTGAAGGTCGATGCCGAGCTCGAACATGATGGCGAAGGTCGCGGCGAGCACCAGCGGGATGGTGATCGCGATCACCAGGCCCGAGCGCCAGCCGATCGACAGGAACGAGACGACGAGCACGATCAGCAGCGCCTCGACCAGCGCCTTCATGAACTCTCCGATGGCCTCGGTCACGACCTCCGGCTGGTTGGAGATCTGATCGACCGACACGCCGTAGGGCAGCGAGGTTTCGAAGCGCTCGTAGGTCGCCTCGACCGCCTTGCCTACATCCGTGACGTTGAAGCCCTTGGCCATCACGACGCCAACCTGGACGCTGTCCTTGCCATTGAAGCGGAACTTGCGCTGATAGGGGTCTTCGAGGCCGGGAGTGACGGTTGCAATGTCGCCGAGCCTGGTGATCTGGGTGCCGGCACGCAGCCTGAGCTCGCGGATGTCCGACGCCTTGCTGAGGTCGCCCTCGACGGAAATGCGCACCGAACGCGTGCCGGTGTCGACGGTGCCGGCGGCGTCGATGTTGTTCTGGCCAGCGATCGTGTTGCGCAGGTCGTTGAGGGTGAGGCCGCGTTCGGCCAGCGCCTTGGACGAGACGTCGATGAAGATGCGCTGCGGCTGGTCGCCGAGGATGACGGCCTTCTCGACTCCAGGCGTCGTCAGCAGCACGTCGCGCGCCTGGATGGCGAACTTCTTGAGCTCGGGATAGCTGTAGCCGTCGCCGCTGATCGAATGCAGCGTGATGAAGGTGTCGCCGAACTCGTCGTTGAAGAACGGCCCGATCAGGCCTTGCGGCAACTCGGCCGAGATGTCGCCGACCTTCTTGCGCACCTGGTAGAAGGCGTCCTTCACCTGCGCCGCATCGGTGTCGCCCTTCACCTGCACGGTGATGATGGCGCTGCCGGCACGCGTGTAGGACTTCACCCAGTCGAGATGCGGCGTCTCCTGCAGCTTGCGCTCGATCTTGTTGACGACCTGGTCCTGCATTTCCTCTATCGAGGCGCCCGGCCAGATCGCCTGCACCACCATCACGCGGAAGGTGAAGTCCGGGTCCTCGCTCTGGCCCATGCGCATCAGCCCAAAGGCGCCGGCGATGATGATCAGCCCGAACAGGAAGCGCGCGATGCTCGGATGGCCTATCGCCCAGCGCGACAGGTTGAAGGGCTTCTTTTCCTGCGTGGAAGTAGCCATTGCCGTGGTTCCGAAATGGCGCACGACGCCGGCGACCGGCACATGTGCGCAGGTTCAAGGGTTTGCAGTATCGCCCCGCCGTCCGGCGTGGCGATCCGCAACGATCTTTCGTGTCAGCGAACCGCGTGGTTCGTTTCGTTCGAGGCTGCGCGCTGCTCGGCGGGCGGCACCTTCACCTTCAGCTTCTCGGCCATGAACTGCGTACCCGCAGACACCACCAGATCACCGGGCTCGAGGCCGTCGACCACCTGGACACCGTCGTCGACGAAGTTGGCGACCTTGATGTCGCGCGCCTTCACCGTCTCGTCCGCCTGGTCGACGACCCAGACGATCTGCTTGCCGTCCTGCTGCGCGAGCGCGCTCAGCGGGATCGAGACGAAGTTCTGGCCGCTGTCGACGGTCGCCTCGATGGTAGCCGTCATGCCGAGAAGCACGCGCGCGTCATCAGGCAGGCTGACGCGTACCGAGAAGGTGCGGGACTGGGCATCGGCGCTGCCGGCCACCTCCCTGACCTTGCCGTCCATAACCAGGCGGTCGTCGGACCAGAAGCGCACCTTGACCGGCTTGCCGGTCGTGAACTTGCCGATTTCCAGTTCGGGAACAGCGATCTGAACTTCCTTCTCGCCGTCCACCGCGACCGCCACCACCGGGGTGCCGGTGCCGACCACCTGGCCGGTGTCGGCATTGATCGAGGTCACGATGCCGCTCTGGTCGGAACGCAGCTCGGCATAGCCGACCTGGTTCTTCGCCTGCCGGAGCGAGGACAATGCTGCGTCGCGCAGCGACGCCGCCTGCTTGTAGGCCAGGGCGGCCTGCTCGCGCTGGGCCTCGGAGGCGAACTTCCTCGAGTAGAGCTGCTCGGCGCGCTGGTCGGTGAGGCGTGCCGTCTCGACCTGCTTCTCGGCGGCGGCCAAATTGGCCTCGGCACTGGCAACAGCCAGCTGGTAGTCGGTCGGGTCGATGCGCGCGAGCAGATCGCCCGGCTTCACCCGGTCGCCGATATTGGCGACGCGCTCGGTGATCTTGCCGCCGACACGGAAGCCGAGATTCATCTCGGTGCGCGCCTTCACCGCTCCCGAATAATGCAGCTCGCGCGTCGTGTCGGCCTTGGCGATCTCGACCACCTTGACGGGACGAACGGCCTCGACCGTCTCGGTCTTCGCCTCGGTGCAGGCAGCGAGCCCGGCACCGATCAGCGATACCAGCGCGAGGCTGAAAATTGGACGCACGTTCGCATTGAGACTGTTGAACGAGAACATCGTTCGCACTCCTGGTTGTCTAGCGGATGTGAGACAGGCGGCCCGGAGGCCGCTTAATTACTTCAGTGCCCTCAGGGCGTATTCAGTCAGTTCCTCGTAGGTCGCGCGATTGGGCTTGTTGACGCACTGCGACACCATCTGCGGGTGGCACAGCGTCGCCGTTGCCGCCCCGAAACAGCGCGCGGCAATCTGCGGATCCTGCTTGGAGAACTCGCCGGTGGCGATGCCTTCGGCAATGACTTCCGCCATCAGGTCATTCAACCGGTCGATGTGCTTTTCGATGACGTGCCAGTCGCGCTCCAGCGCGACGATGACCATCTCATGCACCTTCTCCTGGTCGAGCATCGTCTCGACGGTCAGCTGGTGCTGGGCATGGATGAAACGGCGCAGCCGGTCGGACGCGCTGCCTTCGGCGCGCAGGATCTCGCAGGCCATCTGGTAGACGGCCGCCAGCATGCGACCGCAGATCGCCTGGTGGATTTCCACCTTGGAAGCGAAGAACCTGTAGATGTTGGCAGGCGACATGCCGAGATCGCGGGCGATGTCGGCGACGTTGGTCTTGGCGTAGCCGTAGTGCCTGAACAGCCGGTCGGCCGAATCCAGGATGCGCGTCACGGTCTCCTGTCGCGCCAAGTCCACGGTAGTTTCGGCAACTTCGCTCATTTCGGACGCTCGATTGACGACTGACGATTTTCTAATTTCGTCAGTCGTAATCCGTTACTGCCGTCGCGTCAAGCAGAAATCCGTTCCGGCGCCTTCGGCTATGACAGCCACGGCATCGCCGCTGCCCCGCTTCCGACGGCTAAGCCCAACCCGATCAGGACGATTCCGATGGCCGCGGCGACGCGATTGCCCAACGGAAAAACCTTCTCCGCAAAGACCACCAGCGTCAGCAGCAGCATCCAGGCCACGCTCATGACGCCCGCCGCCACGAGCACCGCAAACAGCGCCCAGCAGCAGCCGAAGCAAAAGGCGCCGTGCCTCAGTCCCATTCCGAGTGCGCCTACCCTGCCCTCGCGCCAATGTAGCGCCACGAAGGCGAAAGGCGACCGGCAGTGGCCGAGGCACACGCGCTTGAGCGGTGTGAACTGGTAGAGGCCTGCCGCAACGATTGTCGCCCCCAGGGCTAGGCGCCCCCATTTTTCCCGGGCGTCGGGGGCAAGTGCGGTGGCGACGTCGCTACCGGCCTGCACGGCGACGTAGACCGCGACCCCGGCCGCCGCCCAGACCAGGATGTAGCCGGCGACGAATATCCAGGTGGGAACAGAGACGGATGGGTCGCGACGCGCCTGGGCGGAGGCGAACATGAAGATCATCGGCCCCGCCGCCGGCAGCATCATCGCTGCCATCATCACCGTCCAGAGCGCTACGAAATAGACGGCGCCGCTCGGCGACCAGCCGCTGACGGAAATGCCCGACATCGCCATGCCCGCCATTTCGCCGGAGCCCATGCCGGTCATTGCGTCGCCACCGGTGCGGGCCGCTACCCCCATCGGCATGTCCATGCCGGTTGCCTGGTAGAGCGTCAGCCACCATGCCGCCACGGTGAGCAGGAGCAGCGAGAGCAGCAGGGCGAGCGGCACGCGCCCACGCGCCTCCAGTTGCCTGAGGCGGTCGAGCCAGCCTGCCGGCGACCGGGCGGGCATGCGTGGGAGCCTACGCCGCGCCGGGTCCCGTCCAGTCGAACGGAATGTGCTTGCTGGAGCGGTTGTCGCCCGTCCAGTCGAGGCCGAAACCCTCGGTCTTCACCTCGGTCGAACGGCCCCAGGTGGCGACCTGCCCCGGGCCGACCTCCGATCCCGGCGGATTTAGCGTCTGCACCCTCTTGCCCGGAGGCGTGGTCGGGCCCGACAAGGCCTCGGCACGCGCGACGACGCGTCCGGGAATTTCGGCATGCCAATGAGCGAGGTCCTTGGCGACGCTGAACTTGATCGGGACGAATTCCAACCCCCGCATCTCGCCGATATTGGCGGCAAAGGCCGCCGGCCAGCCGCCGGCCTGCCCGCCGAAGATCATCTGCAGCGCTTCGCGCTGGCGATCGTCGGCGCGGTCGTCGATGTAGAGGCCCATGCGCGCCTTGCCCTCGCCGGCCCACAGGTTACCCTCGAATGCGCCCAGCGCCACGAGACTGAAACCGTCCAGCTTGACGTCGCCGAAATGCCCCTTGCGGACGTGCCACGCGAGCACGCCTTGGCAGGCATTGTCGGTCGGCGGCTGCGCGAACTCGCAGGGACAGGGAATGTTGCAGCTGCAAATGTCGAACCAGTCGCCCTCCAGATGCCATTCAGGGACGGTATTCATGACACCACCTCCGTGAATTTTCGCCCGCGGATTTTACCGCAAGCTGCGCAACCGCTCCAGTACGGAGATCGGCCTGGAACGGTCATCATTTCGGCTTGGTCTCGGCCACTGGCGGCCGCGAGTTCAGGTGCCCGAGCAGGTCCATCGGCACCGGGAACACCACCGTGGACGAGCGCTCACCGGCCACGTCATGCAGCGCCGCGAAATAGCGCAACTGCATCGCTTGGGGCTCCTGGGCAAGCATCTTGCCGGCCTCGACTAGCTTTTCGGCGGCCTGCTGCTCGCCTTCGGCGTTGATAACTTTAGCGCGCCGCAGCCGCTCTGCCTCCGCTTGCTTGGCGATGGCGCGCACCATGCTCTCGTTGAGGTCGACATGCTTGATCTCGACATTGGTCACCTTGATGCCCCAGGCGTCCGTCTGCTGGTCGAGTATCTCCTGGATGTCGCTGTTGAGCCGGTCGCGTTCGGCCAGCATCTCATCGAGTTCGTGCTTGCCCAGAACGGAGCGCAGCGTGGTCTGCGCCAATTGGCTGGTCGCAGCCAGGAAATCCTCGACCCGGATGATCGCGCGCTCAGCGTCGACGATCCGGAAATAGAGCACCGCATTGACCTTCACCGAGACGTTGTCGCGCGAGATCACGTCCTGCGGCGGCACGTCCTGGACGACCACGCGCAGGTCGACCCGCACCATTTGCTGGACGAAGGGGATCAGGATGATGAGGCCGGGGCCCTTGACCCCGGTGAAACGGCCGAGCGTGAAGACGACGCCGCGCTCATACTCCCTGAGGACGCGGACCGCGGCCAGGAAGAACGCCGCGACGATGAGCGCCAATGCAAGGTAGGTCACGTAACCGATGATCATGGCCGTTCTCCATCGCCGGGTGCGCGCAGTCGGCGCCGTTCGACCTCGAGCACGAGGTCCTCGACGTTCCTGACCTCGACTTCGTCGCCCGGCGCGAAGGTTTCGGCGGCGCGCGCCCGCCAGCGCTCGCCCTGCGCGAGCACGTGGCCTTCGCCTCCGGACCAGTCGAGGATTTCAGCGGGGATGCCGTGCATGGCCTGCGCGCCGACCCGTGGCGGCCGCCTGCGCGCCGTCCAGAGATAGCTTCCCGTCAGCAGCGCCAGGCCCAATGTCAGGGCAGCTACTGCGCCGATCACCACCCATGACAACTCGAAGCCCGGACCCTGCACCTTGAGCAGCATCGCCGCGCCCAGCAGGAATGCCATCACGCCGCCCAGACCAAGCACCACCGTGGGGTTGACGGCCTCGATCACCAGGAAGACGAGCCCCAGCAGCATCAGCGCCAGGCCGGCATAGTTGATGGGCAGCAGATTGAGCGCATAGAGCCCGAGCAGCAGGCAGATCGTGCCGATCACGCCGGGGGCCACCGCGCCGGGCGTCGAGAATTCGAAGACGAGCCCGTAGATCCCGATCAGCATCAGGATCACCGCCACGTTGGGGTCGGTGATGACGGAAAGAAGTTGGATGAGCCAGCCCGGTTCGACCTTATCGACGGCGATGTCCTTCGTCGCGAGAGGCCGCTTGACCCCACCGACTTCCACGACCCTGCCGTCGGTCATCTGCAGCAATTCGGCAGTGTCGCGGGCGACGATCTCGATGACGTGCTGCTGAAGCGCCGCGTTGGCCGAGAGGCCGGCAGCCTCGCGCACCGCCTTTTCGGCCCAATCGGCATTGCGACCGCGCATCTCGGCCAGGCTGCGGATCAGCGCCACGGCATCGTTGGTCACCTTGGCCGTCATGGCGTCGCCCGACGGCGGGCCGGTCTGTCCGTTCTGGTCCTTGCCGGTATCCTTGCCTTCGTCGCCCGGCAGCGACGGAATGGGCCCGCCGAGCTCGACCGGCGTGGCCGCACCGATATTGGTGCCGGGCGCCATTGCCGCTAGATGGGTCGCATAGAGGATGTAGGTGCCGGCACTCGCGGCATGGCCGCCGGAGGGCGCGACATATCCGATCACGGGCACCGGCGACGCCAGTATGTCGGCGATCATCTCGCGCATCGAGGTGACCAGCCCACCGGGCGTGTTCATCTGCAGGATGAGGGCATCCGCATTGCGGTCCTTCGCCTCGGCCAGCCCCTCCTGGAGGAGCCTTGCGCTGGCGGGGCCGATGGCGCCGTCGATCTCGACGGTCAACACGAGCCGCGCCCGGCCACCCTCTTCCGCCCGGGAAGAAGAGAGGCCCAGGACCGCGGCGGCCGCAAGGGCCACGGCGAAAAGGGCCGCACGCGCGCGTTTCACGCTCAAAGCTCCATATCAAAGATATGGGCGCGCCCAGCGCGAAATCAAAGGTTGCAGGCCGTGTCTGCGGGCAGTCTGATGACCTCAGAAAGCGTGGATCGATCCGACACAGGCGAAGCTCGCCGCATCACGGCAACCCCGCTCGGCTGCTGCTCACTGGAGACCGTGAAGTGTTCGGGGCAATTCCGCCTCTTCAGCGCAAAGATCGAGGACCGCGAGCGCGACATGGGTCCGATCCCATCCTGCCAGTTCCGCCACGCTCAGGAGCTTGAACAAGGACGGTTCGAGCGCGAACCGGCATTGTTCCAGATAATCCATGTCATCCGGCCTTGAGGTCGGACCGTTGATACGCAGATTTTTGGTCAATCGTTCGCTTCCAAAATATATATTCGGACATATCGCAACTCTCGCGCAATTGATCCGAAGCAATGTTGGAAATACGGATAAGACATTGACGCAGGATTAAATAATGAATTCTTGTCACCTCACTTGAGTGGAATTCATATTTGATGACGAAAAAGCGTTCGATGCCGCAGATGCGGGCGATCCAGTCTTTCGAAGCCGTCGCGCGCCATCTTTCCGTTTCTCTCGCGGCCGAAGAACTCGGCGTCACGCAAAGCGCGGTCAGCCACCAGGTCAGGCGACTGAGTTCGGAACTCGGCGAAAAGCTCCTCGAACGGCAGGGCCGCTCCCTTGTGCTGACCGACACGGGGCAACGCCTCGCGCTCGAGCTCGACCGCGCGTTCGACGTGATCGAACGCTCAACGGCACAGATCCTCGGAACAGGGGACAAGACCGTGCGCCTTGCCCTCTACGGCTCCTTTGCCATCGGTTGGCTCGTCGAGCGGCTGCCGGATTTCTACGCCGAGCACCCCGGGATAGATCTGCAACTCACCATGGTGAGCGAGGAGGACGAGTTGAGCGACAGGACGGCCGACGCCTTTGTGACGTCGGTGCCCTCGCAACGAGGATACTGGAGCGCGCTCCTCATGCAGGAGCAACTGGTTGCCGTGACGCCTACCCGATTTGGCTCCTGGCCGTGCCCCTTGATCACGACCGAAGTTGCTTCATCCTCGCCAGGCGCGGACTGGATCGAGTACTGCCGCGCCAATCGCCTTGAACTTGCAGCCGAGCAACGGGAGACGTGGAAGATGTCCACACACTACCTGCTGGCGTTCGAGATGGCACGTGCAGGCATCGGCGCGGCCCTGGTTCCCGACTTCCTCGCAGAGCGGGGCCTTGGTGATGGCACTTTGGTGAAGCTGCCTGGAGAGCCGATGCCCACTGGGTTGAACTACTACCTGTCCATGAAGTTCAGCCGCCGCCAGGAACCGGCGCTTGTTGCACTGACGCAATGGCTGCGGGCCGCGATACGCTAGCCGTCCCTACGGCTGCTTGGCACCGAAAGCATAGACTGCGCCCCTCCCACCTCCGCCGGCCATGCCGACGTCGGGCACGTCGTATGCCGCAACTGGCCGCAGGCGGGACAGCGGCAGGCTCGGCCGGCCCGGATCGCCGACCAGCACCTCGATGCCCGCGGCCAGGCAACGGTCGAGAAAACCGGTCACCCGGCCTGCGAGGTCGGAGGCATAGAAGAGATCCCCCACCGCGACCAGGTCCACGTCGGGTGGCGGCCCGTCGAGGACATCATCCGCCAGCACGGCCAGCCTGACTCCGTTCAGTGCAGCGTTGAGGCCGATTGCGGCGACCGCATTGGGGTCGATCTCTGCCGCGATCGCCGAGCTAGCGCCGACCTTCAGGGCCGCGATCGCGACGAGACCGGAACCGGAGCCGAGGTCGAGCAGGCACCGGCCCCTCACAAGGTCGGGATGTTCGAAGAAGTGGCGGGCAAGTGCCAGCCCTCCTGCCCATTGATAGGCCCAATAGGGAGGCGGGGCGTCGTCTCCCTGCTCGTCGGCAAGACGCCACAATCCGCTTCCCGGATGCGCGGTGTAGAGCTGGACGTCCGCCAGCGTCGGCACCGCCCCGATCCGCATGTTCGCCTCGATGAACGCCGCAGCATCCGTCCTGTGCTTTGGGCTGTGATGGTTCAATTCGACACCGTATGCGCCTGGGAGGCGGAAACATCCGCCGACAATGGGTCAAGCGCAAGGTGCACCTTGCCTTTTTGAACTCTTGCTTCAGGGAGTCGGAGGAGACGGCGGAAACCCGGGTAAGCCCGGGTTCCGCCATGGGGTCGGTCAGCCCATCTTGCCGATGATCTGGCGCAAGTCGTTTGCGTCAAATGCCTTGAGGGTCTGCGTCTTGACGTTGCCGAGCTCGGATACCGAGAGGCTGAGCGCGGTCGCAGTCAGGTCGTCCGGTGCCTCGATGATGGTGACCACGTCATGCTTGCCGAGAGTCCAGAGCAGCACGTGAACCTTGGCGCCGAGTTTCTCGGCCATTCCCTTGAACGCTTCGGCGCGTTTCGGTGTTTCCCTCACCGCCCGTACGCCTTGATCCGTGAAATTCGCCAGGAAAACGTAATATGCCATTCGAACCTCCCTCATTAGAGGAGGCGTGCGGGCGCATCTGGCGTTGCCGCCGTTTCTCCCGCGCGCACCCTAGCACGCGGGACCGAATTTTGATGCACAGCCGCCATAGCTCATGCGAGCTAGGCCGTGCTCGAGTTCAACCGGGGGTCAGCCCTTCAGGACACCCGATTTCCGCGCCACGAAGGTCGCGATGAAGTCCATCAGCCCCGGCGACAGGCAGTCGTAGGGCTCGAGCCCGAGTTCCCTGAGCCGCGCGCGCACGCCGTCCATCTCAGATGGATTGACGCCCGACTCTATGATCGACGACACGAAGGCCGCGAAACCGGGCTCCGCCCAGCCGGCCTCCTCGAAACGCTCGGGGTGGATGAAGTCGAGCCCCTTGAAGGCGTGGTCGCGCTCGACCGGCCCGTACATGTGGACCCCACATTCCTTGCAGGCGTGGCGCAGGATGAGCGCCGACGGATCGACGACCGCGAGCTTGTCGCCATTCTCAAGGACCGTCACGTTCTCATGCGCCGTCACGCCGACGATCGAGAACTTGGCCCCCGCCGGCTTCCAGCATTTGGTGCAGCCGCAGGCGTGGTTGTGGGCGACGTTGCCCTTGATCGCGACCCTCACCGGCCGGCTGGTGCAGGCGCAGACGAGCGTTCCCCCGGCAAAGTCGCTCCTGCCGGGTTTGACTCCGCCGTCGATCGCCGGATGTATCGTGACTGAAGCTGCCATTTCCGTTCCTCCCTGTTTCGGCGTCCTGGCGGACGTCCTGCAACGGCATCGAAGAACCTGTGCGGCGAGCCTCGGAGGATACACGCCCGCAGCCCCGTTGTGCATATCTCCAGTTGGATGAGATTTGTTGTGGCCGCTGAAGTCCGCGCCCATCAAACGAAAGCGCGCCGCGGTTGCCCACGGCGCGCTTCATGGATCGGCCGATGCTGGTCAGGCGACCTGCGCCTCGCCCGGCAACATACCCATGAGCCGCTCGATGGCGCAGGGGATCGGTGCGATGACGGGTGTGTCGAACATCGGCTGGAGTTGCTCGGCAGCCTGTCCCAACGGACCACCGCCGATGATGACCGCTTCAGCCCCGTCGAGCTCGATGCATTCGCGCACCGCCTCGCCTAGCGACTGCCTGAGCAGCTGCTCGTCGCCGGCGACAGTGATCGGATCGCCCGGCGTGCAGCGAATGCCCGTGTACAGGTGGGCAAGCCCGAGATCGCGGGCACGCCCGGCGATCGCGTCGGTGAGATCGGGCGTCGAGGTCGCGACGCCGAATTTGCGGCCACCGCGCGAGGCCTCGATCATCGAGGCCTCGCAGATGCCCACCACCGGCACGTCCACCCGCTCCCTGAGCGCAGACAGGCCCGGATCGCCGAAGGCGCTGACGACGATGCCCAGGCACTCCCCGTCATGCTCGCAGCCGATCTCGATCACCTGTTCGGCCGATGCCTCGAGCTGCGGGCCGTTGACGATCATCGGCGGGTTGCGGGTGGCCGTGGCGACTGCCACGTCCATCCGTCCTGTTGCCGCCTTGAGAGCGATGGCCTGCATCATCTCGCTCGTCGCATGCGAACTGTTCGGGTTGATCAACAGGATATGTGACGTGTCGCTCATCGTTACGCTCTTGCTTCGGCCCGACGCAGCTTCGGTTCCGGCGTCTCCGCCTCGGCCGGCTGCGTCAGGTCTTCCATGGACATTCCGTAGGTTTCCGGCCCCATCTGGATGCAGACGGCGAAGACCGCGTACATCGCCGCTGCCAGACCGAACACGCCGATCATGCCGTAGGCATCGAACAGTGCGCCCGAGATGGTGGGCACGAACGAACCGGCAGCCGAACCCGTCGCCAGGATGAAGGCGACGCCGAAGGCGCGGATGCGGGTCGGGTACAGCTCCGGCGCATAGATCCAGATCGAGGTGTTGAGCAGCAGCACGAAGAACTGGAAGATCGCGCCGAACAGCAGCACCAGGTAGATGTTGGTGCCAAGAGTGGCGATCGATACGGCCGCCAGGCAGGCGAAGATCGCACCCACCGTCAGCACCTTCTTGCGCGGGAAGTAGTAGCCGAACATCGAGATCCTATGAGTCGCGGCGGCAACCTGTTTTGATCCTCTGGACGTCAGTGCCGTTGCGGAAAGGAGCAGGAGATGACGCAATTTGGTATGCAT
>MEEF01000076.1 GCA_001724355.1 Mesorhizobium sp. SCN 65-20 | reverse complement strand
GATCTCGCAGGGTGCGGACGTGATCTACGCCGCGGCGGGCGGCACGGGCGTCGGAGTGCTCCAGGCGGCCGCCGACGGCGGCAAGCTCGGCATCGGCGTCGATTCCAACCAGAACGGCCTGCAGCCCGGCAAGGTGCTGACCTCGATGCTCAAGCGCGTCGACACTGCCGTCTACAACGCCTTCATGGACGCCAAGAACGACAAGTTCTCGGCCGGCGTGAACAATCTCGGCCTCAAGGAAGGCGGCGTCGACTACGCCATGGACGACAACAACAAGGCGCTCGTCACCGAAGATATGAAGGCAGCCGTCGAGAAGGCCAAGGCCGACATCATCGCCGGCACCGTCCAGGTCCACGACTACACCGCGGACGACAGCTGCCCCTATTGATCGGCTGACGACACGAACACGAACCACCTGGCCGGTGCCTGGTGGTTCGTTTTCGTTAAGGCTGAAGCGTTTCGGCTTACGGTCGACAGGACGACGAAATGGCAAAGGTCACCGGCATTGGCGGTTTCTTCTTTCGGGCCAGGGACCCACAGGCGCTTGCCGCCTGGTACGAGAAGCATCTCGGGATCCTCGACATCGCAAGGGAAGTCTGGAAGCAGCAGGCCGGTCCGACCGTGTTTGCGCCTTTCAAGCACGACACTGACTATTTCGGGCGCGCCGAGCAGCAATGGCTGATCAATCTGCGCGTCGACGATCTCGATGGCATGATGGCCGAGCTCAAGGCAGCGGGCATAGCAGTGGAGACGCGGGCCGAGTGGGATTCGGAGGTGGGGCGCTTCTGTCGCATCCACGACCCCGAGGGCAACCCGATCGAACTCTGGCAGCCATCCGACGCGGCCGGGTTGGCCTGAGCGCTGGCGGCGGTGGGTCTTACCAGTGCGGCGGCTTGGTCACCGGGGTGTCGGGAGCGGAGCGTTCTTCGAGGGCGAGAAAGCGGTCGGTGAGAACGTCAAGCTTCTTCTGCATCCGCTCGATCACCTTCCACTGCTCGGCCACCTGGCCGGAAAGCTCCTCGATCACATGCTCCTGTTCCGCGTTGCGGATCTCGAGCGTCGTCAGCCGGTCCTCGGGTATGGTCATTGTCTATCCTCCTCGGTCCGGAACAGCTGGATATCGCCGAGGTTGGAGACGTCCGGCCGGTTTGTCGAGAGCGCAAGGCCGAGCCGATTGGCAGGGCAGTACTGGCGTGCTAGCTCTTTCGGCAAGCCATAACAAGAACATAAGAACCTGAGGTGGGACGGTCGTATGGCGGAAGCAGCTATCGAGCTGATCGGCATCAACAAGAGCTTCGGCGCCGTGCGCGCCAACCGCGACATCGCGCTCGAAGTGCCGCGCGGCACCATCCACGGCATCATCGGCGAGAACGGCGCCGGCAAGTCGACGCTGATGTCGATCCTCTACGGCTTCTACCAGGCCGACAGCGGCGAGATCCGCGTCAACGGCAAGCCGACAGCCATCAAGACGCCGAACGATGCCATCGCGGTCGGCATCGGCATGGTCCACCAGCACTTCATGCTGGTCGAGAATTTCACCGTGCTCGAGAACGTCATCCTCGGCGCCGAAGGCGAACCCCTGCTCAAGAAGTCCATCGCCAAGGCGCGATCCGAATTGCAGCGCCTGGAACGGGAGTACGGCCTGGAGGTCGATCCCGACGCGATCATCGAGGAACTGCCGGTCGGACTGCAGCAGCGCGTCGAGATCCTCAAGGCGCTGTATCGGGGCGCCGAGATCCTGATCCTCGATGAGCCGACGGGCGTGCTCACCCCGGCCGAGGCAGACCATCTCTTCCGCATCCTCCAGCAGCTCAAGGACCAGGGCAAGACGGTCGTGCTGATCACGCACAAGCTGCGCGAGATCATGGCGATCACCGACAATGTCTCGGTCATGCGGCAGGGGACCATGGTCGCGACCCGCAAGACCAGCGAGACGACCGTCGAGGAGCTGGCCGAACTGATGGTCGGCCGCCGCGTGCTGCTACGTGTCGAGAAGGGCGATGCCAATCCCGGCGACGTCAAGCTCCTGGTCAAGAACCTGACGGTCAAGGATTCGCGCGGCGTCACCATGGTCGACGACGTGTCCTTCGACGTCCGTGCCGGCGAGATCGTCGGCATAGCGGGCGTCGCCGGCAACGGCCAGTCGGAGCTCCTGGAGGCGATCTCGGGCATCCGCAAGGCGGTATCGGGCACGGTGCTCCTCGACAACAAGGCGATCGACGTGACCGGCAATGCCGACCCGGCCGAACTGCGCGACCGCGGCCTCGCCCACGTGCCCGAAGACCGCCACCATGTCGGCCTGGTGCTGTCATTCGAGGAGAACGAGAACTCGATCCTCGGCTATCACGACAAGCCGCAATATCTCAAAGGCCCGTTCCTCAATCTCGACGCGATCCAGAAGGACGCGCAGGACAAGATCGCCAAATACGACATCCGCCCGGCCAATCCGCGGCTCAAGACCGCCAACTTCTCCGGCGGCAACCAGCAGAAGATCGTGCTGGCGCGTGAGATCGAACAGGATCCGGGCGTGCTGATCGTCGGCCAGCCGACGCGCGGCGTCGACGTCGGCGCCATCGAGTTCATCCACAAGCGGCTGATCGCCATGCGCGACCAGGGCAAGGCAGTGCTGCTCGTTTCGGTCGAGCTCGACGAGATCCGTTCCCTCTCCGACCGCATCCTCGTCATGTTCGCCGGGCGCATCGTCGGCGAGCGCGGACCGGAAGCGAGCGAAGGCGAGATCGGGCTCCTCATGGCAGGCGTCGAACGGAAGGAGGCGGCCGAATGAGCACGCCCTATGCAAAGCTCCCCGCCTGGGCCGACTACGGGCTCATCCCGCTGATCAACCTTCTGGTGGCCTTCGCGGTTGCGGGTCTCGTCGTTCTGCTCGTCGGTGAAAATCCCTTCCGCGCCGCCGTCATCCTCATCGAGGGCGCCTTCGGCAGCGGCCAGGGCATCGCCTACACGCTCTACTACGCCACCAACTTCATCTTCACCGGCCTTGCGGTCGCCGTCGCCTTCCATTGCGGGCTGTTCAACATCGGCGGCGAGGGCCAGGCCTACATCGCCGGCCTTGGCGTGGGCGTGGTGGCCCTCACCTTCGACAGCGTGCTGCCGTGGTGGCTGACCTTTCCGCTGGCGATACTTGCCGCGGCCCTCATGGGAGCGCTGTGGGCGCTGATCCCGGCCTATCTGCAGGCAAAGCGCGGCTCGCACATCGTCATCACCACCATCATGTTCAACTTCATCGCCGCAAGCGTGATGGTCTACATGCTGGTCAACGTGCTGAAGCCCGTGGGCGCCATGGCTCCGCAGACCCGCCAGTTCCTCGAAGGCGCGCAACTGCCGAGGCTCGGCTGGCTGCTCACCGAACTCGGCCTCAAGGTTCGCCCGTCGGTGCCGCTCAACGTGTCGTTCCTGCTCGCGCTGCTGATGGCCCTCCTGGTCTGGGTGCTCATCTGGCGCACCAAGCTCGGCTACGAAATCCGCACCTTCGGCTTCAGCCCAAAGGCTGCGCGCTACGCCGGCATCTCCGCCTCGCGCATCACCATCGTGACCATGCTGATCTCCGGCGCGCTGGCCGGCATGATGGCGCTCAACCCGATCCTCGGCGACCAGCACAACGTCCCGCTCGACTTCGTCAGCGGCGCGGGCTTCGTCGGCATCGCGGTCGCACTGATGGGCCGCTCGCATCCTGCCGGCATCGTGCTGGCGGCAATCCTGTTCGGCATGCTCTACCAGGGCGGCGCCGAGCTTTCCTTCGAGATGCCCGACATCAGCCGCGACATGATCGTCATCATCCAGGGCCTGGTGATCCTGTTTGCAGGAGCGCTCGAGAACATGTTCCGCCCGACGATACAGAGCATTTTCGCCAGCCTCAGCCCCAGATCCGTGGGCATTGCGGCGACCAAGGGGGAGCGTGCCTGAGATGGAATTCGTCGACGCGCTCATCAACATCCTCAATTCCACCATCCGCGTCTCGGTGCCGCTGCTGCTCGCCTGCCTGGCCGGGCTCTATTCCGAGCGCTCCGGCGTCTTCGACATCGGCCTCGAGGGCAAGATGCTCGCAGGCGCCTTTGCGGGAGCGGCGGCTGCGGCCGTGTTCGCCTCGGCCTGGATCGGGCTGTTGGTCGCGATGCTGGTGTCGGTCGGCATGGCGCTGGTCCACGGCTTTGCCTCGATCACCCACCGCGGCAACCAGATCGTCTCGGGCGTCGCCATTAACTTCATCGCTGCCGGCTCCACCATCATCCTCGGCCAGGCCTGGTTCCAGCAGGGCGGACGCACGCCGTCGCTGCCGCCCGAGGCGCGCTTCGGCGCGATCAACCTGCCGGGAGCCGACGCGCTCCGCGACGTGCCGGTCATCGGCCAGATCTACTCCGGCCTGCTGTCGGGCCATTCGCTGCTGACATACGTCGCCTTCCTGGCGGTGCCGTTCACCTGGTGGGTGCTGTTCCGGACGCGCTTCGGCCTGCGCCTGCGCGCCGTCGGCGAGAACCCGGCTGCGGTCGACACGGCGGGCATCTCGGTCGCCTGGCTGCGCTACCGCGCCGTCATCTGCACCGGCATCCTCACCGGCATGGCCGGTAGCTACATGGCGCTCGCCCAGAACGCCGGCTTCGTCAAGGACATGACCGCCGGCCGCGGCTACATCGCGCTCGCGGCGCTGATCTTCGCCAAGTGGCGGCCGGTGCCGGCGATGTTCGCCTGCCTGCTGTTCGGGTTCCTCGACGCACTGGCGATCCGCCTGCAGGGAACGCCGCTGCCGGTGATCGGCAAGGTGCCGGTGCAATTCATGCAGGCGCTGCCCTATGTGCTGACCGTCATCCTGCTCGCCGGCTTCATCGGCAAGGCCATCCCGCCGCGCGCCGGCGGAGTGCCCTATGTGAAGGAGCGGTGATCTTGTCCCACGATCTCTTCGAGGCGGCGAAATCCGCCATGGCCAAGGCCTACGCGCCCTACTCGAAATTCCCGGTCGGCGCTGCGATCCGCTGCGACGACGGCCGGGTCTTCACCGGGGCCAATATCGAGGTGATCTCCTATCCCGAGGGATGGTGCGCCGAGACCACTGCGCTCGGTCACTACGTCATGGCCGGCGGCGGCAAGATCACCGAGATCGCAGTCATCGCCGAGAAGAAGGCCAAGTGCACGCCCTGCGGCGGCTGCCGCCAGCGCCTGGCGGAATTCGCCGGGCCCGACACGCCGCTGCATTTGTGCGACAACAATGGCGTCGTCGAGACTGTTCGCCTCAAGGATATCTTCCCGCTGGGCTTCGAGGCCGAGGTGCTGAAATGAAGGAAGCCGTCGACCGTCTCGTCGAGCGCCTCGACGGGCTTGCCCCTTCCACCGCACTGGTGCTCGGCTCCGGCCTCGGCAGTCTCGTCGACGAGGTCGAGAACCCCATCCGCATCCCCTATGCCGAGCTTGCCGGCTTCCCGCGCAGCGGCGTGACCGGCCATGCGGGGCAGGTCGTCGCCGGCCTGTTCGGCGGGCGTCCGGTCATCATGATGGCCGGCCGCGCCCATTACTACGAGCATGGCGACGCCTCTGTCATGCGCCCGGCGCTCGAGACGCTGGCCGGGATCGGCGTCACCAAGTTGGTACTCACCAACGCCGCCGGTTCGGTCGACCCGCAGATGCTGCCCGGCTCGGTCATGCTGATCGAGGACCACATCAATTTCTCGGGCACGAACCCGCTGTTCGGCGAGCCGACCGACCGCCGTTTCGTCGGCCTGACCGAGGCTTATGACGCGGGCCTGCGCAAGGCCTGCGAGGCGGCCGCGGGCGAAGCCGGCATCGACCTGCACAAGGGCGTCTACATGTGGTTCTCCGGCCCGTCCTTCGAGACGCCGGCCGAGATCCGCATGGCGCGCATGTTCGGCGCCAACGCGGTCGGTATGTCGACCGTGCCCGAGGCGATCATCGCCCGCTTCCTCGGCCTCAAGGTGCTGGCCTGCTCGGTCATCACCAATCTCGCGGCCGGCATGACCGGCGCCGAACTGTCGCACCAGGAGACCAAGGACGTGGCGCCCATCGGTGGCGCCCGTCTCGCCTCGGTGCTGCGCAAGGCCTTCGAGAAGGGCTCGTTCGATGAGTGAGCGGCGGGTGTGATGCTCCCCCAGGAGATCATACGCCGCAAGCGGGACGGCAAGGCGCTCACGGCCGGCGAGATAAAGGCCTTCGTCGAGGGCATCACCTTCGGCACGGTTTCCGAGGGCCAGATCGCGGCCTTCGGCATGGCAATCTTCTTCAACGGGATGAGCCGCGACGAAGCCGTGGCGCTGACGACAGCGATGCGCGATTCCGGCGACGTGCTCGACTGGTCCGGCCTGCCGGGCCCCGTCACAGACAAGCACTCGACCGGCGGCGTCGGCGACAACGTCTCGCTGATGCTCGCGCCCATTGTGGCTGCCTGCGGCGCCTATGTGCCGATGATCTCCGGCCGCGGCCTCGGCCACACCGGCGGCACGCTCGACAAGATGGATTCGATCCCGGGTTATGTCAGCCAGCCCGATCTCGCCCTGTTCCGCCGTACCGTTCGCGAGGCAGGCTGCGCCATCATCGGCCAGACGTCCGACCTGGCCCCCGCCGACAAGCGCTTCTACGGCGTGCGCGACGTGACCGCGACGGTGGAGTCGGTGCCGCTCATCACTGCCTCGATCCTGTCCAAGAAGCTGGCCGCCGGCCTCGGTTCGCTGGTGCTCGACGTCAAGCTCGGCAACGGCGCCTTCATGGAAAAGACGCGCGATGCCGCAGCGCTCGCCACCAGCCTGGTCGAGGTGGCGAATGGCGCCGGGCTCAGGACCACCGCGCTGGTCACCGGCATGAACGAGCCGCTGGCTTCCGCGGCCGGCAATGCCGTCGAAGTGGCGAACGCCGTGGATTTCCTGACCGGCCGCGCCCGCGACCGGCGCCTTGAAGACGTGACCCTGGCGCTTGCGGCGGAGATGCTGCTGTCGGCCGAGCGTGCCAGTTCGCAGCGCGAGGGGCTGATGCGCGCGCGTACCGCACTCGAGGATGGCACGGCCGCAGATATCTTTGGCCGGATGGTTTCGATCCTGGGAGGACCAGCCGACTTCGTTTCCAATCCGGGCAAGTATCTGACGAAGGCCGGTGTCGAGCTTGCCGTCAAGGCGAAACGATCCGGTTTCGTGAGCGCCATCGCCACGCGCGACATCGGGGTGGCCGTGGTCGCCCTCGGCGGCGGCCGGACGCGGCCGGAGGACAAGGTCGACCATGCCGTCGGCATCACCCGGCTGCTGCCGGTCGGTACTGAAGTGCAGGCCGGGGAACCACTGGCCCTCATCCACGCCCGCACCGACGTGCATGCTGAAGCAGCCGCGGCCGCCGTGCTTGCGGCCTACGAACTGGGTGAGACCAGGCAGGGCGCCAGCAAGGCGGTGATCCGCAGGGTTGCGGCGCGCGCCTGACCCATCAGTCGGCCGAGAGACGCTGGTAGAGCAGCTTCAGCACCGCCGCGCTCTCGACCTTCAGCGCCACCGAGACCGGAGCGCCGTCTTCCGAAACCGTCAACGCCCCCGCATCGCGCGTCGTGCCTGTGTCGACCGCGAGCTTCAGCGTCTCGCAGGTGAACAGCGCCTCGTCGAGCGCCAAGAGCATCACGCAAGGGTCGTGCAGCGGCCGGCTTTCGCCGCCCGTGGTCGACTGGAAATAGGCGTCGATCAGCGCACCCGAGGCGACCGCCGCCGGCACGGCGGAGGATTGCAGCATGGCCGTGTCGTCGCGCGTGGCGCGTACCTTGCGGGTGACGTCGAGCGGGATCAGCGTCATGTCGAGCCCAGCGGCAAAGACGATCTCGGCTGCCTCCGGATCGGCGGCGATGTTGAACTCGGCGCGCGGGCCGATATTGCCCGGCTCATAGACCGCGCCGCCCATGGCGATGACGCGGCCGATGCGGCGGGCAGCCTCCGGATGCTCGGTGACGAGGCGGGCGATGTTGGTGAGCGGGCCGAGCGCGAGGATGTCGATGGCTCCGGCTTCCGCCGCCTGGAGCGTGTCGCGCAGCCAGGCCACGGCGTCGCCGGCCACGGGCTGAGCCAGCGCATCGGGGAAAGCCACGCCGCCGAGGCCGTCATTGCCGTGGATGTCGGCGGTGTCGAAGCCCTTGCGCGACAGCGGGCCTGAAGCACCCGCAATCACCGGCACGTCGACGCGGCCTTCGAGCGCCAGGATGCGGCCGGCGTTGCGCGTGGTGGTGGCAATGCCGATGTTGCCGGCGACGGTCGTGACGCCGATGACGTCGAATTCGGGCGACTTCAGTGCGAGCAGGATCGCCACCGCATCGTCGATGCCGGGATCGGTGTCGATGATCACCTTGCGGGCGGGCTTCTGCGGCATGGCGCGACCTTTCATTCCAGTCTCAAAATCAAGTCCGGCTTCGCTTGTAGTTTTCGCTTCCCGTGAATCAAGCCGAAACGCTTGTCCCAGCGCCGAGACGTCGAACCTGGGCTGGCACAGTGGAATACCGGGTTCCGCTTTAGCGGGTGATGCAGTAGAGCCGGGGCCATGACCAAGACAGCTCCCCTGCCCGCCGACCTCCTCATCGATCCCGCCGACGAAATCCGCATCCGCCAGCACCTGGTGCTTGTCGCATTGGGCAAGCGCGAGGCCGACCGTCTCGTCCAGCTCGGCCGCGTGCTCGACGTGCACACCGGCACCTGGATGGACGATTGCGAAGTGGCGATCAGCGGCCGCCGCATCGCTTATGTCGGCCCGGCCGGCAGCTTCCCGGGCACGGCGCGCGAGACCATCGACCGCACCCATCTTTCGGCGGTGCCGGGCTTCGGCGAGGTGCACAAGCACATCGAAAGCTCGCATCTGACGCCGGAGCACGAGGCGGCACTGGTCATGCCGCGCGGCAACACCTGGACCTGCGAGGCAAGCCACGAATTCTCCAACGTCAACGGGCCCAACAATCTCGAATTTTGGCTGACGGCGCGCCGAGCCGGCTCGCCGATGAAGATTTTCCCGCTGCCCGGCTCGGCGGTTCCGCCGACGGCCTATGAGGGTGGCGGCGGGCATTTCGGCTATGCCGAGCAGATCGGCTTCCTCGGCGAGAGCACGATGGTCGCCGGCCTCGACGAGGTCATGGACTGGCCGGCGGTGTGGAACCCCGAGAACCCGTCCTATGGCAGGCTGTGGGGGATGATCCAGGCGACCTTCGAAAAGCGCGGCGTGGTCGAGGGCCATGGCGCCGGCCTGCGCGACCTGCCGTCGATCAATGCTTTCGCCGCCGCCGGCCTGTCCTCCGACCACGAGGCGTGGACGCCCGAGGAAGCATGGGACAAGCTCCGGCGCGGCATCTTCGTCGAGATCCGTCCGCATTCGATGCCCGACATCATCAAGGGCCTGCTCGAGCGCGGCCTGCGCGACTGGAGCCAGGTGGCGTTCGCCACCGACGACCGCAGCGCCTCCGACACGCTGAAGATGGGCGCGACCGACCACAATGTCCGCCTCGCCATCGAGAGCGGGCTTTCGCCCGAGATCGCCTACCAGTGCGTGTCGATCAACCCGGCGCGGCACATGCGGCTGACGCCCTTCGTCGGCTCCATCGCGCCCGGCCGCTTCGCCGACATGGTGCTGCTCGACAAGGCGGCGACCGTGTCGATCGCGGAGGTCTGGGCCGACGGCGAGCAGGTGTCCGAGGGCAAGCGCTTCACCGGCCACCTCCCGCGCATCGACTGGCCCGAATGGGCGACCAGGACGGTCAATGTCGGCCGCAAGCTGACCGCCGCTGACTTCGCCATCGCGGCCGAGCCGGGCCGCGAGACGATGCAGGCAGCATTGCTGCGCCCGTTCCATTGGGACGACAACTTCATCACCACGGAACTTCCGGTGGCGGATGGCGAAGTGCAGCGCGACACCAACCGCAACATCACCAAGTTCGCCGTCGTCGACCGCTATTCGGGCAAGGGTCGCGTCGCCAAGATGTTCTGGCTCGGCTGCGGGCCGAAGACGCCCGACACTGCCGTGGGCTGCACGGTGGCGCACGACCAGCACAACATCTGGGTCGTCGGCTCGTCCGACGCCGCCATGGCCGAAGTGGTCAACCGCATCTCGGAAAACCAGGGCGGCTGGGCGCTGGTCACATCAGGCAAGGTGGTGGCCGACGTGCATTACGAGGTCGGCGGCCTCATGACCAACCGCCCCGCCGAGGCGCTCGATGCCGAGATGGAAACGCTCTACGCCGAGGCCAACAAGATCGACTGGCTCTACGAGCCGACCTTTTCCCCGCGCTGGTTCCCCGGCTTCCCCGAGCGGCTGCAATTCGCCACGCTGACCTGCGCCCCCTGGCGCTGGGTGCTGGTGGCGCCGACGGATGCGGTGCCCGAGGGATTTGTGAACGTGCAGACGGGCGAGAGCCACAAGGTGGTTTGGTGACGACTGCGCGACGCCCTCATGGTGAGCTTGTCGAACCATGAGGGATCTCGAGCCGACGGGGGTGACGCCTAGCGCCCTCGTGGTTCGACAGGCTCACCATGAGGGCTACCGAGGCGCCGGCGCTTCACTCGAAGCCCCCTCTCCGTCACGGCTCCGCCGTGCCACCTCTCCCCCACTTCGTGGGGGCGAGGAAACGCCAATCGCCTGACGCTTTATTAGACCGACCCAAGAGGCGCAACCTCGCAGAACGTGGGTTCCTCGCCCCCGCAAAGCGGGGGAGAGGTGGCACGGCGAAGCCGTGACGGAGAGGGGGATTCCCGCCGCGCCAAAACGCGAACATTGGAGACGGCCAGCGCCTCCGCCCCTCATCCTGAGGTGCGAGCCCGCAGAGCATTCCTCCCGTTCACGAAAACCGTCCGCGGGCGAGCCTCGAAGGACGCACCCGCCAGCAACCTCAGCCCTTGTCTTCCGCGAACGCCGCGAGGATCCGCGCCCAGGAGCGGATGCCTTTGCGGAAGCTCGACAGGTCGTACTTCTCGTTCGGGCTGTGGATGCGGTTGTCGAAGCGGGCGAAGCCGATCAGCAGCGAATCCATGCCGAGCTTTTCCTTGAAGGCGGAGACGATCGGGATCGAGCCGCCGCTGCCGGCGACGGCCGCCTCGCGATCCCACTCCTCGGTCAACGCGCCGAGCGCCTTGGTGAGGAAGGCGCCGTCGATCGGCATGACGGTCGCGGCGCTTGCACCATGGTCGATGAATTCGACCGAACAGTCGGCAGGGATGCGGGCGCGGACATGGGCGCGGAAGGCCTCGCGGATCTTCTTCGGGTCCTGGCCGGCAACGAGGCGGAACGAGATCTTGGACTGCGCCTTAGCCGGGATGACAGTCTTGAAGCCCTCTTCGGTGTAGCCGCCGATGATGCCGTGGATTTCGCAGCTCGGGCGCGCCCAGACCTGCTCGAGCACCGAGCGGCCGTTTTCGCCGGCGGGAATGCTGAGGCCGATGTCGCCCAGAAAACCCTTGTCGTCGAAGGGCAGGCGCTGCCACTGCGCCTTGATGGCGTCGGGCAGTTCGGTGACGCCGTCATAGAAACCGGCGACAGCGACGCCGCCGTCAGTCGTGCGCAGGCTTGCGACGATGTCGGACAAAACCTGCAGCGGGTTGCGCGCGGCGTTGCCGTAGATGCCCGAATGCAGGTCGCGGTTGGAGCAGGAGATGACGATCTCCTCCTTCAGCACGCCGCGCAGCATGGTGGTGACTGCCGGCGTCTCGGCGTCCCACATGTCGGTGTCGCATACGAGCACGACGTCAGCCTTGAGCTCGGCGCCCGTGGTGTCGAGGAAGGGCGGCAGGCTCGGGCTGGAGATTTCTTCTTCGCCCTCGAACAGCACCGAAACCTGGATTGGCAGGCTGCCGGTAACGGCCTTCCACGCGCGGCACGCCTCGACGAAGGTCAGCAGCTGGCCCTTGTCGTCGGAGGCACCGCGGGCAACGATATGGGTCTCGCCGTCGGGTTGCGGCACCAGCTTCGGCTCGAACGGATCGGAGTGCCACAGATTGAGCGGATCGACGGGCTGGACGTCGTAGTGGCCGTAGAACAGCACATGCGGCCCCTGCCCCGTGCGGTCGTGGCCGACCACCATCGGGTGGCGCGCGGTCGGGCGCACCGAGGCGTCGAAGCCGAGTTCGCCGAGCTCCTTGGTCAGCCATTCGGCGGCGCGCTTGCAGTCGGCCGCATGCGCCGGATCGGTCGAGACGGAAGGGATGCGGATCAGGTCGAACAGGCGCTCCAGGCTGCCGTCGATGTTAGCGTCGACATTGGCGAGCACCTCGTCGAGGCGCGATGCGGCTTCCGATCTGTTCATGGCTTTGTCCTTCCTGTTCGGCCGGCCTGCTAAGCCCACCCGTTTCAACCTGCAGCGTCGATGCGGGCCATCTCGGCCTTGAAGCTCTGCGCCACCTGCAGCGCCTCGCGCAGCACCTTCTTGCGTTCGACGCTCAAAACCTCGCGCTCGCGCATCAGCCAGTCGCCGCCCACCATGACATCGCGCACGTCGGTCGGCATGGTGGCGAAGACCAGCGTCGAATAGATGTCGTAGACCGGCTGCTGGCGCGGCGAGGCCAGGCTGACGCGGATGAGATCGGCCTGCTTGCCCGGCTCGAGCGAGCCGACTTTTGCGTCCAGCCCCAGGACCTTCGCGCCATCGCGGGTCGCCATGCGCAGGACGTCGACCGAAGCCATCGGCTTGCGGCTGTGGCCGAGCAATTTCGCGAACATCGACACCGGCGCAAATTGCGAAAACAGGTCGAGCGTGTTGCCGCTCATCGCGCCGTCGGTCGAAATGCCCACTGGGATACCAGCCTTGCGCATCGCCTCGACGGGCGCAATGCCGCGCCCGGCCTTGCCGTTGGAGCGGGCGTTGTGGGCGACGCAGACCTGGGCATGGGCCATGCGCTCGATGTCCGTCTCGTCGACATGCAGGCAGTGGGCGCAGATCAGGCCTTTGCGCAGCAGCCCCGCCTTCTCGACCACCTCGACCGGGCGCATGCCGTGGGTCTTTTGCGCCCACTCCATCTCGGCATCACTCTCGGCAAGATGTATCTGCACAGGCACGTCAGGATGGTCGTCTGCCCAGCGGGCAATGCGCTCCATCGTGGCCATGCCGGTCGAGTAAGGCGCATGCGGCGCGATGGACGGGATGACGCGGGCATGGCCGGCGAATTCGGCGATAAGCGTCTCGGTCAAGGCAAAACCTTCGTCGACCGACTTGTGGTCCGGCGGATCGAAATCGGCGATGGTCTGGCCGAGCACACCGCGGATGCCGGCCTGGGCGACAATGCGCGCGACCTCGGTCTCGAAGTAATACATGTCGGCAACCGAGGTGACTCCGCCCTCGATCAGTTCGAGGGCGGCCAAGGCCGAGCCGGCACGTACCGCCTCGGGCCGAACGAACTTGCGCTCCAAGGGCAGGATGTAGCGGTAGAGCCTATCATCGACGTCCTCGCCGAGGCCGCGAAACAGCGTCATCGCCATATGGCAATGCGGATTGACCATGCCGGGCATGACGACGTCGCCATCGGCATCGACAATCTCGGCTCCAGCGACCTCAGGGGCATCGCCTGCGCCAACGGCCTTGATGACGTCGCCCTCGACATGGACCCAGCCCTTGTCGATGACGGGCATGTCCTCGGTGCAGGGGAGGACGGTGGCGTTGGTGATGATCAGCGACATGCGCCAACCTCCGAGTTCGAGCGTGGCGTACCCCCACCCCTAACCCCTTCCCACAAGGGGGAGGGGGACCACTTCAACGCCTTCGCTGCCAAAACTGTCAAAGTAAGGATCTGGGCGAGAGCACAACCGAATCCCCCTCCCCCTTGTGGGGAGGGGTTAGGGGTGGGGGTGCCCACGCGCACGATTTACTCCGGCTTCAGCACGCAGCACTGGTCGGGCACGGGCATGAGCTTGGCCTCAGCGCCCGGCTCCAGCGGCGCCGACAGCGAGCCGTTGGCGATCAGCTGGCCGGCAGCCGAGTCGGCCTGGTACTGGTAGGCGCGGCCGAGATAGGTGCGCAGGCCGAGCGTCGCAGGGATGCCTTCGTCCTTGGCGTCGGTCGAAACCGCGAGGCCGTCGGCGCGGGTGGCGAGCACGAAGCTGTCGGCGATCTCGCCGAAGCGCTCCTGCGACAGCTTGAGCCGTGCGCCGCCGGCAGCTTCGGCCGTGACCGTTGCGCCATCGCGGGCGACCGCCTTCATCGGGATCAGGTTCTCGAAGCCGACGAAGCGGGCGACAAAGGCGTTGGCCGGGCGCTGGTACAGCGTCTCGGGCGTGTCGAACTGCATGATGCGGCCGGCATTCATGATGGCGACGCGATCGGAAATCGAGAACGCCTCTTCCTGGTCATGGGTGACGTAGACCGAGGTGGTTCCGTTGGCGCGCTGCAGCTGGCGGATCTCGACGCGCATGTCGACGCGCAGCTTGGCGTCGAGGTTGGACAGCGGCTCGTCGAACATCAGGAGCGGCGGCTCGATGACCAGCGCGCGGGCGAGTGCCACGCGCTGCTTCTGGCCGCCCGACAGCGCGCCCGGCAGGCGGTCGGCAAGCTGTGCGAGGCCGACGCGCTCGAGCATAGCCTTGGCGCGCTTCTCGCGGTCGGCCGGCGCCACGCCGCGCTGCTTGAGGCCGAAGCCGACATTGTCGAGCACCGAAAGATGCGGGAACAGCGCGTAGTTCTGGAACACCAGGCCGATGTCGCGCTTGTAGGCGGGCAGCCGCGTCAGGTCCTTGTCGCCGAGGCGGATCGAGCCGGAGGTCGGCTCGAGGAAACCGGCGATGAGGCGCAGCGTCGTGGTCTTGCCGCAGCCCGAGGCGCCGAGCAACGAGACGAGCTCGCCCTTGCCGACCGACAGCGACAGGTCCTCCAGCACCTTGGTGGCGCCGTAGTGGGCGGTGAGATTCTGGACAGTAAGTGCCTGGGTCATATGGGTCTACTTCGCAAGGAAGGTGAGGCCGAGCGTGCGCTCGACGATGGCCATGACTGCGACGGTCAGCAGCATCAGCAGCACCGACACCGACGCGATCGTCGGATCGAAGAACTGCTCGACATGGGCGAGGATCTGGATCGGCAGCGTCGAGACGCCGGGTCCGGTGAGAAACAGCGACGTGGACACATCGTTGATCGAGGTGATGAAGGCCAGGATGAAGGCCGCGATCACGCCCGAGCGGACGTTGGGCAAAACGATGGTGAAGAAGGTCTTCAGCGG
Organism: Mesorhizobium sp. SCN 65-20; assembly: GCA_001724355.1. Taxonomy (GTDB): domain Bacteria; phylum Pseudomonadota; class Alphaproteobacteria; order Rhizobiales; family Rhizobiaceae; genus Aminobacter. Next base: position 2,357 of record MEEF01000076.1, on the reverse strand, counting down.
CGGGCTGCCGAGGCTGACGGCGGCTTCCTCGATCGAGAAGTCGAAGGAGGCGAGGCTCGCCGAGACGACGCGCACGCAATAGGGCAGGACCAGCAGCATGTGGCCGACCAGCAGCGTCAGGAAGATCGGCGTCTGCATGCCGACGGCAACCGATTTCAGCAACGAGAAGCCGAGCACGATCTCGGGCACCAGGATCGGCAGCACGAACACCGTCGACAGCCAGGACGGCAGCTTGATGCGGTAGCGGTTGAGTGCATAGGCAGCCGGGATGCCGACGAGAAGCGCAAGGCCGGTCGCCAGGAATGCGAGTTCGAGGCTGGTGATGATGGTGCGCTTGAAGGCGCTGATCGCGAAGATGTTCTCGAACCAGCGTAGCGAGAAGCCCTGCGGCGGGAAGGTCAGGTAGGTGGTGTCGCTGACCGAGGCGCCGAGCACGATGATCAGCGGCCCCATCAGGAAGATGTAGACCAGGACGGCGAACAGGATCAGCAGGGGATTGATACGGCTGGTCATCACGTCGCCATCGGGTTGAGACGCCGCGCGACGCGGCTCATGGCGAGCACGACGGTGACTGTTATCACCACCATGATCGCTGCGATTGTTGAGGCTCCGACCCAGTCGAAGGACACCATGGCGCGCTGGTACATCAGCGTGCCCATGACCATCTGGCGCTCGCCGCCGAGCAGCTGCGGCGTGGCGTAGGCGGTGAAGGAGCCGGTGAAGACGAGCACGGCACCGACGATGAGGCCGGGCACGGCGAGCGGCAGGATCACCTGCCTGAAGGTCGCGGCAGGCGTAGCGCCGAGCGACGACGATGCCTGGACGATGTCGTCGGGGATGTTCTCCAGCACGCCGACAAGCGTCAGGATCATCAGCGGGACGAACAGGTAGACCATCGCGACGATGACCGACCCTTGCGTGTAGAGCATCGACAGCGGCTCGCTGATCGCGCCGATGCCGACCAGGAAGTTGTTCAGGATCCCATTCTTGCCGAGGATGATCAGCCAGGCGAAGGAGCGGACGACAACGCCGGTCAGCAATGGGAAGACGGCGGCGATGATCAGCAGGCTCTTCAGCTTGCCCGGCGACTTCGACACGACATAGGCGGTCAGGAAGCCGACGACGAGCGAGATGGCGGTGGTCGCCAGTGATATCTCGATGGTGCGCCAAAGCACGGCGCGGCGGAAGCCGCTGTTGAAGAAGGCGATGTAGGGCGCGAAGATGCCACCGTCGTCGCCAAAGGTCGTGGCGATGGTCGCGGCCACCGGCAGTATCAGGAACACCAATACCGCCAGCGTAGCGGGCCCGGCGAGCCACCATCCGGCAAAGCGTTTCAACATGAAGTTCTCTTCCAATTGCCTCGGGCGCGCAGCGCCCGGGTTCACGGCCTTGCGAGGCTTGCTAGCCTTCATTTCGCGATTGCGAAAGGTGCAGAATGCCTCAAAGGCAGATGCAAGGCTGAAAAACGGGGCGCCAGGCGCCCGAAAAGCACAGTCGCGGGGGAAAGGGCGCGTACCCTTCCCCCCGTATGGTCTTACATGCCGAACACTTCGTTCCAGCGGTCGACCCACTCGGTCTTGGCCGAGTTCATCTTCTCGTAGTCGACCTGCTTCAGCGAGGCGATCATGTCGGCGCCATAGGTCCAGAGCTTGGCCTGTTCCGGGGTCAGCTCGACGGCCTTGACGACCGGCGCGTCGACGCCGTTCTCAGCGGTCTTCTGCTGGACTTCCTTCGACAGCACGAAGTTGATGAACTCGTGGGCGAGCTCGACATTGGCCGCGCCCTTGGGGATGTTGATCGTGTTCAGCGTGGCGATGGCGCCGTCCGAGAGTTCGGCCCATGCGGCGGTCGGCACGGCGGCCTGGATCTGGGCGAGTGTGAAGTCCTGCGCGATCGAAGCGGTGATCTCTCCGGTCGAGAACAGGTTCACCAGCTCGGAGCCGGTGTTGTAGTTCTTGACGACGTTGGGCTTCAGCTCCTCGATCGCCTTGAAGGCGCCGTCGGCGTCAGCAAAGGCGTCGACGCCGGCATGCGTGCCGGCAACCATGACGACCATCGGGCCGGCGGTGGTGGTGATGCCCGGCAGCGACAGCGAGTTCTTGAAATCTTCCTTCCAGAGGTCGCCCCACGAGGTGACCGGCGCCTTCACCTTGGCGCTGTCGTAGATCACGCCGACGCGGCCGATGGTGTAGGCCGGGCCGTACTCGCCCTGCGGTGCCTTGGCGATGTCGTAGAGGCCTTCGAGATTCGGCACCTTCGACTTGTCGATCGGCTGGAACAGGCCTTCCTTGATGCCGATCTGCGAGTAGGCGTCGGTGAAGTAGGCGACGTCGACACCCTCGCCGTTGCGGATTTTG
>MEEF01000075.1 GCA_001724355.1 Mesorhizobium sp. SCN 65-20 | reverse complement strand
CAACCGCCTGAAACCAACGAAAAGGCCGTCCTCCGGGGCGGCCTTTTTCGTTGCCGGTCCAAATGCGACCATGAAACTTCGCAGTTCACATGGCGACGCCGGGGCAAGTGTGTTAATGGCCCGCCGAACCCCCCGATGCCCACCGGACAGTAAGGATCATTTGCCGATGGCCGCCCCCAAGTACCTTGAAACCTTCTTTGGCACCCCGCTTTCCGAAGCCGATCCGGAGATCTTCGGCTCGATCCGCAACGAGCTCGGTCGCCAGCGCCACGAGATCGAGCTGATCGCCTCGGAAAACATCGTTTCCCGCGCCGTACTCGAGGCGCAGGGCTCGATCATGACCAACAAATATGCCGAGGGTTACCCGGGCAAGCGCTACTATGGCGGCTGTCAGTTCGTCGACGTCGCCGAGGAACTCGCCATCGAACGCGCCAAGAAGCTGTTCGACTGCAAGTTCGCCAACGTCCAGCCGAACTCCGGCAGCCAGATGAATCAGGCTGTGTTCCTGGCGCTGCTACAGCCGGGCGACACCTTCATGGGCCTCGACCTGAATTCGGGCGGCCACCTGACCCACGGCTCTCCGGTCAACATGTCCGGCAAGTGGTTCAAGGTGGTTTCCTATGGCGTGCGCAAGGACGACAACCTGCTCGACATGGACGAGGTCGCGCGCCTTGCCCGCGAGAACAAGCCGAAGCTGATCCTCGCCGGCGGCACCGCCTATTCGCGCATCTGGGACTGGAAGCGTTTCCGCGAGATCGCCGATGAAATCGGCGCCTATCTGATGGTCGACATGGCCCACATCGCCGGCCTCGTCGCCGGTGGCGTGCACCCGTCGCCGCTGCCGCATGCGCATGTGGTGACGACCACCACGCACAAGTCCCTGCGCGGTCCGCGCGGCGGCATGATCCTCACCAATGACGAGGAGATCGCCAAGAAGATGAACTCGGCGGTGTTCCCGGGGCTGCAGGGCGGACCGCTGATGCACGTCATCGCTGCCAAGGCCGTGGCCTTCGGCGAGGCGCTGAAGCCCGAGTTCAAGACCTATGCCGAGAACATCGTCGCCAACTCCAAGGCGCTGGCCGCGAGCCTCAAGGACACCGGCCTGGACATCGTTTCGGGCGGCACCGACAACCACCTGATGCTGGTCGACCTGCGTCCCAAGAACGCCACCGGCAAGCGCGCCGAGGCGGCACTGGGGCGCGCCAACATCACCTGCAACAAGAACGGCATCCCCTTCGATCCGGAGAAGCCCTTCGTCACGTCAGGCGTTCGCCTGGGCACGCCGGCGGGCACGACCCGCGGCTTCGGCGAGGCGGAGTTCCGCGAGATCGGCCAGTTGATCGCCGAGGTCCTTGACGGCCTCAAGGCCGCCAACTCGGACGAGGGCAACGCTGCCGTCGAGGCAGTAGTCAAGCAGAAGGTCGTCAACCTGACCGAGCGCTTCCCGCTCTATCCGTACCTGGGCTGAGCCCGGGTACTAGCTACCTGAGAACACCGAAGCCCCGTCCCGGCATGTCCGGGATGGGGCTTCTGCTTTTGAGGATCATGCTTTAAGCCTTTCGCGGACAGGATTCGAAGAAGGCCGAAAGATGCGCTGCCCATACTGCCAGTCGGAAGACACTCAGGTGAAGGACTCACGTCCCGCCGAGGACGGTGCCGCCATCCGGCGGCGTCGAATCTGCCCGGTCTGCGGCGGCCGCTTCACCACATTCGAGCGCGTGCAGCTCCGCGATCTCGTGGTGCTCAAGAAGTCCGGCCGCAAGGTGCCGTTCGACCGCGACAAGCTGGCCCGCTCGGTCGAGATCGCGGTGCGCAAGCGCAACGTCGACCCCGAGCGCATCGAACGCGCGGTGACAGGTATCGTGCGTCAGCTCGAGAGTTCGGGCGAGACCGAAATCCCCTCGGGCGAGATCGGCCGTCTGGTGATGGATGCGCTGAAAACGCTCGACGACGTGGCCTATGTCCGCTTCGCCTCGGTCTACCGCAATTTCCGCGAGGCCAAGGACTTCCATGAGGTCCTCGGCGAGCTGAAGGGCGACGAGGACGCCGGCTGACCGATGCCCGCCACGATCACCGAGAAGGATCAGGACAGGATCGACCGCCGCTTCATGGCGGCTGCGATCCGGTTTTCACGCAGGAACCTCGGCCTGACATCGACCAATCCCTCGGTCGGCACCTTGATCGTGCGCGACGACGGCAACGGACCGGTGATCGTCGGACGTGGCGTGACCGCGGTCGGCGGCCGTCCGCACGCCGAGACCGAAGCACTTGCGGAGGCAGGCGAACTGGCCCGCGGCGCAACCGCCTATGTCACGCTTGAGCCCTGCGCCCATCACGGCCGGACGCCGCCATGCGCGACCGCCCTGGTGAACGCGGGTATCGTCCGCGTCGTGGGTGCGGCCAGCGACCCCGATCCGCGCGTCTCGGGCAAGGGCTATGCAATATTGCGGTCGGCCGGCATCGGGGTCCGTGAACGTCTGCTCGCCGCCGAAGCCGCCGACCAACTCGCCGGGTATCTGAGCCGTTCCGTGAACAAGCGCCCGGAAGTGATTCTGAAGCTTGCGCTTTCCGCCGACGGCATGATCGGCAGGAGAGGCGAGGGGCAGATCGAGATCACCGGAGAGGTGGCGCGCCGTCAGGTTCATGCCATGCGGGCCGAGTGCGACGCGATCGTGGTCGGCATCGGCACTGCCATCGCAGACGATCCCCAATTGACGGTGCGCCTGCCGGGACTGCGTTCGAGGTCACCGGCGCGGATTGTCCTCGATCGGCTGGCAAGGCTGCCCGCCACGTCCAAACTGGCGCTGTCGGCCCGGGATGTCCCGGTATTCGTCGCCGCGTGTCCGGAGGGCGATGCCGCAAACCGTGCCGAACTCGAGCGCGCGGGCGTCAAGTTCCTGGCAACCGAAAGCTATGATGGCCGCGTCGCGCTGCCGGAACTGCTCGAGGATCTGGCGAACCGGGGCATGTCGAGGGTGATCGTCGAAGGCGGCGCCGACACGGCGCGCGCGTTCCTTGAGGATGAACTGGTCGACCGGATCGCGCTCTTCTACGGGCCGGAGAAGATCGGCTCCGACGGCATTGCGGCACCGATTGCCCGAGACCATATACCGGCAGGATTCCGCCTGGCGCGCGAGGCGCGCTATGGCGAGGACATTTTTGCCGAATGGATAAGGGATATCTGATGTTCACCGGGATCGTCACCGACGTTGGGACCGTTGCGTCCACGGCACCGCTCGACCAGGGCGTGCGCCTGCGCATCGACACTGCATACGACCCGAAGACGATCGACATCGGCGCTTCCATCGCCTGCTCAGGCGTCTGCCTGACCGTGGTCAAGCTTCCCGAGGAGGCGTCCAACGCCCGCTGGTTCGAGGTCGAGGCCTGGGAAGAGGCGCTGCGCCTGACCACCGCGAGCGACTGGAGCGCCGGGCGCCGCATCAACCTCGAGCGTGCGCTCAAGATCGGCGATGAGCTCGGCGGCCACATCGTTTCCGGCCATGTCGACGGCATGGCCGAGATCGTTGCCCGCGAAGACGAGGGGGATGCAGTCAGGTTCAGGCTCGAGGCGCCGCGCGAACTGGCGAAGTTCATCGCTCCCAAGGGTTCGGTGGCGCTCGACGGGACCTCTCTGACGGTCAACAAGGTCGACGGCACACGCTTCGACGTTCTGTTGATCCACCATTCGCTGCAGGTGACGACCTGGGGTGAGCGCAAGGTGGGCGACCGCATCAATATCGAGGTCGACACCATGGCGCGCTACGCGGCGCGACTGGCGGACGCGGCCCGGGAAGGGCTGTGACGCGGCCCGAAACCGCTTGCGCGGCGGCGCCGGCGGTTTCATGCTCTGGTACTTAACACTTTGCTTGCGAACTCCCCCGGTTCGGCCTAAGTGACCCGCTCTGCCGGAGATCGAACATGGCCAATGACAAGAAACTGAAGCTGCTCGTCATCGAGGCGCGCTTCTACGACGACCTCGCCGATGCGCTGCTGGATGGCGCAAAATCCGCCCTCGACGAGGCGGGTGCCTCCTACGACGTGGTGACCGTTCCCGGCGCGCTCGAAATCCCGGCCGTGATCTCCTTCGCCCTCGACGCTGCCGACGACGAAGGCGTCCATTATGATGGCTATGTTGCTCTCGGCACCGTCATTCGCGGCGAGACCTATCATTTCGACATCGTCGCCAACGAATCCGCCCGCGCGCTGATGGACCTATCGGTCGCCGAATCCATCGCAATCGGCAACGGCGTGCTGACGACCGAGAATGAAGAGCAGGCGTGGGCGCGTGCGCGCCGCAGCGAAGGCGACAAGGGTGGATTCGCCGCGCGCGCCGCACTGACCATGATCGCCCTGCGCGAGAAACTTGGAGCGGCCCGATCGTGACCTCCTCCGAAGGCAAGGACCAGCCGACCATCCGTCACGCCAACAAGCGTGGCGCCGCCCGTCTCGCTGCCGTGCAGGCGCTCTACCAGATGGATGTGGCCGGCAGCGGCCTGCTCGAAATCACCGCCGAATACGAAGCCTTCCGCCTCGGCAAGGAAGTCGACGGCGCTCTGTATCGCGAGGCAGACGCGCAGTGGTTCCGCGCCATTCTCTCGGGCGTGGTCGAGAACCAGAAGTTCGTCGACCCCGTAATCCGTCAGGCTCTGACGGAAGACTGGCCCCTGTCGCGGCTCGATTCGACGTTGCGCGCCATCCTGCGCGCCGGCGTCTACGAGTTGATGAAGCGCGAGGACGTGCCTGTGGCCGTGGTCGTGTCGGAATATGTCGACATCGCCAAGGCGTTCTATGAGGACGACGAGCCCAAGCTCGTCAACGCCGTCCTCGATCGCGTCTCCCGCAGGCTGCGCGGCGAAGGAAAGGGCAAGGACGCATAATGACCGGTGGCGAAAGCGAAGCGCGGCGGACAGCCTACATTCTCGCCGCATCGCAAGCCATCATTGGTTCGGCAGCGCCCATTTCGTTTTCGATCGGTGGGCTGGCCGGCTTCTATCTCCTCGATGCCGACAAGTCGTTGGCGACGCTGCCGATCACCGGCTTCAGCGTCGGCATGGCGGTCGGCGCGCTTCCGGCCGCGGCGATCATCCGCAGTCTCGGCCATCGCGGCGGCTTCATGTTCGGCACGGCCGTCACGGCCCTCGGCGGCGCGATAGCCACCCTTGCTCTTTTCCGCGCCGAGTTCTGGCTTTTCGTCTTTGGCCTGGCCGTGCTCGGTGCAGGCAGTGCCTTCGTGCAGCAATTCCGCTTCGCGGCTGCCGACGCCGCCCCACCGGAATTCAAGGCCAACGCCATTTCCTTCGTGCTCGCGGGCGGCATCATCACCGCCATCCTGGGGCCGCAGATCGTCATCTTCACGCGCGAGCTCTTCGCGCCGGTGATGTTCGCCGGCTCCTTCGCGTCGATCATCGGGCTCGCGGCGGTCGGTGCCATCATCCTGTCCTTCCTGCGGGTCAGGGAAGGCACGCACGCGCATCATGATGCCTCCACCGCCGACGCCAGGTCGCTCATTGAGATCGTGAGCCAGCCGCGTTTCGCCGCGGCCCTGGTCTGCGCCGTGGGCACTTACACGCTGATGACCTTCGTCATGACCGGCGCGCCGCTGGCCATGGTCGGCTGCGGCTTCTCGCCCGACGAGGCGACCCTCGGCATTTCGTGGCACGTCATGGCCATGTTCGGTCCGAGCTTCTTCACCGGCAGGCTCATACGGCGTTTCGGCCCCGAGCGGATGGTCGCCATCGGCATCCTCCTCTTGATCGGCTGCGCCGTCGTCGCGCTGTCGGGAATAGCCCTGTGGCAGTTCTGGACGGCGCTTATCCTGCTCGGCCTCGGCTGGAACTTCGGTTTCATCGGTGCCACGGCGATCGTCGCAACCGCATATCGCCCTTCGGAAAAGAGCAAGGTGCAGGGTTTTCACGATTTCGTGCTGTTCGGCGCCGTCGCGCTGGCCTCGCTGATGTCGGGTGCCGTCTACAATGCCTATGGCTGGGACATGCTCAACTGGATGGTTTTCCCGGTTTGTGCGGTCTCCCTCGTTGCTCTCGCCATGCTGGTCAAGGTTCGCCACCGCCAGACCGTTTGACAGCAAGTTGTCGGCAGCGATCGCAGCCGATTACTTCGAACTTCAAAAAAATATTGCGCACACCCTGTGTGTCGTGAAACCGTATGCCCCGACGTAAGGTGGACGGCGTGCTCATATGCGGCATCCGTTCTCCGAACACAGCAGGGGGGGTACCATGAACTTGAAGAACACATTTGCGGCAGCGGGCATTGCGCTCGTGGTCGCCACCGGCACGGCGAGCGCGCAGGTCGTGGTGTCGTCGAAGATCGACACCGAAGGTGGCGTGCTCGGCAACATCATCCAGGCGGTGCTGAACGCCAACAACATCGCCACGACCGACCGTATCCAGCTTGGCGCGACGCCCGTCGTCCGCAAGGCGATTGCCGCCGGCGAGATCGACATCTATCCGGAATACACGGGCAATGCCGGCTTCTTCTTCGAAAAGGCCGACGATCCGGTCTGGAAGGATGCCGCCAAGGGCTACGAGACGGCCAAGAAGCTCGACTACGACGCCAACAAGATCGTCTGGCTGACGCCGTCGCCGGCCAACAACACCTGGGCGATCGCACTGCGCAAGGATGTGACCGAAGCGAACAAGCTCGCAACCCTGAGTGACTTCGGCAAATACGTCTCCGGCGGTGGCACGATCGTGCTCGCGGCTTCGGCCGAGTTCGTCAATTCGGCTGCCGCCTTGCCTGCGTTCCAGACGACCTATGGCTTCACGCTCAAGCCCGAACAACTCATCACGCTGTCGGGAGGCGATACCGCGGCGACGATCGCCGCCGCCGCCAACCAGACCAACGGCGCCAATGCGGCCATGGTCTACGGCACCGACGGCGGAATTGCGCCTTCGGGCCTCGACGTGCTCGAGGACGACAAGGGCGTGCAGCCGGTCTACCAGCCGACGCCGATCATCCGTGAGGCGGTGCTCAAGGAGCACCCCGAGATCGAAGCCCTGCTGAAGCCGGTATTCGAGAAACTCGACCTCGTCACGCTGCAGGAACTCAACGGCCGCGTGCAGGTCGGGGGAGAGCCGGCCAAGGGCGTCGCCGAGGACTTCCTCAAGAAGAACGGCTTTCTGAAGTAAGCTCTTGCGGCGCGCCTCGGATCCGGGGCGCGCCGCAGGAACCGGGGACGCATAGCGCAAGTGGCCATCAGGTTCGACAAGCTTGGCGTGGTGATCGCCGCGATCGCCGCATACGGTGCCGTGGTCGCACCGTTCGCCACCTTTCGCGCCAATCGCATCGTCGCGGGTGAGCCCCGGTCGATCCTCGAGGCCCTGCCGCAGTGGTCGGGTGCCGCACTGCTCGCGATCCTCGGGGCGGCTGCACTGGTGGCGCTGCTCAAAACGCCATTGGCCTTGCGGCTTGCGGCCAGCGTCGTAGTGCTGACATCGCTTGCGCTGCTGATCGGCGTCGCCGGCGCCCACCTGACACCCGAGGGGAACAGCTTCGCCCGCGTCTCGGCCGCCTCCGGATTCTGGCTGCTGATATTCGCCTTCACGCTTCTCCTGGCTGACGGTCTCACGCGGCTGCAACTGTCGCCCGTTGGGCGCGTCGCCGTGCTGGCCGTAGCCGCCGCGGCGGTCTGGCTGTTGCTTGCGTCAGGGGCCTGGAACGACCTGTCGCTACTCAAGGAATACACCAATCGCGCCGACAGTTTCTGGAACGAGGCATCGCGTCACGTCACGCTGGCATTGGGCTCGCTCGTCGGCGCCGTTGCCGTCGGCCTGCCGTTGGGCATCCTTTGCCATCGTGTCGACTGGCTGCGGGACGGGGTGCTCAACGTGCTCAACATCGTCCAGACCATCCCGTCGATCGCGCTGTTCGGCATTCTGATCGCGCCGCTCGGCTGGGTGGCGGCCAATGTTCCGGGGGCCGCTGCAATCGGCATTCGCGGCATAGGCGTCGCGCCGGCCTTCGTGGCGCTGTTCCTCTATTCACTGCTGCCGGTGGTGGCGAACACCGTGGTCGGGCTCGCCGGCGTACCGCGCGCCGCCAACGAGGCCGCCCGCGGCATGGGCATGACCGACTGGCAGCGCCTGAGGGGCGTCGAGTTCCCGCTCGCTTTCCCGGTGATCCTGACCGGCATTCGCATCGTGCTGGTCCAGAACATCGGCCTCGCTACCATCGCCGCTCTGATCGGCGGCGGCGGTTTCGGCGTGTTCGTGTTCCAGGGCGTAGGCCAGACGGCCATGGACCTCGTGCTGCTCGGCGCGGTGCCCACGGTCGCCTTGGCATTCGCCGCAGCCATCATTCTTGACGCGGTCATCGAAATGGCCGCGAAAGGCAGACCAGTCGCGGAGGCCGCATGATCGAGATCGAACATGTCACCAAGCGCTACGGCGACGTAGCGGTCGTCGACGACGTGTCGATGGTCATCGAGCCGCGAACGGTGACGGTGATCGTGGGCACGTCCGGTTCCGGCAAGACGACCCTCCTGCGCATGATCAATCGGCTGGTCGAGCCGACGTCGGGGACGATCCGGCTCGACGGTGTGGACAACCGCACGGTGCCCGGGCCGCAGTTGCGCCGCAGCATCGGCTACGCCATCCAAGGGCACGGCCTCTTCCCGCACCGCACGGTGGCGCAGAACATCGCCACGGTGCCTTCGCTGCTCGGCTGGGATGCCGGTCGCATCCGGGCACGGGTGGACGAACTGCTGTCGCTGTTCCAGCTCGATCCCGCGGCATTCGGGGCGCGCTACCCGCATGAACTGTCGGGCGGGCAGCAGCAGCGCGTCGGTGTCGCTCGTGCGCTCGCCGCCGAACCCAACGTGCTCTTGATGGACGAGCCCTTCGGCGCGCTCGACCCGATCATCCGGACCAAGGCGCAGGAGGATCTGCTTGCGATCCAGAGGCGTTTCGGCACGACGATCATCCTGGTCACCCACGATATGGAAGAAGCGGTGCATCTCGGCGACAGGATCGCGGTCATGGATGCCGGTCGCCTCATCCAGTATGCGATACCGGCCGAAATCCTCGCCCGACCGGCCAACGATTTCGTCGAAACGCTGGTCGGCGCATCCGATCGGCCGTTCAAGCTGCTGTCGCTCGGGGCCGTTCGTGACGCTGTGGAACCGGGGGAGGCAGAGGGTGCCGCGATCGGCGACGAGGCCACACAGCGCGATGCCCTGGCCGAACTGCTCTGGAGCGGGCGTGCGGCGATGCCGGTGACCGACGACGAGGGCAGGGCCCTTGGTCGCGTCACCGTGAATGGCCTGGTCAAGCGGGCGGCGAGGCCTGCATGAGGGCCTGGTTGCCGCTCTTCCTGCGCCTTTGCGTGTTGGCGTTGCTGGTTGCTTTTCTGGTCAGCCCGCAGGTGTTCGAGCCATTGCTCAAGCCTTTGACGCAGAACGGCGCGCCGGCGATCTACAATCAGGGCAGCCTGCTGTCGCTCGCACTGCAGCACCTCCGTACCGTGGCGATAGCAACCGTGGCTGCGATCGTGGTCGCCGTGTCGCTGGCGATTCTCGTCACGCGGCCCGCGGGCGTGGAATTCCTGCCACTGTCGCGCAGCCTGGTGAACATCGGCCAGACGTTCCCCCCGGTTGCGGTGCTGGCGCTTGCCGTGCCGGCGGTCGGTTTCGGCGAGAAGCCCACGCTCATCGCCCTGTTCCTCTACGGCCTGCTGCCGATCTTCGAGAATGCGCTTACCGGGCTCACCACCACGCCGGCCAATGTGGTGGAGGCGGCGCGCGGTGCCGGCATGACCGGGTGGCAGCGCCTGCTCCGTGTCGAACTGCCGTTGAGCCTGCCCATCATCCTGGCCGGTATCCGGCTGTCGGTCGTCATCAGCCTGGCGACTGCAACCATCGGCTCCACGGTCGCCGCCAAGACGCTCGGCGAGGTGATCATCGCGGGGCTGTTGTCCAACAATCTCGCCTTCGTGCTGCAAGGCGGCCTGATCGTGGCGGCGCTGGCGGTGCTCATCTACGACGCGTTGTCGGCGCTGGAGCGAATGGCTGCCCGGCGCATGGGGCAGGTCTCCGCCGAATGACAGGCCAGCGCCCGGGAAAGCAGCGACAAGCGGTAACGCTATCTTGACGATCGCCGCCCTGTTTCGGATTGTCGCACCCGGAGCCGGTATCCGCACTTAGGCTGCCGGTCTCGTTCACTCGCCCGGGGAGGGGAAATCCGGGCACAATCAGGGAAGAGAATTGGCAATGACCATGCTTTACGTCGTCATCGCCTGCGGTTTGCTATCTGTCCTGTACGCCATATGGGCGACGCAGTCGGTGCTTGCATCCGACCAGGGCAGTGTGCGCATGCAGGAAATATCAGCTGCCATCCGCGAAGGTGCGCAGGCATATCTGGCGCGCCAGTACACGACCATCGCCATTGTCGGCGTCGTCGTGTTCCTGCTCGCCTGGTGGCTGCTTTCCGGCACCGCGGCGATCGGCTTTTTGATTGGGGCAGTCCTGTCCGGGGCTGCGGGGTTCATCGGCATGCACGTCTCGGTCCGCGCCAATGTGCGCACCGCGCAGGCTGCCTCCAACAGTCTGGCTGCGGGCCTCGACATCGCCTTCAAGTCGGGCGCCATCACCGGCCTTCTGGTCGCCGGCCTCGCGCTGCTTGGGGTATCCGTTTACTACTGGGTGCTGACCGGCCCGATGGGCTTCGCACCTGCCGACCGTGTGGTCATCGATTCGCTCGTCGCGCTCGGCTTTGGCGCTTCCCTGATCTCGATCTTCGCCCGTCTCGGCGGCGGCATCTTCACCAAGGGTGCGGACGTTGGCGGTGACCTGGTCGGCAAGGTCGAGGCAGGTATCCCCGAAGATGATCCGCGCAATCCGGCCACGATTGCCGACAATGTCGGCGACAACGTCGGCGACTGCGCCGGCATGGCGGCCGACCTGTTCGAAACCTATGCCGTGACCGTGGTCGCGACCATGGTCCTGGGGGCGATCTTCTTCGCCGGCACCGAAGTGCTGTCGAACGTCATGATCTACCCGCTCGCCATCTGCGGCGCCTGCATCATCACCTCGATCGTCGGCACGTTCTTCGTGAAACTCGGCTCCAACGGCTCGATCATGGGCGCCCTCTACCGGGGCCTCATCGTCACCGGCCTCCTGTCGATCCTCGGTCTTGGTGCCGCGACCTCGCTGACCATCGGCTGGGGCGAGATCGGTACGGTCAATGGCATCGTAATCACGGGCTGGAACCTGTTCATCTGCGGCCTGATTGGCCTTGTCGTGACCGGACTGATCGTGGTGATCACCGAATACTACACGGGCACCAACAAGCGCCCGGTCAACTCGATCGCCCAGGCCTCGGTAACCGGCCACGGCACCAACGTCATCCAGGGCCTCGCGGTTTCGCTCGAATCGACCGCCCTTCCGGCGATCGTGATAGTCGGTGGCATCATCGCCACCTTCCAGCTCGCTGGCCTCTTCGGCACGGCCATCGCCGTCACCACCATGCTCGGCCTCGCCGGCATGATCGTGGCGCTCGACGCCTTCGGGCCGGTCACCGACAATGCTGGCGGTATCGCTGAAATGTCCGGCCTGCCGAAGGAAGTGCGTCATTCGACCGACGCGCTCGACGCGGTCGGCAACACGACCAAGGCGGTCACCAAGGGCTACGCCATCGGTTCGGCCGGTCTGGGTGCGCTGGTGCTGTTTGCGGCCTACAGCTACGACCTGCAGTACTTCGCCGCCAATGGCGCTCAGTTCCCGTACTTCGCCGACGTCGGCACGGTGTCGTTCGACCTGTCCAACCCCTACGTCGTCGCCGGCCTGATCTTCGGCGGCCTCATCCCCTATCTGTTCGGCGGCATCGCCATGACTGCCGTCGGCCGCGCCGCCGGTGCGATCGTGGAGGAAGTGCGCAAGCAGTTCCGCGAGAATCCGGGCATCATGAAGGGTACGTCGAAGCCCAACTATGCCCGCGCCGTCGACCTGCTGACCAAGGCGGCGATCAAGGAAATGATCATCCCGTCGCTGCTGCCGGTGCTGGCGCCGCTCGTCGTCTACTTTGGCGTTCTGCTGATTTCGGGTTCCAAGGCGTCGGCCTTCGCCGCGTTGGGTGCCTCGCTGCTCGGCGTCATCGTCAACGGCCTGTTCGTGGCCATCTCGATGACCTCGGGCGGCGGTGCCTGGGACAACGCCAAGAAGTCGTTCGAGGACGGCTTCACCGACAAGGACGGCGTCAAGCACATGAAGGGCTCCGAAGCCCACAAGGCTTCCGTCACCGGCGACACCGTCGGCGATCCCTACAAGGATACGGCCGGCCCTGCGGTGAACCCCGCCATCAAGATCACCAACATCGTGGCGCTGCTCTTGCTCGCCGTGCTCGCGCACAGCTGATCCCCGGCCGGCGGAATTCCCGCCAAACGAAGACCCCGTTCGCAAGCCGCGGACGGGGTTTTTCTTTGCCGGAAAAGAAAAGACCCGCGGGATCGCTCCCGCGGGTCCTGTTGCCTGAGATTCGAGAAAACTCTCGCGGATCAGGATCCGCCGAAGACATTGCTCGCCGCGTTCTGTCCGATCTTGCCGGCACCGGCAAGCAGCTGGCCGAGGAAGTTCTGGTCCTTGCCGGCGGTCGGGGTCGTGCGCGAGATGAAATCGAACACCTTGCCGTCCTGCAAACCGTAGTTGGCGATGTTGGTCACGCGACCGTCCTCGCCGAAATAGACCGCGAGCACGCGCTGGTCGATCAGCTTCGGCTTGGCGAAGGCCACCGAACGCCTGCGGGTCTGCGAGATGTAGTAGAACACCTCGTTGTCGAAGGTCGCGGTGGTCGACGGCGTGCCCAGCGCCAGCAGGACCTGTTCGCGGCTCGAGCCCACCGGCACCGAATCGATCGACTGCTGGTCGATGACGTAGCCCTGGGTCAGCGTCTCGCTGGGGGTCAGGTCGCCGAAGGTCTTGGAGGTGTTACAGGCCGACAAGGCGGCGGCAGCCGCGATCAGCGACACCGCGCCAGCCGGCCGAAGCGAAAGTGGCATCTTGAATTTCAGCGAGCGCAACAACAACTCCATCCTGTCGTGCCTTGGCCTCAGCTTGCGTGAAGCGGCAAAACCGGTAAACCAGCTTGCGCGCCGATGCAACAAGGCCAACTAGCGAAACGGGTCCCCGGGAGACCGCCCTCAAATGTTCCAGCGTCTGTTCGGCCGCGAGCGCCGAGCCAACCGCGTCATCACGGACGCGCTCTATACACGAATCGTGGCGGCGGCGCGGCAAGAACCCTTTTATTCACTGTGGAATGTGCCCGACACGCCGCTCGGTCGCTTCGAGATGCTGTCGCTGCACATGTTCCTGTTCCAGCACAGGCTGCGCGGCGAGCCGGGCGCCTCGGCGGAGATCGCCCAGCTGATCATCGACGAGTTCTTCAAGGACGTGGACCACTCCCTGCGCGAGCTGGGCATTAGCGACGTGGGCGTGCCCAAGCGCATGAAGAAGCTCGCCAAGATGTTCTACGGCCGGACCGAATCGTACAAGGACGCGCTCGAACGCGACGACCGGTCCGCCATGACGGCCGCCCTTGCCCGCAACGTCCGGCCCGAGGTCGCCGAGTGGCCCGAGGCGGCAGCGCTCGCGGACTATGTGTTCGAAGCGAATCGCACCTTGGCGGATCAGGCGTCCGGCGACATATGTTCGGGAAAACTGACATTCCCAGCCCCACAGGCAGCCTAGGAGAGACCCCATGAAACTTGTCGAGACCAGGAGCCCGGTGTCGTTTCCGGCGAATGTGGCCCGGCTGCCGCAGAAGGGTCTTCCGGTCGTCGTGGACGCCGACGAGACCCAGCGCGCCGCGCTCGCCGAGGCGCACGGCCTGCTCTCGGTCGAACGTTACCGCGCCGAGCTGCTGGTGACGAAATGGAAGCGCAACGGCGTCAAGGTGAGCGGGCGCGTCGAGGCGGAGATTACCCAGGCTTGCATCGTCTCCCTCGAACCCGTCGAGGCGAAGATCGACGAGGAGGTCGAGGCGGTGTTTCTGCCGGAGGACTCGAAGCTGGGACGCGAGGGCTTCCATGCCGGCGGCGAGATCCTGCTCGACGCTGAAGGTCCCGACGCTCCCGAGACGTTTTCGGGCGACTCGATCGACGTGGGTGCGCTCGCCGAGGAATTCTTCGGCCTGGCGATCGATCCCTATCCGCGCAAGACGGGCGCCGCCGTTGCCGCCGCCGGCGACGATGTCGAACCGGTCGAGAGCGAATTCCAGAAAAAGCTTCGATTGATTGCCAAGAAGCTTTGAAAAGCACCCTCGTTTCGCGTAATCCCGGTTGTGCGGATGTCCAAAACCGCTATTTTCGCCGGGCTTTTGCGGGCCCCGCTACGCCAACAGTGAGATGACCGACGCGTGATCAAGATTTCAATTGATGCCATGGGCGGCGATCACGGGCCTTCCGTGGTCATACCCGCGCTGGCGAAGGTCGCCGTGCGGCGCAGCGATATCCGTTTCATTATCTACGGCCGTGAAGAGGTCGTTCGCCCGGAACTGGCGAAAGAGCCGCGCCTGGCCGCCGTCAGCGAGTTCGTACACTGCGAGGTCGCGGTGCGCATGGACGACAAGCCGAGCCAGGCATTGCGCCAGGGCCGCTGGAAGTCCTCGATGTGGAAGTCCATCGAGGCGGTCAAGTCGGGCACTGCGGACGCCTGCGTCTCGGCCGGCAACACCGGCGCGCTGATGGCGATGTCGAAATTCTGCCTGCGCACCATGGCGACCATCGACCGTCCGGCGATCGCCGCGCTCTGGCCCACCACGCGCGGCGAGAGCGTCGTTCTCGACGTCGGGGCGACCATCGGCGCCGACGCGCACCAGCTGATCGATTTCGCCATCCTGGGCACGGGCATGGCCCGCGCGCTGTTCGGCATAGAGCGTCCTTCGGTCGGGCTCCTCAATGTCGGCGTCGAGGAGGTCAAGGGCCAGGAAGAGGTCAAGGAAGCCGGGCGCATGCTGCGCGAGGCCAACATGGCTTCCATGAACTATCAGGGCTTCGTCGAGGGCGACGACATCGGCAAGGGCGCCACCGACGTCGTGGTGACCGAAGGTTTTTCCGGCAACATCGCACTAAAGACCGCCGAGGGAACCGCGCGCCAGATCGCCGGTTATCTTCGCGAGGCGATGAGCCGCACGCTGATGGCCAAGATCGGCTACCTGTTCGCCAAGGGCGCGTTCGACCGCCTGCGCGAGAAGATGGACGTGCGGCGGGCCAATGGCGGTGTCTTCCTCGGCCTCAACGGCATCGTGGTGAAGAGCCATGGCGGCGCGGACGCGGACGGCTTCGCCGCAGCCATCGAGATGGCCTACGACATGGTCCGGAACAGGCTTCTCGACCGCATCGAGGCCGACCTCGACCTGTTTCACGCACGTAACCCGCATGCTGCGATGGCGCGAACCACCGCTGCGGTCGAAGATCAGGAATAGGACTTTTCGAAGTGATCAGATCAGTTGTGCGCGGCATCGGTTCGGCGTTGCCCCGCCGCATTATGAAGAATACCGATTTCGAAGGCATCGTGGAGACTTCGGACGAGTGGATCGCCCAGCGTACCGGCATCCGCCAGCGCCACATCGCCGCCGACGACGAGACGACCGCATCCCTGGGCGAGGCAGCGGCGCGCGCGGCACTTGAGAACGCCGGGCTAACCCCCGACGATATCGACCTGATCGTGCTCGCGACCTCGACGCCGAACAACACCTTTCCGGCAACCGCCGTCGATATCCAGAACCGGCTCGGCATGCGCCACGGCTTCGCCTTCGACATGCAGGCCGTCTGCAGCGGTTTCGTCTATGCGGTGACCACCGCCGACCTCTACATCAGGGGCGGGCAGGCCAAGCGCGTGCTGGTGATCGGCTCTGAGACCTTCTCGCGCATCCTCGACTGGAACGACCGCTCGACCTGCGTGCTGTTCGGCGACGGCGCGGGCGCGATTGTGCTCGAGGCCCAGCAGGGCGAGGGGACCATCGGCGACCGCGGCGTGCTGGCGGCTAGCCTGCGTTCCGACGGCGTCCACAAGGACAAGCTGTTCGTCGACGGCGGACCGTCGACCACCGGTACGGTCGGCCATCTCAAGATGGAAGGCCGTGAGGTCTTCAAGCACGCGGTCGGCATGATCACCGACGTGATCGAGGACGTCTTCACCCAGACGGGCGTGACTGCCGAGAACCTCGACTGGTTCGTGCCCCACCAGGCCAACAAGCGCATCATCGACGCATCAGCCAAGAAACTCGGCATCGCCGAGGAAAAGGTCGTCGTGACCGTCAACCTGCATGGCAACACGTCTGCGGCCTCGGTTCCACTGGCGCTTGCGGCGGCAGTCGCGGACGGCCGCATCAAGCGTGGCGACCTCGTCATGCTCGAGGCCATGGGCGGCGGATTCACCTGGGGCGCAGTGCTTCTGCGTTGGTGATTCTACGCTTGGCGGCGCCTCTGCCGCGGCCGGCGAGAGCCGGCTGCGCATCGGTCCTTGACCTTGACGTTTCAATTACTTAACCTCCGGCGCGTTTCTAAACTGTTGCATTTGAGGATTGGACCGCCGCATGGGGGGAAAGACACTGACGCGTGCCGACCTCGCCGAAGCCGTCTACCGCAAGGTCGGCCTCTCGCGCACCGAATCGGCACAGCTGGTCGAGACGGTTCTTGATGAAATCTGCGAGGCGATCGTCCGTGGGGAGACGGTCAAGCTCTCGTCGTTCGCGACGTTCCATGTCCGGGACAAGAACGAGCGCGTCGGGCGCAACCCGAAAACCGGCGAGGAGGTTCCGATCCTGCCGCGCCGGGTGATGACCTTCAAGGCCTCGAACGTGCTCAAGAGCCGCATCCTGCGCTCCCATCAGAACGGCAAGACCAGGGCCAAATAGGCCAAATCGGCCATTAATCGGTTGATAGCTGGGCGCACGATTCGTGCCGGGCTTGAATATTGTCGCGCAAACCGCTGAAATGAAGCGCGAATCGATTGCGAAAGATGGCGACCATGGACAAGAGCCCCGACGCCTTCCGCACCATTAGCGAAGTTGCCGAAGATCTCGACCTGCCGCAGCACGTGCTGCGCTTCTGGGAAACCCGTTTCAACCAGATCAAGCCGATGAAGCGCGGTGGTGGCCGGCGCTACTACCGGCCCCAGGACGTGGAGCTCATCAAGGGCATCCGCCACATGCTCTACGACCAGGGCTACACGATCAAGGGCGTGCAGAAGCTCCTGCGCGAGAACGGGAACCAGTTCCTGGTCGCGGTCGGCAGCGGCGACCTGCAGGCCGTCGAGGCCATCGCCCAGCGCAAGCAGGCGGAAGCGCCGCTGACGCCGGCCGCCCAGCCGCGCGTCGACGAGGAAATGCTCGTGGGCGAGGCGAGGGCCAAGCCCAGCCGCCGATTCTTCGGCCTCGGCAAGGCCGACGACGAAGGCCCGGTAGCGGCCGACAGCGGCAAGCTCTCGCGCGACAACCGCGCCCTCCTGCAAGAGGCTCTTTTCGACCTCCTGGAGTGCAAGCGCCTGCTCGATCAGGTTCGCTGAGGCCGCTTCTTCGTGCTGTTCTGGTCCGTTGCGGGCGCCGTTTCGGACTATGAACAAGAAAGGCGGAAAAGCCGCCGAATTGGGTTGACCCGGACGGTATTATCAAGATACATCGCGACCGGTCCGGAGTGTAGCGCAGCCCGGTAGCGCACTTGACTGGGGGTCAAGGGGTCGTCGGTTCGAATCCGGC
>MEEF01000074.1 GCA_001724355.1 Mesorhizobium sp. SCN 65-20 | reverse complement strand
GAGAGAGACGGCAACGCGACGTCGCATCAGTCTCCAAGTCTCCAACGCTTCCAGATGGCAGAATGTACATGACCGTTGGCGACTGAGAGGCTGGCTCTGCATGTCAGCAACGACAGACCTCAAGGGAAAACGTGCCTCCCCGCTTCCGGTGCTGTCGAGCCTGTCGGGCTACCAGGCGAACTGGATCAAAAGCGACATATCGGCTGGCCTTGCGGTCGCGGCCGTCGGACTTCCGAGCGCCATCGCCTATCCTGCCATTGCCGGACTGCCGCCTGAAACCGGCATCTACGCGAGCATCCTGCCGCTTGTGGCATACGCATTTTTCGGGCCTTCGCGACGGCTCATCGTCGGTCCAGACGCGGCGACCATGACCGTTCTGGCGGCGGTCCTGGCCGCCCTGCTTGCCACAGCACCGCCCGAAGCCGCCGGCCACCGCACCGCGATAGCCGCACTCCTCGCGATAGGCGTAGGAGTCTATTGCCTGATCGCCAAGCTCCTGCGCCTCGGCGTGATTGCCAACTTCCTGTCCCGCCCGGTCCTGACCGGGTTCTTCGCCGGCATATCCCTGTCGATACTGGTCGGCCAGATCGGTCGATTCACCGGGGTGGACGTCGGGTCGGAGGGGCTGGTCCGCCCCGTGGTCGAACTCATCGGCAAGTTCAATGCGATCCACTGGCCGACCTTCTTTCTGGCGCTCTCGATGTTCGCACTCCTGATCGTCCTGCGGGCGAGACGCTTCCCCATTCCCGGCCCGGTGGTGGTCGTGGTGCTCGGCGTGGCACTTTCTGCGGCGCTGGACTTTGAAGCGAAGGGAATTGCAATAGTCGGCGACATTCCTTCGCGCCTGCCATCGCTGTCGCTGCCCGACCCGACTTCCCTGCCCTTCGGGACGCTTGCGCTCGGGGCCGGCGCAGTCTTCCTCGTCGGTTTCGGGTCCGGTGTCGTGACGGCACGCAGCTTTGCCGCCACGACCGGCGACCACGTCGATTCCAATCGCGAGTTGATCGGATTTGGCGCCGCCAACATCGCCGCCGGAGTTTTCGGCGCATTCCCGGTGACCGCCTCCGATGCTCGTACCGCGGTGAATTACGCGGTGGGCGGCCGATCGCAGGTTGTCAGCCTCGTCGCAGCCGCTGCACTGGTGGCCACCATCCTCTATCTCGGTCCGGCGCTGCGCATACTGCCGATCGCCGCGCTCGGCGCGATCTTGGCGGCCACGGCCGTCAGCCTGATCGACATCGGCGCACTGAAGCAGCTCTGGCACATCAGCCGCATGGAGTTCGTCTTCGCGATCGTCGCCATGTGGGGGCCGATAGGGCTCGGCGTGCTGAACGGGGTGGTGATCGCGATTGCCGCCACGCTGGTCTACCTGCTGCACAAGCTGATGTATCCGCCGCAGTCATCGCTCGGACGGATTCCCGGCCGGGAGGGCTTCTTCGACCTGGAGCGCACGCCCGAAGCGCGCCCGCTGCCAGGGCTAGCCATCGTCAAGTTCCAGGGGAGCCTGCTGTTCTTCAACAGCGACTACGTGAAGTCCGGCCTGAATGATGTCCTGGAGACCCTGCCCGACGACACGCCCCTGCTGCTGATCGACGGAAGCGCCGTTCCCCAGATCGACAGCTCCGCTGCAGGCATGCTGGACGAGGTCCGCTCCGATTTCGGCGCCCAGGGTGTCTCCATCGGACTCACCGGCTTGCATCCGGGCGTGCGCGACATACTCGACCGGGCCGGCTTCATCGAGCGCATCGGCGTAACGATGGTCTTCGACAGCCTGGAAGAAGCCATCCACACTCTAAGAAGGAGCACAACTGTCTGATTTCTCTTATTTTTCTACTTTTCCGCATTGGCAAGCGATCAGGAGATGAGAATGGGCAAGGGAAAGGACAAGAAGAAGAAAAACAAGAAATCGGAAAACGCCGCGGTAGCGGCCGCCGAGGGCGGCCCTGCCGTGCAATCCGATGAAATGCCTAAGGAGAGCTACAACAAGAAGCTCGAACAGTTGCAGGTAGAACTGGCACACCTGCAGGCTTGGGTGAAGCACTCCGGCGCCAAGATCGTGATCATCTTCGAAGGCAGGGATGCCGCCGGCAAGGGTGGCGTCATCAAGCGTCTGACGGAACGCCTGAGCCCGCGGGTTTTCCGCGTCGTCGCGTTGCCGGCACCCACGGAGCGCGAGAAGTCCCAGATGTACTTCCAGCGCTACATGGCACACCTGCCCGCGGCCGGGGAAGTCGTCATCTTCGACCGCTCCTGGTACAATCGGCCTGGCGTGGAGCGCGTCATGGGCTTCTCGACCGAGGCCATGGCCGAGCGATTCCTGCGTCTCGCGCCGCATGTCGAGGCTTCCCTTGTAGACAGCGGCATCAGGCTCCTTAAATATTTCCTGGATGTCAGCGAGGAAGAGCAGGAGAAGCGTTTCCGCCAGCGCATCGACGACCCCATGCGGCAGTGGAAGCTGAGCCCCATGGATGTCGAATCCTACCGCCGCTGGTGGGACTACACCCGGGCCTACAACGAGATGATCACGGCCACCGACACAAGGCACGCACCGTGGTGGATCGTCCCCTCCGACGACAAGAAGCGCGCGCGCATCAACTGCATCTCGCACATCCTCAGTTCGATCCCGTACGAGAAAGTGCCCTTCGACGAGCCCAAGCTCGGACATCGGCAGAAGCGGCCGGGCGACTTCGAGGCCGACACCACGCCGCGCAACGTGGTGCCGGACGTCTATTGATGGATTCCAGCCACAGGGAGAAACCAATGGCAGACAGCAAGAAGGATACCGACCACAGATCCGACACCGCACCGATGAGCGCCGAAGAGCTGCGCATGATGCTTCTCGAGGAGCAAATGGCCGAGGCCAAGAAGGCCGAAAGTGCTCAGGAGCAGAAACAGCAGGAACTTTCGAGGTTCACCGAGAGCTTCCTGAAGGAGCATGTTACCGAGAACGAGGTCGCCATGGTTCGCCGCCTGGTGATGAACGCCGTCAAGAACGGCAAGTACGAGGCGATGGTTTACAGCTTCCCGTCGGACCTCTGCACCGACAGCGGCCGGGCCATCAACAGCAACGATCCCGACTGGCCGTCAACGCTGCAGGGCAAGGCAAAGGAGTTCTTCGACAGGTACCAGACCTACGGCAAGCCGCAGGGCTACAAGTTGAAGGCCATGATCATCAACTTCCCCGGCGGAGTACCCGGCGACGTGGGCTTCTTCCTGAACTGGGCTCCGGAGACGAAGTAGCGTTTTCGCCCGCAGGGCAACAGCGTGCCCGGTGACGGGCGCGCTTCGCCTTGCAAGGTGCTAGGCCTTGCGCTCCCAACGCCGGTCGGGCGTCTGCTGCCAGTAGGTGACGGAATGCCCGCCGGCCTTCATCAACTTCCAGTGCCCGCGGGCCGCCTCGAGCTGGTCCGCATCGTGGCCGTCGAACAGGAAGACGGCGCGCTGGTACGGGCCGATGTCCGGCGGTGCGGCACCATCCACCAGGAAACGGATCTCGGCGGCGTTCGGATTGTCTTGGCCGGTCGTCAGTACCACTGGCTGGTCCGCGGCGTACGGCTCGCGGTCGCTGCCATGGGCGAGGAACGAATCTTCGCGAAAGGTCCAGAGATGCGCATCGAGCGCATCCCGCCGCTCCTCGGAGCCAGTCTGCACGACAGCCTTCCAGCCGCGCTGCAGGCTGCGCTCGAGCAGGCCCGGCAGGGCATCCTCGAGCGTCGATTCCGTCAGATGATAGAAAAGCACTTCGGCCATAGGGCAATGCTATGCCCGAAATCCGTCGCCCGGTGAAGCGTGGGAATACCGCCGCGTCGTGATCTGACGCGGCGGCATGACCTAGTCAGCCTTCGTAATGGTCCCGTACGAGGCGATCGAGCAGGCGCACGCCATAGCCCGAGCCCCAGGACTGGTTGATCTCGTTGGTCGGCGAGCCCATCGCCGTGCCGGCGATGTCGAGGTGAGCCCAGGGCGTTTCCTTGACGAAGCGCTGCAGGAACTGCGCGGCGGTGATCGACCCGCCATAACGGCCGCCGATGTTCTTCATGTCGGCATTCTTCGAGTCGATCAGCTTGTCGTAGTCGGAGCCGAGCGGCATGCGCCACAGCTTCTCCTGGGTCGCCGTGCCCGACGCGGTCAGGCGGGTCGCCAGTTCGTCGTTGTTGGAGAACAGACCGGCATGGTGCTGGCCGAGAGCGACCATGATCGCACCGGTCAGCGTCGCCAGATTGACCATTAACTTAGGCTCGAAGCGCTGGTTGCAGTACCAGAGCGCGTCGGCGAGCACGAGGCGGCCTTCGGCGTCGGTGTTGAGCACCTCGATCGTCTGGCCCGACATCGAGGTGACGATGTCGCCCGGGCGCTGGGCGTTGCCGTCGACCATGTTCTCGACGAGCCCGATGATGCCCACGGCATTGACCTTGGCCTTGCGCGCGGCAAGCGCACGCATCAGGCCGGTCACGGCGGCGGCGCCACCCATGTCGCCCTTCATGTCCTCCATGCCGGCGGCCGGCTTGATCGAAACGCCGCCCGAATCGAACACGACTCCCTTGCCGACGAAGGCAACCGGCTTGTCCTTGGCCTTGCCGCCACTCCACTGCATGACCGCCAGGCGCGGCGGGCGCACCGAGCCCTGCGCAACGCCCAGGAGCGCTCCCATGCCCAGCTTCTTCATTTCCTTCTCGGTCAATATCTCGACCTTGACGCCGAGCTTCTCGAGGTCCTTGGCCTGCGAGGCAAACTCCACCGGGCCGAGCACGTTGGCCGGCTCGTTGACGAGATCGCGGGCGAGCAGAACGCCGCCGACGACTGCTTCGGCATCGGCGAAGGCCTTCTTGGCGGCGGCAGGATCGGCGCAATGGATGGTGATCTTGGCCGGCTTCCTGTCGTCGGCCTTGCCGTCGCCATTGTCCTTCTTGGTCTTGTACTTCTCAAAAGAGTAGCTGCGCATCAGGATGCCCGCGGCGATACCGGCGGCCGCGGCAGCATCTGCGCTTGCTCCGGCGACGTCGAGAATCACCGCGACCTCAGCCGACTTGCGCAGGTGCCCGGCGACGGTTCCGCCAAGCTTCAGCCACGCGTATTCGTCGAGCGACGCGGCCTTGCCCGCACCGATCGCCACCAAGCGGTCGGCGGCAGCACCTTCGGGCGCCAGGACCTCCACAACATTGCCGAACTTGCCTGTGAAATCGGCCACTGGGAATGCCCGGTCGAGCGTCCCGGCAGGATCGCAGGCGCGCGCAGCATCGCTCAGGCCGCCATCCTCCGAAGAGAGTACAAAGACGCTGCCTTTCTTGGGCACACCCAGCTTGGCGAAGCTGATCGAAGGCTGAGAAGTCATGATGTCCTGCTTGTTTTGTTCTGATTGGATGGTGCGCGACATTTCGTCGTTTTCACAATTTTGGCAAGTCTCACGTCATCCAAGCCGGATAACCTTAGGGATGAAATGATGCCGAAAACCCTGCGTTAACCACCTCCGTTCGGCCTTTCTTATCCATTGCTGTCGAGACTCCCCGCCGGCGGGGCAATGGTTTTGGACGATGGGCCGTGGAAGGGGCCGGTTGTGCCGGCCTCACTTGGAATATACCTTAACCCCTGCTGGCAACGCGGCTTTGCGCCGGCCGGCAACATCGGAAACACGGATCCTGGTCATTGATGAAGGTAGTTGAACGCTACATCCTGCGTCGCGCGTCCGCGGTGTTCATCGCGGCGCTGACCTGGACGTTGGCGATCGTCTGGACGACCCAGGTTCTGGGGCGAATTGACCTCGTCACGGACAGCGGCCAGTCGGCGTTCACCTTCTTCGAGGTCGCAGCACTCATCCTGCCGACCGTCATACCGATCGTCGTGCCCTTCGCCCTGGTGATCGCGGTCGCGCAGACGCTCAGCACCATGAACAGCGATTCCGAACTCGTGGTGATCAATGCAGCAGGCGCGTCCCGCATGACGGTGATCCGCCCGATCCTGCTGCTTGCGGCTTTCGCCAGCGTGTTCTCGTTCGCCGTGGACAATTTCGCCGACCCGATGGCGCGGCAGCGCAACCGCGAGCTCATTGCGACCTCGCGCGCCGACCTCTTGTCGCTGATCATCCAGGAAGGGACGTTCCGCAAGGTCGACAACGGGCTCTTCGTCCAGGTCGGCGAGCGCCGGCCGAACGGCGGGCTTGGCGGCATCTTCGTCGCGGATTCGCGCGAGAAGGACGTCGACCTCGTCTACTACGCCAAGGACGGTTCGTTCATCGAGCGCAACGACAAACAGATGCTGGTGATGAACGACGGGGTCATCCACCGCAAGGCGCCCGGCGGCGAAGTCTCGGTGATCAGCTTCGATTCCTACGCCTTCGACCTCAGCGAGTTCACCGCCGCGGCCAACGAGGTCGTCATGCGGCCGAAGGACCGGTCGACGTCCTACCTTCTCAACCCGCAGCCGACCGACATGTACTACCAGCGCAATCCGCTGTCGTTCACGGCGGAACTCAACCGCCGCTTCACCGAATGGCTGTACCCGATCGCCTTCGCGCTGATAGCGCTCGCGGTGGCTGGCGATGCCCGTTCGCATCGCGAGGCGCGCATCCACCCTCTCATCACGACGATCGCGATCGCCATGTTCTTCCGCTGGCTCGGCTTCTTCGTCGACAGCAAAGTCGAATCGGTGCGCTGGCTGGGCTACGTCGTCTACGCCATCCCGGTCAGCGCCTCGGCCATCGCCATCTGGTTCATCGCCAAGAACAAGGCGATGGAACTGCCGGTGGCCGCAGCCGACTGGATCGCCGGTGCCGCCAGCCGCATCAACGACCGGATCGCTGCCCTGCGGTACGGCACGGCTTCCAAGCACGGAGCGGCATGATGGGCTGGACGCTCGGTCGCTATTTCTTCTTCCGCTACGCCACGATCACGACGTGGTTCTTCGTGGGCATCTACGCCCTGATCTTCATCATCGACGTCACGGAATTCTCGAACAGCGTCGGCGGACTACCCGGCTATACGTTCGGCATCGCGCTCTCGGTCTCGGCACTGCGCGTGCCGATGATCATGCAGCAGACGGTGCCGTTCGTCGGCCTGTTCGGGGCGATGGCGACCCTGGTTTCGCTCAACCGGCGCTATGAGCTGGTGGTGGCGCGCGCGGCCGGCATTTCCGCCTGGCAGTTCCTGCTGCCCTGCTGCATCGGCGCCCTCCTCTTCGGCTTCATCACTGTCGGCGTGCTCAATCCGCTGGCCGCGCATGGCTTCTCGCGCGCCGAAACCATGGAAGCGCAATTGCGCTCGCGGCAGTCCAACTCCGTGTCCGCCTTCTCCGCACCCTGGCTCAGGCAGAAGACAGACAAGACCGACGTCATCATCGGCGCGCGAGCGGTCCTCAACCAGGGCCTGGAGCTGTCCGACGCCGTCTTCTTCATCTTCGACGACGCCGGCAACATGATCGAGCGCAAGGACGCCGAATCGGCCTACCTTCGCGACGGCTATTGGGAATTGGTCGGCGTGCGCAGCATGCGCGGCAACGAGAACTTCACCTCTCAGCCCATCGACAGGATCGCCACGAACCTGAAGCCGGAATTCGTCCAGGAACGGCTTGCCCGTCCGGAGACGATTCCGTTCTTCGAGCTTCCCGCCAAGATCGAAGTGGCGCGCTCCTTCGGCTTGCGGGCGAACGCCTTCGCCATGCAGTTCCATTCGCTGGTCGCCCTGCCCTTCCTGCTGGTTGCGATGACGCTCATTGCTGCAACAGTGTCGATGAGATTTGCACGGATGGGACAGTCGGCAACCATGATTCTGGGTGGCGTCGTCGCCGGCTTTCTGCTTTATGTCGTTTCGGTTCTGGTCAAAGCATTTGGTAATGCGGGATTCGTGCCGACTTACATTGCGGCATGGTTTCCAGTTGTCGTAGCAATGTTTTTCGGGGTGACTTTCCTGCTTAGTAAGGAGGATGGTTAGTTGAGGGGCGCACTGGCCAGCCGCATGACGGCCCACCGGGCACGTTTGTTCGGCGCGACCGCGCTTGCAAGCCTTGCCGCTTGCGCGCTTCCTGCTGTACCTGCCTTCGCGCAGACTGTCGCCGATCTGGCGCCTGAGGTCCCCGAGGGATCGCAGATGCTGCTGGAGGCGGACACGCTCGTCTATGACAACGACGCCCAGACGGTGACCGCCGTCGGCGGCGTCCAGATCGACTACGCCGGCAACCGACTCGTCGCGCAGCGCGTCACCTACGACCGCAAGACCTCCCGACTGATCGCCAGCGGCAACGTCCAGATCGTCAATTCGGACGGCACCAAGGTCTTTTCGCAAGAGATCGACGTCACCGATGACTTCGCCGATGGCTTCGTCAACACGCTCCGCGTCGAGACCGTCGACAAGACCTATTTCGCCGCCGAAAGCGCCAAGCGCGAAGGCGGCTTCCTGACGACGTTCAACAACGGCGTCTACACTGCCTGCGCGCCTTGCGAGGCGAAGCCCGACAAGGCCCCGATCTGGCGCATCAAGGCGCAGAAGATCATCTGGAACGGCAAGCAGAAGACGGTGCGCTTCGAAAACTCGAACTTCGAGTTCTTCGGCTTCCCGATCGCCTTCCTGCCGGCATTCGAGATCGCCGACCCGACGGTGAAGCGCAAGAGCGGCTTCCTGATCCCGAGCATCAGCCTCAACAGCGATCTCGGCGTCGGCGTCTCGGTTCCGTACTACTTCGCGCTCGACCCGACCTATGACCTGACGGTCACGGGAACCGGCTACACCAAGCAGGGCTTCCTGGGCGAGGCCGAGTGGCGGCAGCGCTTCAACAACGGCCAGTACAGCCTGAAGATCGCCGGCATCAGCCAGATGGACCCCGAGCAGTTCGACCCCAATACGGTCAACCGGGGCCCTACCGGCGACGAGAACAAGCTGCGCGGAATGGTCGGCTCCAAGGGCCGCTTCGACATCAATCCGCGCTGGGCATTCGGCTGGGACGTCATGCTCCAGTCAGACAAGAACTTCTCGCGCACCTATGGCATCGAGGGCTTCTCGGACAGCACGCACCGTTCCGAAGTCTACCTGACGGGCCTCAACGACCGGAATTACTTCGACCTGCGCGCCATGCGCTTCGAAGTCCAGGAGGATACCCTCGATTCCGATCCCGACTCCAAGTCGGAAAAGCAGCCTTGGGTGCTGCCGTCACTGGACTACGCCTATATCCCCGACGTCCCTCTGGCGGGCGGCGAGTTGTCGTTCGACGTCAACGCCCGCATGAACCAGCGCTCGGAGCAAGACTGGGTGCCGAGTTCGCCTGCGGTTCGCGGCATAGAGGGTTCGTCGGGACGCCTGACGGCCGAGGCCGAGTGGAAGCGTACGCTCATCACCGATGCCGGTCTGCTGGTCACCCCGTTGCTGGCCTTCCGGGCCGACGGCAGCTACCTCAACGCCTCCAACGCTTCGCTGGACGCGATCAACGACATGGCCACAGATCTGAGCGTGGCCGACGACGTGCGTTCGTCCCTGTTCCGCTACATGGCCACACTCGGCCTCGAACTGCGCTGGCCGGTGTTGTTCTCCTCGACGAGTTCGACCCATGTGCTGGAGCCGATGGCGCAGCTCTTCGCGCGGCCGAACGAGTCGTATGTCGGCGGGCTCGGGATTCCCAACGAGGACGCGCAGAGCTTCGTCTTCGACGCAGCGTCGCTGTTCGAGCGCGACAAGTTCTCCGGCTACGACCGGATGGAGGGCGGCACCCGCGCCAATCTCGGCTTCCGTTACTCAGGCAGCTACGGCAACGGCTGGACGACCAACGCGCTCTTCGGCCAATCCTACCAACTCGCCGGCGAAAACTCGTTCGCTCAGCCCGACCTCGTCAACGTCGGCGCATCTTCCGGCCTCGAGACCGACACGTCCGACTATGTGGCTCTCGCCGGCATAGCCAGCCCGAACGGCTTCTCGGCCTCGGTAAGCGGACGCTTCGACGAGCAGACGCTGGAGGTCCGCCGCACGGAGGTCAAGGCCGGGCTCGACATCGGCCAGTTCGCGATCTCGACCAAATATGCCTTCGTGGACGATCAGCCATTGTACGGCTTCGACACCGAGCGCCATGAAGTGAGCCTGGGAGCCACTGCGCGGCTGAACAGCGAGTGGCGCGTGTTCGGTTCCGGCACCTACGACATCGAGTCGGACGTGCTGGTGAACAGCGGCTTCGGCTTCGCCTATGACGACGAGTGCTTCAGCTACATGATGACCTATGCCGAGAGCCGGGAGTTGAACGATCCGGACGACGTCAACCGGACGGTAGGCTTCAACATTTCGTTCCGCACACTTGGTGATTTCGGGTCGAATACGAGCGCCTTCTGAGGCGCGACAGGGCATGTTTGGCGGGAACCGACATCGTTTTGCCGCATAACGCGGCCATGGACGGGGCAATAGTGCATCCGGGCGGCGCCCGGATATGGGGTTTGAACGGGACTTTTTCGATGCGGAAGTACCTTTTCTCGGCAGGCTTTGCGCTGCTCGTCGCAGCGTCGTCGCTGTCCGTGGCTGCCTATGCGCCGCCGGCGCAGGCAAGCGAAATCAAGTATGTCGTCAACGATGTGCCGGTCACGAGCTACGACATCCAGCGCCGCGCCGCTTTCATCAAGCTGCAGCGCCGCAAGGGCGATGCCGGCCAGGAGATGATCGAGCAGACGCTGCGGCAGGCCGAGATGAAGCGGCTGGGCATCCGCATTTCCGACAAGCAGGTCGACGATGCCTACGCCCGCTTCGCTGCCTCGAACAAGCTCAAGCCAGAGCAGATGGACCAGATCCTCGCCCAGGCAGGCGTGACCACCAGCCACTTCAAGGACTACATCCGCACCCAGATGGGCTGGAACCAGGCTGTGAGCGCGCGCTTCCGCGCCGAACAGGGTGGCACCACCGGCGGCATCTCCAGCGAGCAGGACGCCGTGCGGCGTATGCTGCAGCAGGGCGGCGCCAAGCCTTCGGCCACCGAATACATGCTGCAGCAGGTGATCTTCGTCGTGCCCGCAGCAGAGCGCGGCGCGATCGGCAAGCGCAAGCGCGAAGCCGATGCTATGCGCGGTCGCTTCAATGGCTGCGAGCAGACGCGCGATTTCGCCAAGGGCCTGCTCGACGTGACCGTGCGTGACCTCGGTCGCGTGCTGGCCCCGCAGTTGCCACCCGAATGGGCCGAGGACATCAAGAAGCTCAAGGCGGGGGGCGCGACCCCGGTCCGCGAGACCAGTCGCGGCGTTGAGTTCATCGGCGTCTGCAGCGCCCGCGAAGTCTCCGACGACAAGGTCGCTCAGATGGTGTTCCAGGCGGAAGACGCCGGCAAGGGCGGCAACGAGAAGGCCGACGAACTCAGCAAGAAGTACATCGAAGAGTTGCGGGCCAAGGCTCGCATCATCAACCGCTAGTCCGTGCGAGCCCCGAGCGCCCCGCTGGCGCTGACCGTCGGCGATCCCTCCGGCATTGGCCCCGAGATCGCGGTCGCCGCATGGCGTCTGCGCAGCGAAGCCGGCGTGCCCGCGTTCTACCTGCTGGCTGATCCAGCCCTCATTGCCGCCCGCGCCGCGACCGTCGGGCTGGATGTCCGGATCGCGGAATGCTCCCCTTCGGATGCAGGCGACGCATTCGCGGATGCGCTGCCGATCGTCGCGCTCGCCGCCGCGCTTTCAGACATGCCAGGGTATCCAAACAGCGAAAACGCCGCAGGGATCATCGAAGCCATCGACCACGCCGTGGCCGACACCTTCGCGGGTCGTGCCGCGGCGGTGGTCACATGCCCCATAGCCAAGAAGCCCCTCTATGACGCCGGCTTCCGGTTTCCCGGCCACACCGAATATCTCGCGCACCTGGCCAAGGAGAAAACCGGCGTCGACGCCATGCCGGTAATGATGCTCGCCGGGCCTGATCTCCGAGCTGTGCCGGTCACCATCCATATCGCACTGTCGGAGGTGCCGAAGGCACTCACCACCGAGGCGATCGTCAAGACGAGCCGCATCACGGCCAACGACCTCCGCTCGCGCTTCGGCATCGAGAAGCCACGCATTGCCATCTCGGGCCTCAACCCGCATGCAGGCGAAGGTGGCACCATGGGCTTGGAGGATGAAAGCATCGTCCGTCCGGCCGTCGAGGCGCTGAAGGCGGAAGGCATCGATGCATTCGGCCCCCTGCCCGCCGACACCATGTTCCATGCCCGCGCCCGCGCCGGCTACGACGCGGCCGTGTGCATGTACCATGACCAGGCGCTGATCCCGGCCAAGGCACTCGCCTTCGACGAAACGGTGAACGTCACGCTCGGCCTGCCCTTCATCCGCACCTCGCCGGACCACGGCACGGCCTTTGACATCGTCGGCAAAGGCATCGCCCGTCCCGACAGCCTGATCGCAGCACTCAAGCTCGCCCGCCGGCTTGCCGACGTGGAGGCCCGCCAGCCGTGAGCACCGTGACCAGTATCGACGGCCTGCCGCCGTTGCGGGACGTCATCGAGCGGCATGAACTCCAGGCCAAGAAGTCGCTCGGCCAGAATTTCCTGCTCGACCTCAACCTCACCGGCAAGGTCGCCCGC
Organism: Mesorhizobium sp. SCN 65-20; assembly: GCA_001724355.1. Taxonomy (GTDB): domain Bacteria; phylum Pseudomonadota; class Alphaproteobacteria; order Rhizobiales; family Rhizobiaceae; genus Aminobacter. The sequence continues at coordinate 5,187 of MEEF01000074.1, read as the reverse complement.
GCGGCCGGCGATCTCACGGGCGTGACCGTCATCGAGGTCGGGCCGGGCCCCGGTGGGCTGACGCGCGCCCTGCTCATGCATGGCGCCAAGCGCGTCGTGGCCATCGAGCGCGACGAGCGCTGCCTGGCGGCACTGTCGGAAGTGTCGGCGCATTATCCGGGCCGGCTGGAGGTCGTATCGGGCGACGCACTCAAGACCGACTTCGCCTCGCTGGCGGACGGCCCGGTGAAGATCGTCGCCAACCTGCCCTACAACATCGGCACCGAGTTGCTCGTGCGTTGGCTGACCGTGCAGGCATGGCCGCCTTTCTACCAGTCGCTGACGCTGATGTTCCAGCGCGAGGTTGCCGAGCGCATCGTCGCGAAGCCGGCAACCTCCGCCTATGGCCGCCTCGGCGTTCTGGCTGGCTGGCGCACCGAGGCGCGCATCGCCTTCGACGTGCCGCCGCAGGCGTTCACGCCTCCGCCCAAGGTCACGTCCTCCGTCGTTCACCTGACGCCGCGCGCGGAGCCGCTGCCGGCGGATGTGGTGGTGCTCGGCCGCGTCACTGAAGCTGCCTTCGGCCAGCGCCGCAAGATGCTGCGCCAGAGCCTGAAGAGCCTGGGCGGTGAGAGGATACTGGAGATCGCGGGGATCGACCCCACGCGCCGCGCCGAGACGCTCAGCGTCGAGGAATTCGTGGCGCTAGCTAAGTTGGTCTGAGCCTTCGGCTCAGACCTTTTCGTCGAGAAGCTTCGAAACGAAGTCGAACAGTCCGGGACGCCGGTCGCGGCGCAAGCGCTCGGCAGCCACGATGGCGCGAACCTCGCCGAATGCCTTGTCGAGATCCTCATTGACCACGACATAGTCGTACTCGCCCCAGTGCTCGATCTCCTCGCGGGCGTTCTTGAGCCGCGTCTCGATCACCGCATCCTGGTCTTCGGCCCGGCGCTTCAGGCGCGCCTTGAGCTCGCCCATGGAGGGCGGCAGGATGAAGATCGAGACGATGTCGCCGCGCATCTTCTCCTTGAGCTGCTTTGCGCCCTGCCAGTCGATGTCGAACAGCATGTCGCGGCCCTGCGACATGGCGAGCTCAACCGGCTCGCGCGGCGTGGCGTAGAAGTTGCCGTGCACTTCGGCCCATTCGAGCAGCGCGTCGCTGTCGCGCAAAAGTTCGAATTCGCGCTTGGAAATGAAGTGATAATGCGCGCCGTCGATCTCGCTGCCACGGCGCGGACGCGTGGTCACGCTGACCGACAGCCTCAGTTCCGGATCGGTCTCGATCAGGTTGCGCGAGATGGTCGACTTGCCGGCCCCCGAGGGCGAGGACAGGACGAGCATCAGGCCGCGCCGCTTGATGGGATGTGAGGGATTATCGGCGCTCATGCGCTACTCCAGATTCTGGACCTGCTCGCGAAACTGGTCGACGACGGCCTTGAGTTCCAAACCGATTGCGGTCACGGCGGCGGCATTCGACTTCGAACACAGAGTATTCGATTCGCGGTTGAATTCCTGCGCCAGAAAATCGAGCTTCCTGCCAATCGCACCGCCACCGGCCAATAGGGTACGCGCCGAGGCGACATGCGTCTTTAGCCGGTCGATCTCCTCGCGAATATCGGCCTTGGTCGCCAGGAACGCTGCTTCCATGTTGAGACGCGCCTCATCGAGCGCAGGCGACGCTTCGAGCAGCAGCCGCACCTGTTCGGCGAGCCTTGCGCGGATTGCCGCCGGCTCGCGCGAAGGATCTGCCTCGGCCTTCAGTGTGAGCGTTTCGATAGCCGACACATGGTCGGAGAGCAGCAACCGCAGCGCCTCGCCCTCCGCGCAGCGCGCCTGTTCGAGGCCGGCAAGAGCGGCTTCGAAGCAAGCGAGGATCGCGGCATCGAGCGCCGTGCGCTCTTCCTCCGACTCGACCGTTTCGGGCATGTCGAACACACCCCGCAGCGCGAGCAGCCCGTCGGCACTCGCCGGTGCTGCGCCATGCTGCTCCACCAGGCGGTTTGCGAGTTCCGCCACGTCGCGAAGGAAGGCTTCGTTGACCACTGGCTGCACCTGCGCACCACTGGAGCGGCTGACGGTCAGCGTCGCCTGGAAGCTGCCGCGCGCAAAACGCTTCTGGACGGACTGGCGGACCGTCGACTCAAGCCGCTCGAACCCCTGCGGCAGCCGCAGGCGCGCTTCCACGCTCTTGCCGTTGACCGACTTCACCTCCCAGGCGAAAGCCGCGCCATCATGCTCCGCCGCCACGCGCGCGAAGCCTGTCATGCTCTGAAGCTTCATCCGGAAAGCCCGCCCTGTTGCGACCCGCACCTAGAGGCTTACCGCTTTTCTTCGAATCGCGGCAAGCCTCTATCTCTTTGCTTTGACGCAATTCCTGACGGAAAACCGCTGCACGCTTTTCCTGGAATTGCTCTAGTTCTTCTTCTTGATGGCATTCGTCGTGGTGGAGTCGCTCTTGGCGGGATCGGTCTCGTCGGCCGACTTCTCGTCCTCGACCACCTTGCGCTGGAATGCCCGCCAGCGGGCGACGTTTTTGTTGTGCTCGTCCAACGTCTGCGCAAACACGTGCCCGCCGGTGCCGTCGGCCACGAAATAGAGGTCCTCCGTCTTGGACGGATTGGCGACCGCCTCGAGCGAGGCGCGCCCCGGATTGGCGATCGGGGTCGGCGGCAGGCCCTTGATCGTATAGGTGTTGTAGGGCGTCGGCTTGTCGATGTCCGAGCGGAAGATCGGTCGGTCCGCCGGTTTGCCCTTGCCGCCGAAGATGCCGTAGATGATCGTCGGGTCGGACTGCAGGCGCATGCCCTTGTTGAGCCGGTTGATGAAAACCGCCGCTACCCGCGTGCGCTCGTCGGCACGCGCCGTTTCCTTCTCGACGATGGAGGCAAGCGTAACGAATTCGTTGATGTCGGCGAGCGGCAAATCCGCTGAACGCCGCGCCCAGATCGTTTCGACCAGTTGCTTTTGGTCAGTGATCATCTTCGCCACGATCTGCTCGCGCGTCAGCCCGCGGGTGAAGCGCTGGGTATCGGCGGCCAGCATGCCCTCCGCAGGCATCTCGGCCGGCATGTCACCGCTCAGTGCCTCGTTCTCGGCTATGCGCGCCCACGCCTGCTCGACCGTCAGTCCTTCGGGAATGGTCAGCGAGTACTGAACCGACTTGCCGCTCCGCAGCAGTTCCATGATGTCGTACATCGAGGCGCCGGCCTGGATTTCGTACTCACCGGCCTTGAGCGTGCCGTCATTTCCATAAGCGCGCACGCCCATCCGGAAGATGCGCCCGTCGCTGATCAGGCCGCGCCGTTCGAGCTGCTCGGCGATGTCCTGCACGCCGGTGCTGGGCTTGACCAGGAAGGTGGTCGCCGCGGTCGACGGGCCTTCGCCGTTGAATTCCTGCTTGCCGAAGTACAGGGCTGCGCCGGCGGCCAGGATCAGCAACACCAAGGCCGACATCATGAAATTCATGAACACGACGATCTGGTTGCGTGATGCGCGCGAGCGCTTGGGCGGAGGCGTGCCCTTTTCGGGGCGGAGCGCTTCCTGAGCGGACTTCGGAACGATCGGATTTGCAGGCGCGGCGCGCGGTGCGCCTTCCCCCGTGCCTGGCGTATTCATGGTCATCTGCCTCGCCACTCCCTCTTGCGTCGAATCCCCGCCGGGAGACTAGGGCGGAATATGGCAAAAATCACGGCAAAGGGGGCGCAATGCCCCCCTGCCCACAGGCCGTTCAGCCGTTGTAGCGCTGGAAGACCAACGAAGCGTTGGTGCCGCCGAAGCCGAAGGAGTTCGACAGCGCCACGTCGATCTGCTTGGCGCGCGGCTTGTTCGGCACCAGGTCGATTGCCGTCTCGCGCTCGGGATTGTCGAGATTGATCGTCGCCGGCGCGATGTTGTCGCGCATCGCGAGAATCGAGAAGATGGCCTCTGCCGCACCTGCCGCCCCGAGCAGGTGGCCGATCGACGACTTGGTGGACGACATAGACACCTTGGAGGCGGCGTTGCCGACCAGGCGTTCGACAGCGCCGAGCTCGATCGTGTCGGCCATCGTCGAGGTGCCGTGGGCGTTGATGTAGTCGACATCCGCCGGCGTCAGGTTCGCGCGCTTGAGTGCGGCGGTCATGCAGCGGAAGGCGCCATCGCCATTCTCGGCCGGAGCCGTGATGTGATAGGCATCGCCAGTGAGGCCGTAGCCGACCACCTCGGCGTAGATCTTCGCACCGCGCGCCTTGGCGTGCTCGAGTTCCTCGAGCACGACGACGCCTGCGCCCTCGCCCATGACGAAACCGTCGCGGTCACGGTCATAGGGGCGCGAGGCCTTCTCGGGCTCGTCGTTGCGGTCGGTGGACAGCGCCTTGCAGGCGGCAAAACCGGCAAGCGACAGGCGCGTCAGCGGGGCCTCGGCACCGCCCGCGACCATGACGTCGGCATCGCCGAACATGATCAGGCGGGCCGCGTCGCCGATGGCGTGCGCGCCGGTCGAGCAGGCGGTCACCACGGCATGGTTCGGCCCCTTGAGGCCGTGCCGGATGGACACCTGGCCGGACACCAGATTGATGATCTGGCCCGGAATGAAGAAGGGACTGATGCGGCGTGGGCCGCGCTCCTGGAGGATCAGGGCATTCTCGGCAATGCCGTCAATGCCGCCGATGCCGGAACCGATCATGACGCCGGTCGCGTTCTGCTCATCCGGCGTCTTGGGGGCCCAGCCGGAATCCTTCAAAGCCTCGTCGGCGGCCGCGATCCCGTAGAGGATGAAGTCGCCGATCTTGCGCAGTTCCTTGGGTTCAAGGAAAGCTTCGGGATTGAAGGTTCCGTTACTGCCGTCACCCCGGGGGATGACGTTGGCAATCTTGCAGGGGAGGTCTTCGACCTCGAACTCCGTTATGCGCCTTGCGGCGCTCCGGCCGGAAAGAAGCTCCTTCCAGCCGTGCTCGTAGCCCATGCCGAACGGCGAAAGCAGGCCTAGGCCCGTTACGACCACACGCCTCATCGCAGGCATCCCTGTCAATCTTCGGGGACGCTTAGGCCGAAGCCTTGTCGATGTACTTCACGGCGTCGCCAACCGTCAGGATGGTCTCGGCCGCGTCATCGGGGATCTCGACGCCGAACTCTTCTTCGAACGCCATAACGAGCTCGACCGTGTCGAGGCTGTCCGCGCCCAGGTCGTCGATGAAGCTTGCAGCTTCCGTCACCTTGTCGGCGTCGACG
>MEEF01000073.1 GCA_001724355.1 Mesorhizobium sp. SCN 65-20 | reverse complement strand
CGGGTGGCCGGGGTCGAACCGGCACTCCTCTCGGAACTGGATTTTGAATCCAGCGCGTCTACCAATTCCACCACACCCGCACATTTGCCGCCGATTCTATCCGACGCGCCTGGCTCCTATACTGCACCTAGCGCGATTTCTGACTTCCGGCGGCGTAAACTCCTATCTTTCTAACCAACTCAACTTACTACACTTTCGTCTCGTCGCGAAAGCTGTGGATAAGGTAGACACACCACTTTTTGAGTCGAGCGCGTCTACCAATTCCGCCATAGGGGCCTGTCCTGAACGGACAGAACGGTGGCGGACTATACGGTCCGGCACCCGTCCGTCAACTGCCCCCGCGTGCGATTGTGCGACAGATTGTGCACGTAGCGCGTGTTTCACATTCGTGAATGGCCGGAGCATTGTGTCGCACCGCAATTCTCCCTACACAGGGCGCGCAATAACCTAGGGGACCTGATGCTTCGCCAACTCTACGACTGGACCTTGTCGCTCGCGGCAAGGAAATCCGCCGAATGGTGGCTGGCCTTCATCGCCTTCATAGAAAGCTCGATCTTCCTGGTGCCGGCGGACGTGCTGTATCTGCCGATGGCGCTCTCGCGCCCCGATCGCGCCTATCGCTATGCGATCGTGGCGACGGTCGCGTCCGTGCTCGGCGGCATTGCCGGCTGGTATCTCGGGCACTACGCCTTCGAGGCCATCGCCCGGCCGGTGCTCGAGTTCTACGGCAAGTACGACGACTTCGAGGCCCTCAAGGTGGCTTCCGGCACCGGAATCATCCTGATCATGCTGGTGACCTCCGGCCTGTCACACCTGCCGCCAATCAAGGTCGTGACGATCCTCGCGGGCGTCGTCGGCTTCCCGCTCGGCTGGTTCATCGTCTCGGCGATCATTGCCCGCGGGGCGCGCTTCCTTTTCCTTGCCTGGCTGCTCAAGACCTATGGCGAACCGATCCGGCACTTCATCGAGAAGCGCCTGGGCCTGCTCGCAGGCTTCGCCGCCGCCGCCCTCATTTTGCTTTATCTTCTCGTCAAATACGTTGCCTGACCGGCTTCAACGCCAACATTTCGGACCGCACCAGATGACCTCCCTCGCCTCCGATACCGGCCGCACCCAGACCGCGACCGCCCTCTTCCTCGCCGTCGCCATGGCAGTCGTCGTCGGCACCGCGCTCGGCTTCCAGCACATCGGCGGCTACATGCCCTGCAAGCTCTGCCTCGAGCAGCGCACGCCCTATTATGTCGGCGTGCCGCTGATGGCGTTCGCAGCACTCTCCTCGTTCATGCACTGGCCGTCCTTGCTGACCCGCGCCCTGCTGGTTGCCGGCGGCCTGCTGATGACCTACGGCCTCTATCTCGCGGTCTTCCACGCCGGCGTCGAGTGGGCCTGGTGGCCGGGCCCGACCGATTGCGCCGCCGTCGCCGGACCGGTCGACACCGGCGGCAAGGGACTGCTCGACATCCTCAACGACGTCGTGCCGCCCTCCTGCGACAAGGCGGCGCTGCGCGTGCTGGGACTGTCCTTCGCGGGCTGGAACGTGATCGCCAGCGCGATCCTCGCGGCTGTGGCGTTTCGTGGGGCGTTCAGGAAGTAACACCTTTCCTTCTCCCCGTTCACGGGGAGAAGGTGGCCCGAAGGGCCGGATGAGGGGCGGCTAACAGTTCTGAAAGGCCAGTTCAGCCCCTCATCTGCCTGCCGGCATCTTCTCCTCGTGAACGGGGAGAAGAAAGAAGCGGCTCAAGGCTCCAGTTCGACATCCCAGTAGAGATAGTCCATCCAGCTTTCATGCAGGTGGTTGGGCGGGAACAGGCGGCCATTGTTGTGCAGGTCGTGCACGGTCGGCTGGAACGGCCTCTGGATCGGCCACATCCTGGCCTCCGCAGGCATCAGACCGCCTTTCCTGAGATTGCAGGGCGAGCAGGCCGCGACGACGTTTTCCCATGTCGTGGCCCCGCCCCTGTGGCGCGGGACGACGTGGTCGAAAGTCAGGTCCTCGGGCGTGCCGCAATACTGGCACTGGAAGCGGTCGCGCAGGAACACGTTGAAGCGCGTGAAGGCGGGATAGCGCGACGGCTTGACGTAGTTCTTGAGGCTGACGACGCTCGGCAGCTTCATCGAGAAGGTGGGCGAGGAAACCGCGTGATCGTATTCGGCGACGATGTTGACGCGGTCGAGGAACACCGCCTTGATCGCGTCCTGCCATGACCACAACGACAAGGGGTAGTAGCTGAGCGGACGATAATCCGCGTTCAGCACTAGTGCTGGAAGCCCATCCGGAGACACGGCAACCGTCACTTCGCTTACCTCCTTGGTCCTCGAACCTAACGGCCCGAATACTGTAAGCCCGAGGTGACAGGAATGTGAAGCGCCTGGCGGGTCGGAAAACCGCTCAAAAGGCCGCTATTGGGTCGATTTAAGCGGGATTTCCCGCCGGCGGCGCGCCATCGCGACCGCGGGTTACGCGATAATACGCCCAGAACAGCCTGGAAGCGACCCCTCTCCACGGTGTCCATGATTCGGCAAGCCGAATCAGTGCCTTCTCGCCGGGGCGCGGATCGATGCCGAGCGCATGGCCGACCGCGCTTTGCAGCGCGACATCGCGGGCCGGGAAGATGTCGGGATGGCCTGCCGCGAACAGCAGGTAGACTTCCGCAGTCCAGGGGCCGATGCCGGGAATCGCGACCAGGCTTGCCATCGCCTCGCGGGCGTCCAGGCGGCAGAGACCATGGAGGTCGAGGCCTTCGGCTGCCGCACCCGCGACGGCGAGCAGCGCCCGCTGCTTCGGCCGCGACAGCCCCGCCTCGCGGAACACGCCCTCGCCGGCCTCCAGGAGCGCCTGCGGGGTCAGCGGATCGACCAGAACCGTGAGCCGCCCGAAGATAGCCTTGGCGCTGGCGGTCGAAACCTGCTGCGACACGATGATCGAGGCGAGGCTCTCGAAGCCGGGCTCGGACAGCCTCAAGGGCACCTCGCCGGCCAGCTCGCGCACCGCGGCAAGGCGCGGATCGATCGCGCAGAGTTCGTCCAAGCCGCGGTTTATGTCATCGATGTTGGAAATACGGCGCATTGCATGTCTTGTGAGCTTCAGGCCGGCAACGTAGCAATCGGCGAAGCACACGTTCAATCCGAAACCGCAACGCTCATGACGGCTCCTGTCTTTCGCTTCGCACCCAGCCCCAACGGCGAGCTGCATCTCGGCCATGCGCTGTCGGCGCTGACCAACCGGCGCATGGCGGACCGCACCGGCGGCCGCATGCTGTTGCGGATCGAGGATATCGACCTGACCCGCTGCACGCCGGAATACGAAGCTGGCATCTATCGGGACCTCGCCTGGCTAGGCATTGCCTGGGAGGAACCGGTGCGGCGCCAGTCCGAGCATTTCGGCGAGTACGAGGCGGCGCTGGAACGGCTGAAACGGGACGGACTGGTCTATCCCGCCTTCATGAGCCGCGGCGAGATTCGCGCGGCGATCGTCGAGCACGAGGCGAGCGGCAGGAACTGGCCGCGCGACCCGGACGGAGCCCCGCTCTATCCGGGCACCGACAAGTCGCTGTCGGATCGGGAGCGCAACCGGCGTATCGACGCCGGCTCGCCATTCGCCTGGCGCCTGGATACGGGGGCCGCGCTGGCTCGGCTGGGGCGCCCCCTCGCCTGGAGCGAATGGTCGGACGAGACGCTGGTCGACAAGACGGAGGTAGACGCCGATCCGCAACAATGGGGCGACGTCGTCGTGGCGAGGCGGGAAATCCCCACGAGCTACCATCTTTCGGTGGTGGTGGACGACGCGATCCAGGGCGTGACCCACGTCGTGCGCGGCCGCGACCTGTACTTCGCAACCTCCGTGCAGCGGCTGCTCCAGGAAATGCTCGGTCTGCCGGCGCCGACCTACTTCCACCACCGGCTGGTGCTCGGGCCGGACGGGCGCAAGCTGTCCAAAAGCCTGCGCCACACCGGCCTGCGCGAACTGCGTGAAGCCGGCGAGACGGCTGAGGGGGTGATGCGGCTGGTGGGGTCTTAGGCTGGGCTGCACTCGTGCTGAGTCTGCTTGGCGCCAGCATGGAACCGACCCGGATTTCACCGGGGTTGCGGCATGGCAACTGTGTTGACGCCCTGACCGTGACGATATCAGTGACGGCGCATGACACCTGCCTTCAACTGAGCGACGCAGTTGGCCTGTCTTGCGTCCTTCGACAAGCTCAGGATGAGGGACGTTGGCGCCGTCGCCGTGTCGCCGAACCTTGCGATGGCGCTGGCAAGCACTGACGGTTCTTCCACTCGAGCGGCCAGTCAGCACCAACGTCCCTCATCCTGAGCTTGTCGAAGGACGCACGGCGCTGTAGGCCACCGGCTTTTGTAGGCTCAAAGTCTGGCCAAGCCGGCCTTCACGACCGCCAGCGCGCTGATGAAGATGAAGGCGCCGCCCAATCCCCAGGCCACGGCGAGCCTCAGGTCGCGCAGCGTGATGCCGTAGCTGTTGGCGATGAACACGGCGCCGAAGAAGCCCGTGGTGAAGAGGAGCATGTTGCCGACGGGTCCGAAGCCGTCCTCCTTCATGATGGCGTCGAGCGCGGCACCGAAGAAGAAGGCCAGGACGGCGACGGAGGCCACCGCCATCATCAGCCAGGCTGGGTCGAGATTCCACAGCATGCGCGGTCCTTTCAGAGGCCGACAGTGCAGTTTCAAACCCGGCCGCCATCCGGGGGATGCTCGCTTCCAGGCCGTCGCCCGGTTCAGGTCCGATGAATCTATGGATCAATCGTTTCGTTTTGCTTGCCCGAATATTCGGCATTAGAGCGACTTCGATAACTTTCGGCTGCGGACACGCCGTCCGGCAGCATTCGCGGTGCCATCGATGAATTCTTACAAGCGGCTGATCCCGGCCACATTCGTGCTTCTGTGGGCGACCGGCTTCATCGGCGCGCGCTACGCCATGCCGTGGGCGGAGCCATTCACCTTCCTTGCCGTGCGCTTCGTACTCGCCTTCCTGGTGCTGGGGGCGGTCATGCTTGCGATCGGCTCGCAGCGACTGCCGCGCAGGACCGCGCTCCACGCGGTGCTCATCGGCATGCTGCTGCACGGGGTCTATCTCGGCGGCGTCTTCTGGGCCATCCACCAGGGACTGCCCGCCGGATTGTCGGCGCTGATCGCCGGCCTGCAACCGCTCGTGACCGCTGTGCTGGCCGGCAAGCTGCTCGGAGAGGAGATCCGCCCGCGCCACTGGGCCGGGCTTGCGGTCGGGTTCGTGGGCGTGGTCATCGTGCTGTCGCCCAAGCTCGGCGCGGTCGGCGGCGGCGTGACCTGGCAGACACTGACGGCGTCAGTGATCGCCATGGGCGGGATCTGCGCCGGCACCATCTGTCAGAAGCGCGTGGGCGCGTCGGGCGACCTCGTGACCGGCACCTTCTGGCAATATGTCGGGGCGGCGATCCTGATGGCCGTCGCCTCCCTCGCCTTCGAGACGCAGCAGATGACCGTCAATGGCGAGCTGATCTTCGCGCTTGCCTGGCTGGTCTTCGTGCTGTCGTTCGGCGCGATCTTCCTTTTGATGGTGATGATCCGCGAAGGCGCCATGTCCAAGGTCGCCTCGCTGTTCTATCTCGTGCCTGCGGTGACGGCCGTCATAGCCTGGCTGCTCTTCGGTGAAGAGCTTTCACTCGTGCAACTGGTGGGAATGGCGATTGCCACCCTGGGCGTCGGGCTGGCGACGGCTCAGCCGGGAACGCGGGCCCGCGCCTCGAGATAGCGGCTGATTGCGGCGTTGAGCTCGCCGCCGAGGATGAAGATCGCCGAGACGATGTAGAGGAATACCACCGCGATCATGATCGAGGCGAGGCCGGCATAGGTGGTGACGTAGGACGAGAAGGTGTCGAGATAGGCAGCGAAGATCGTCGATCCAAGGACCCAGGCGACCAGCGTGAAGATGATGCCCGGTATGATGCTGAGAAAGCGCCTGTGGCCGGCGGGCAGCCAGATGTGCACGGCAAACAGCCCGAACACGATGACCGCCGAGGCGACGGTGAAGCGCCACACGGTGATGGTGCCCATATAGGGCTGGATCCAGTCGAATTTGGCCTCGAGGATACGCGCGATGATCGGCGCGAACACCAGCAGCACCGAGATGGCGACGAAGCTGATCGTGGCGATGAGCACGAAGATCAGGCTCTGGGTGCGCCGGTACCAGATGCTGCGGGTCTCGACGACGCGATAGGCGCGGTTGAGCGAGGTGCGCAGGGCTTCGACGCCGTTCGAGGCGAAGTAGGCGGCGAGCACCACGCCATAGGTCAAAAGGTCCGTGCGCGGCACGGTCAGCACGTTGACCACCTCGCGGGCTATCGGAGCGGCTATCTGCTCGGGCCAGGTATCGAAGACGAGGTGCACTGCCGTTTCGGCAAAGGCGTCGGCGCCCAGGAAGGAAGCAAGAGTGGTGGCGAAGATGAGGAAAGGGAACAGCGCCATCAGCGCCGAGATCGCAAGGTGACTGGCCATCGCCCAGCCGTCGTCGTCGTAAAAATGCCCGACCGCGTCGTAGAGCACGCGCCTGGTGGCAACGATCCTGCGCAACAGGTCCAGCTTATTGCTCCCTACGATTGTTTCCAGCTCGCGAATATGGGAAGGGTTTGCCCCGGTTGACAAGTCTCGGCGACAGCGAAGTGAACGCGATCAAGGAGTTACGCACGGTAATCGTGACAGGTGCCTCGTCGGGCATCGGTGCCTATTGCGCGCGGGCGCTGAAGGCCGAGGGCTGGCGCGTCTTTGCCACCGCGCGCAAGCCGGAGGACCTGGCTTCGCTGGAGGCGGACGGGCTCGAGGCGCTCTATCTCGACTACACCGAGCCGCAGTCGATCGAAGCGCTGGTGGCCACCGTGCTCGAGCGCACCGGCGGCAGGCTGGACGCCCTCTTCAACAACGGCGCCCACGCGCAGGCCGGAGCGGTCGAGGACCTGCCGATGGCTGCGCTGCGCGACCAGTTCGAGGCGAACTTCTTCGGCTGGCACGACCTCACCCGGCGCATCGTGCCGGTGATGCGCCGCCAGGGCAGCGGCCGCATCGTCAACTGCTCGTCGATCCTCGGCCTGACGCCGGTGAAGTTCCGGGGCGCCTATGCCTCCTCCAAGCACGCACTCGAGGGCCTGATGCTGTGCATGCGCCAGGAACTGGACGGCTCGGGCGTGCATGTGTCCATGATCGAACCAGGACCGATCGCCTCCAAAATCGCCTCCAACGGGCTGCCCTGGTTCCAACGTTATATCGACCATGAGAACTCGGTGCATCACGAGGCTTATCAGGCCCAGTTGGCGCGGCTGAGTGGCGGCGGCAGCAAGTCATCGCTGAAGCTCGGGCCGGAGGCGGTGCATGCGGTTTTGCGCCACGCCCTGCTGTCGCCACGCCCGCGGCCGCATTATGTTGTCACGACCCCGGCGAGAATCGGTGTCGTGCTGAAGCGGATATTGCCCGCCTCTCTGCTCTACAGACTTCTGGCCCGGCAGGCCTGAAACCGTCGCAGCGCGATCAACAGAACTGGAATTTCGCATGGCAACCGTCTTCAACATCATCGCCATCGTCTTCATGGTCGCGGTGGCGATCGTGCTGTTGCGGGGGCTATTCAACATGATGCGCGGCGGTTCAGCCAACACCTCGAACAAGCTGATGCAGGCGCGCGTGCTGTTGCAGGCGATCGCGCTGGTGTTCATCCTGCTCGCGCTCTATTTCACCCGCGGCTGAGCGACCCGCCATGGTCAAGCTCAACAAGATCTACACGCGCACCGGCGACGACGGCACGACCGGTCTCGGCACCGGCGAGCGCCGCCTGAAGTCCGACCTGCGCGTCGAAGCCTATGGAGCGGTCGACGAGGCAAATGCCTGCATCGGCATGGCTCGCGTGCACACCGGCACCTCCCATCCCGAGATCGACGAGATGCTCGGCCGCATCCAGAACGACATGTTCGACCTGGGCGCCGACCTCTCCACGCCCGACAGCGGCAAGGATCTCGGCTACGAGCCGCTGCGCATCGTGGCGGCCCAGACCGCGCGGATCGAGGCGGACATCGACCGGCTGAACGCCAATCTCCAGCCGCTCAGGTCCTTCGTGCTCAATGGCGGCTCGCCTGCGGCGGCTGCCCTGCACCTCGCACGCACGGTGGCGCGCCGCGCCGAACGCGTCATGGTGGCACTTGCCCAGGACCCCGCCGAGCACGTCAATCGCGAGGGCATCCGCTACATCAACCGGGTCTCCGACCTGCTCTTCGTCGCCGCACGCGTCGTCAATGACAACGGAAAAGCCGATGTGCTATGGGTGCCCGGCAAGAACCGTTAACTGCCGAGCGCGAGGGCGGAACCGAGCCGCATGTTCATTCCGCTGTATGACAGCAACCGTCTCCGCCACATCCGGCTGCAATATGTGACGTTCGGCCTGATCGCCATCAACGTGATCGCCTATTTCGTGACTTCGCTGGGTAGCGAGGAGTTCATGACCGCGGCGGTGCTTGGGCTCGGCTACATTCCCTCCGTCGTGCACGATCTTGCGGAGCTCTCGCCCGATCTCGTCATCATCCCGGAACAGCTGAGCTACCTCACCTATTCGTTCCTGCACGGCGATATCCTGCACCTGGCGGGCAACATGCTGTTCCTCTGGGTGTTCGGCGACAATGTCGAGGATGCGCTGAGCCACCTGCGCTTCCTGGTCTTCTATCTGCTCTGCGCGGCGGCCGGGGCCTTCCTGCACGGGCTGATCATTCCCGACTCCGAAACGCCCCTGATCGGCGCCTCGGGAGCCATTGCCGGCATCGTCGTCGCCTATCTGATGCTCTACCCCCGGGTGAAGGTGTGGGTGTTGGCCTTTGGCCGTATCCCGCTGCGCATCCCGGCCTGGATACCGCTGATGCTGTGGGTCGTCTTCCAGTTCGTGATGATCGGGATCGGCGGTGACGACGAGATCAGCTGGGCCGCCCATGTCGGAGGGATCGTCGCCGGGGCCGTGCTCGTGCTGGTGCTGCGCAGGCGCGACGTGCCGCTGCTTGCCGAGGCCGAAGTGCCTGCGCCGGCGCCTGCGGAAGCGGATCGTGGAGATGCGTCCGGCACCGCGGATCAAAAGCCCGCCGAGCCGCAGCCGGCGTCCCGCTGGGGCCGCCAGTAGGCGCCGCAAACCCAATTGCTTTCAACCGATTTGAGGCATTGGCGGATATTGACGCTCCCGTCGGCCACAACTACGTTCCCGCCCGCTTGCGGCAGCCGTCCCGCCACCGAAAGCGCAAGATCAAGTCTGTTTTTCCGCCCAATATGTCGGCAATCGACAATTGCGTGGGACCAAGCGCTGCTATAGCGCGCACATATCGCTGCTCAGAGAGGTACCAAGCCGATGAAAGTACTCGTCCCGGTCAAGCGGGTTGTCGATGCGAACGTGAAGGTGCGCGTGAAGGCTGACGGCTCGGGCGTCGAACTTGCGAACGTGAAGATGGCGATGAACCCCTTCGACGAGATCGCGGTCGAAGAGGCGATCCGCCTCAAGGAAGCCGGCAAGGTCGAGGAGATCGTGGTCGTGTCGATCGGGCCTGCCCAGGCCCAGGAGACGCTGCGCACGGCCCTCGCCATGGGCGCCGACCGCGCCATCCTGGTCAAGACCGACGATGCGGTAGAGCCGCTCGGCGTCGCCAAGGTGCTGAAGGGCGTGGTCGCGGCCGAGGCGCCGGGTCTGGTGCTACTCGGCAAGCAGGCGATCGACGACGATTCCAACCAGACCGGCCAGATGCTGGCAGCCCTTCTGGGCTGGGCCCAGGGCACCTTCGCCTCGAAGGTCGAACTCGGCGGCGACACCGCCAAGGTGACCCGCGAGGTCGATGGCGGCCTGCAGACGGTCGAACTCAAGATGCCGGCGATCGTGACGGTCGACCTGCGCCTCAACCAGCCGCGCTACGCCTCCCTGCCCAACATCATGAAGGCCAAGAAGAAGCCGCTCGACGAAAAGTCGCCTGCCGATTTCGGCGCCGACATCGCCCCGCGCCTCAAGGTGCTCAAGACCGAGGAGCCGGGCGGCCGCAAGGCGGGCGTCAAGGTCAAGACCGTCGCCGAACTGGTCGACAAGCTGAAGAACGAAGCCGGCGTTCTGTAAGCGAAGCGGAAAAGGATCAAAGACATGGCAATTCTCCTCATCGCCGAACACGACAACGCTTCGCTCTCCGACCAGACCGCCAAGGCGCTGTCGGCGGCCCTCAAGATCGGTTCCGACGTCGACGTGCTGGTCGCAGGCAAGGGCGCCAAGGCTGCCGCCGACGCCGCCGCCAAGCTGAAGGGCGTGCGCAAGGTTCTGCTGGCCGAAGCCGACGAACTGGCCGAGCGCCTGGCCGAGCCGACCGCTGCCCTGGTCGTCGGCCTCGCCGGCAACTATGACACGATCGTCGCCGCCGCGACCTCGACCGGCAAGAACGTCGCCCCGCGCGTCGCCGCCCTGCTCGACGTCGGCCAGGTCTCGGAGATCATCGAGGTCGTCTCGGCCGACACCTTCAAGCGTCCGATCTATGCCGGCAACGCCATCCAGACGGTGCAGGCGCTCGACGCCAAGAAGGTGATCACCGTGCGCACAGCCTCGTTCCAGGCAGCCGCCGAGGGCGGTTCGGCCCCGGTCGAGACGGTCTCGGCTGCAGCCAATCCCGGCCTGTCCACCTTCGTCGAGAACAAGCTGTCGGAAAGCGACCGTCCGGAGCTGACCTCGGCCAAGATCATCATCTCGGGCGGCCGCGCGCTCGGTTCGGCCGAGAAGTTCCAGGAAGTGATCCTGCCGGTGGCCGACAAGCTGGGTGCTGCCGTCGGCGCCAGCCGCGCTGCGGTCGACGCCGGCTATGCCCCGAACGACTGGCAGGTCGGCCAGACCGGCAAGGTGGTGGCCCCCGACCTCTACATCGCCTGCGGCATCTCGGGTGCGATCCAGCACCTCGCCGGCATGAAGGACTCCAAGGTCATCGTCGCCATCAACAAGGACGAAGAGGCCCCGATCTTCCAGGTGGCCGACTACGGCATCGTCGGCGACCTGTTCCAGGTGCTGCCGGAGCTCGAAAAGGCGCTTTGACGCCCGATCGCGTCAGGGATTAAAATATGATGGCCGGGGTAGACGAACGCTACTCCGGCCATTTAGTTTGCATTGCACAAATCTAAAAAAGCCTTCGACGGGATAGGTGTGATGACGGGTAAGATCGAGACGATCGGCATTGTCGGCGCGGGTCAGATGGGCGGCGGTATCGCGCATGTTTCCGCCCTCGCCGGGTACAACGTTTTGATCTACGACCTCTCGCCCGACCGCATCGAGAAGGGCATCGCCACCATCAACGGCAACATGGCGAGGCAGGTGCATTCGGGCAAGCTGGAAGAGCAGGCCCGCAAGGACGCGATGAACCGCATCGCAGCGGCTCCGACCATGGCCGATCTCGCCGGCTCCGACCTCGTCATCGAGGCGGCGACCGAAGACGAGACGATCAAGCGCAAGATCTACGCGCAGCTCTGCCCGCAGCTGAACCCCGAGGCGATCCTCGCGACCAACACGTCGTCGATCTCGATCACCCGGCTCGCCGCCCAGACCGACCGGCCGGAGCGCTTCATCGGCATCCACTTCATGAACCCGGTTCCGATCATGAAGCTGGTCGAACTGGTGCGCGGCATCGCCACCGAGGACAAGACGTTCGAGGCGGCCAGGGAGTATGTCCACCGGCTCGAGAAGACCGTGACGGTGTCAGAGGATTTCCCGGCCTTCATCGTCAACCGCATCCTTTTGCCGATGATCAACGAGGCGATCTACACGCTGTATGAGGGCGTCGGCACGGTCGAGGCCATCGACACCGCCATGCGGCTCGGCGCCAATCATCCGATGGGACCTCTGCAGCTCGCCGACTTCATCGGCCTCGACACCTGCCTGTCGATCATGCAGGTGCTGCACGACGGCCTGTCGGACTCCAAGTACCGCCCCTGCCCGCTCCTGGTGAAATACGTCGAGGCCGGCTGGCTCGGCCGCAAGACCGGGCGCGGCTTCTACGATTATCGCGGCGAGACTCCGGTGCCGACGCGCTGAGCGGCACAACCTCTTACAAGAAAAGCTGCCGCATCGCCGGCAGCTTTTTTTTTACGGAGACAGAATGAGCGGCACCGCACCGTTGTCACATCGTCGCTGAACGATCTCCAAGACCAACGCGGCACCTTCCACGCCCTTCCGCTCAGATCGTCTTCACGCAGCGGTCCAAGGGCTGCTGTCCTACGTCTTTTGGTTGAAAGGCCATCTCTGGCATCGACGTTCCTACACCGGATCGGTGCGTGACATCCAATGAGGTGAGGATGGGCGATGTTGCGTTTCAACGGCCTGTCTCCACTGTTGTCGAAGCGTCGGGACTGGCGTCCCGAACACTTGGTATTAGGTGCAACATGGCTGGGTCTTTGGCTGCAG
Source organism: Mesorhizobium sp. SCN 65-20 (assembly GCA_001724355.1). Taxonomy (GTDB): domain Bacteria; phylum Pseudomonadota; class Alphaproteobacteria; order Rhizobiales; family Rhizobiaceae; genus Aminobacter. Next base: position 5,564 of record MEEF01000073.1, on the reverse strand, counting down.
GCGCCTCGGGCCACGGCGGCAGCAGCCGCGTGGGGACCGTCGATTCGTTGAGGTGCTTTGCAATGACCGCGGTGGTCGCGCAACACACCGGCCTGATGCCCTTCGGATGGACCGGGGTTTGGCTCTTCTACGTAATCTCCGGTTTCGTCGTCACGCTGAGCGTCATCGGGCGTCAGTCCTCAATGCCTCGAAGCCAACAGCTCTCCGGCTTCTTCGGCCGCCGGGTTCGCAGGATCCTGCCCGTCTACTATTTTTACGTAGTGGCCGGCATTGGCTTGATGTTCTTTCTCGGCGATCAGGTCGATGCTCTGGCCGTCGGATCACTGCTCGGCTTCTTCAACAACGTAGCCATGATCATTGGCCGTGGGGAGCTCGCAGGCTGGCCAGTCGGACATCTCTGGACCATCTCCGTGGAGATGCAGTTCTACCTGGTCTATGGCGTCTTGCTCGTATTTGCCCCACGGCGGATCGTCATCGCCCTGCTGCTCGCATCCCTGCTGGTCGCGCCGGCGATGCGCGCGATCGCGTCAGTGGGATTGGAAACCCTGGACTGGACAAGCGAGGCCAAGGCCTACGCCATCTATGCAGGGCCGTTCCTGCACGTCGACGCCTTCGCCATGGGCTCGCTGCTCGCATTCGCCAGCCGAAGGCAACTGCTGGCAAGGATCGCGATACCGTTGGCGGGTGCCGGTTTCCTCGTCCTGGCCTGCTATGCCGCGACCTATGTCTATGTGAACTATGCCGTCGTCGGTGCGCGCAACGTCGATGTCCTGCGCAATGTGGTGTCGGGTATCATGTGGGGCCAGCACAGGGAGGTCTTCGCCTATTCGGCGATCATAGCGGCGGCAAGCGGCCTGGTTGCGCTGGCCGCGACCAGGCACGTGGCAGTGGATTGGCTTCTGCGACATCCGGTGCTGCAGCGGATCGGCGAAATCTCTTACGGCGCCTATGTCTATCACGCCCTGGCAATCATGCTCTGCTTGAAACTGCTGTTTTGGCAAATGGACATACCGCAGGACGGCTTGCCGCTGTCCTATCGCCTGTTGTTGTTCGGAAGCTCGTATCTCTTGACCATCGCCATGGCAGAGCTTTCGTTCCGTTACTTCGAAAGCCGATTCCTGACGCAGCGGGCCAAGGCCGGGGCACTCTCCCCCCGCACCTCGTCAGCCCCGAACTAAGCCGGACTCAAACCCGCTTGCCGTCGCTACCAAAGAAATGCAGTTTCTCGCGCCGGGCGAAGACCGGCAACTGGTCGCCAGGCGTGACATCGGTGCGACCAGGCACGCGCACGACGATGCGCCCACCGGGAACCTGGCAATAGAGGAAGCTCTCGGCGCCGACCGGCTCGACGCCCTCGACCTTGGCCATCAGCCGCAGCGCGCCGTCTGAGGCGACACCGTTAGCCTCAGTGCGCACCTCGCAATCCTCCGGCCGGAAGCCGAGCGTGGCGGCGTTGGTGGGCACCGCAGGCAGCGTCACTGCACCCTCGAGCTGGCCGCTGCGCAGCGGCAGAAGGTTCATCGGCGGCGCGCCGATGAAGGAAGCGACGAAGGTGGAGGCCGGCTTTTCGTAAATGTCGAGCGGCGCGCCGAGCTGTTCGACGAGGCCGGCATTCATCACCACCAGAACGTCCGCCAGCGTCATCGCCTCGAGCTGGTCGTGGGTGACGTAGACCGAGGTGACGCCGAGATTGCGCTGCAGGTTCTTGATCTCGACGCGCATCTGGCCACGCAGCTTGGCGTCGAGATTGCTCAGCGGCTCGTCGAACAGGAAGACCTTGGGGTTGCGCACGATGGCGCGGCCCATGGCGACGCGCTGGCGCTGGCCGCCGGACAGTTCGCGCGGGCGGCGTTCGAGCAGGTGCTCCAGCTCCAGCGTCTTGGCGGTCGAGCGCACGCGCTTGTCGACCTCGTCCTTCGGCGTGCCGCGGTTGCGCAGGCCGTAGGCCATGTTGTCGTAGACCTTCATATGCGGGTAGAGCGCATAGTTCTGGAACACCATGGCGATGTCGCGCTCGGTCGGCCCGACCGCATTGACCACCTTGCCGTCGATGGCGCAGCTGCCGGCCGAGATGGTTTCCAGGCCCGCGATCATGCGCAGCAGCGTGGACTTGCCGCAGCCCGAGGGGCCGACGAGTACGCAGAGCGACTTGTCGGGAATGGCAATGGAGACGCCCTTCACGGCTTCGACGCCGCCGGCATAGACCTTGCGGACATCCTTGAGATCGACGGTTGCCATTATTTCTCCGTTTCGACGAGGCCGCGGACGAACCAGCGCTGCATGAATACGACCACCAGGATGGGCGGCACGATGGCGAGCATGGAAGTGACCATCACCAGATGCCATTCGGTGTCGGCGTCGGCGAAGGAGATCATCTTGCGGAGCGCGATGACGATGGTGTTCATGTCGTTGCGGTTGGTGACGAGCAGCGGCCAGAGATATTGCGTCCAGCCATAGATGAAGAGGATGACGAAGAGCGCCGCGATGTTGGTGCGCGACAAGGGCAGCAGGATGTCCTTGAAGAAACGCCAGGGCCCGGCGCCGTCGACGCGCGCCGCCTCGACCAGTTCGCCCGGGATGGTGAGGAAGAACTGGCGGAACAGGAGCGTGGCCGTGGCCGACGCGATCAGCGGCACAATCAGTCCGGTGTAGGTGTCGATCAGGCCGAGATCGACCATCACCTTGTAGGTCGGCAGGATGCGCACCTCGACCGGTAGCATCAGCGTGATGAAGATCAGCCAGAAGAAGAACATCCGGCCGGGAAAGCGGAAGAACACGATGGCATAGGCCGACAGGATCGAGATGATGATCTTGCCGATGGCGATGCCGAAGGCGACGATGGTGGTGTTGATGAGCAGCGTCGCCACGCTGACGCCGCCGATGCGGCCGACGCCGCCGAACAGCGCCTCCGAGTAGTTGTTGAAGAACTCCGGCCCCGGCAGCAGCGGCAGCGGCGGCCGCAGGATCGTCTGCAGCGAATGGGTCGAGGCGACGAAGGTGTAGTAGATCGGGAACGCGACGATCAGGATGCCGAGGATCAGGATGGCGTGCGCCATGTAGACGCCAGCCTTCGACTGGCCGATCATCAGCTTGTCGTGCCCGCTAGCAGGCGGAAGCGGCTTCGGCTCAGCCATAGTGCACCTTCTTCTCGACATAGCGGAACTGGATGGCGGTGAGCGCGATCACGATGATCATCAGGATCACCGACTGGGCCGCCGAGTCGCCGAGGATGAGATTGACGAAGCCGTCGTTGTAGACCTTGTAGACCAGCGTCTCGGTGGCCTTGCCCGGCCCGCCGCCGGTGACGGCATGAATGATGCCGAAGGTGTCGAAGAAGGCGTAGACCGTGTTGACCACCAGCAGGAAGAAGGTGGTCGGCGCGAGTAGCGGGAACACGATCGTCCAGAAACGCTTGTTCTCGCCGGCGCCGTCGATGGCTGCCGCCTCGATCAGCGATTTGGGGATTGCCTGCAGGCCCGCGACAAAGAACAGGAAATTGTAGCTGATCTGCTTCCACGACGCAGCCGCAACGACGAGCGTCATCGCCTGCGAGCCGTCGAGCAGCGGATCCCAGTTGATGCCGAGCATGCGCAGGCCATAGGCGAGCGAGCCGATCGACGGGTTGAACAGGAACAGCCAGAGCATGCCGGCGATGGCAGGCGCCACCGCGTAGGGCCAGATCATGAGGGTGCGATAGAGCCCGCGGCTGCGCACCACCTTGTCGGCCATCACGGCGAGCAGCAGTGCGGTGCCCATGGCGACGGCGGCAGTGGCGACCGAGAAGATGACGGTCACCTGGACCGAGTTGAGATAATTCGGGTCCGAAAGCACCTTCCGGAAGTTCGCGAACCAGACGAATTTCGATGATAGCCCGAACGGGTCTTCCCTCAGCATGGACTGGTAGAGCGCCTGGCTCGCCGGCCAGTAGAAGAACACCAGCGTGATCGCCAGTTGCGGTGCCACCAGGAGGTACGGGAGGATGCGATTGGGAAAGACGACGCGTGGGGTCAATGAAGGCCTCGTGACAGATGTCGGGCGCAGATGCCGCCCCTCATCCCCTGCCGGACCTTCTCCCCGTAGTGACGGGGAGAAGGACGAAGCTCCAACGCCGACGCCCCCCTCTCCCCGTTCTTCACGGGGAGAGGGTAAGGGTGAGGGGCAATTCCGGTCAGACGACCGGGTCAGTTCCCCAGCGCTTCCTGGATCGCCTTGTTGCCACGCTCGACGATGTTGTCGAGCGCCTGCTGGGCGGTCTGCTGGCCAGCCAGCATCTTTTCGTACTCTTCGTTCTGGATGTCGCGGACCTGCGGCAGGTTGACGAGGCGCACGCCCTTCGAGTTCTCGGTCGGGGCCTTGCCCATCATCTGCTTGATCGGGATCTCGCGGGCCGGGTTCTTGTCGTAGAAGCCCGACTTCTTGGTTTCCTCATAGGCCGCCAGCGTGACGGGAAGGTAACCGGACACCTGGTGCAGGCGCGCCTGGATCGGGGTCTGCGACAGGAAGTTGAAGAAGGTGGCGACGCCCTTGTACTGGTCGTCGGAGAGGCCGTTGAACACCCAGAGCGACGCGCCGCCCGGGATCGTGTTCTGCGGCGCGCCTTCGGCCGCCGGCTCGTAGGGGAGCTGGCCCGTGCCGTAGTTCATGCCCGACTTGACGATGTCGCCCAGGCCGCCGGAAGACTCGGTAAAGATGCCGCATTCGCCGGCGAGGAAGATCTGCTTGGCTTCCGAGGTGCGGCCGCCATACTTGAACGTGCCGTCCTTGGCGAGATCGGCCAGTTCCTGGAAGTGCTTGACGAAGACCGGCGAGTTGACCTTGAGCTCGACGTCGGTCGCAGCGATGCCGTTTTCGTTGGTGCCGTAGGAGAGGTTGTTCCAGGCGGCGAAGTTCTCGGTGTGGATCCAGGTCAGCCAGGTCGAGGTGAAGCCGCAAGGGGCCGCGCCGCTGGTCTTGATCTTCTTGGCGGCATCCCAGACTTCCGGCCAGGTCTTGGGCGGATTGTCGACGTCGAGGCCGGCCTTCTGGAAGATATCCTTGTTGTAATAGAGGATCGGCGAGGACGAATTGTAGGGGAACGACAGCATGGTGCCGTCGGGCTTCGAATAGTAGGCGACGATGCCCGGCAGGTACTGGCTCTTGTCGAAGGCCTGGCCGCCCATGGAGAGGATCTCGGCGACCGGCTTGATCGCGCCCTCGGCGGCCATCATCGTGCCCGTGCCCGCGTCGAAGACCTGCATGATTGCCGGCGGCTGCTTGGCGCGGAATGCGGCGATGCCGGCATTCAGCGTCTCCGGATAGGTGCCCTTGAAGACCGGCACGATCTTGTAGTCGCTCTGGCTCTCGTTGAATTCCTTGGAAAGGGTCTCAACCACCTCGTTGTTCGCACCGGTCATGGCGTGCCACCACGTGATCTCGGTGACGGCAAAGGCGGAGGTGCTGGACAACAGCGTGATTGTCGCGGCAAATCCGGCCGCGAAGCCTAGGGTCTTCATGTCTCGCTCCCGTTGGTTGGCGAAAGGTTTAGTTCCGCGGGGAGCAGTATTGACGGTTTATGACAGCGCTAC
>MEEF01000072.1 GCA_001724355.1 Mesorhizobium sp. SCN 65-20 | reverse complement strand
CTGCCGGATCCACCAGGTGGCATAGGTCGAGAACTTGTAGCCGCGGCGGTACTCGAACTTGTCGACCGCCTTCATCAGGCCGATGTTGCCTTCCTGGATCAGATCCAGGAACTGCAGGCCGCGGTTCGTGTACTTCTTGGCGATGGAGATGACGAGACGGAGGTTCGCCTCGACCATTTCCTTCTTGGCGATCGCTGCCTCGCGCTCGCCCTTCTGCACCTGGTTGACGATCTTGCGGAACTCGAGGATCGAAATCGCCGTCTCGGTGGCGAGGTTCTGTATCTCGGAGCGCAGGTCGCGGATCGCGTCCTTCTCGTTCTTGGTGAACTCCTTCCAGCCGCGGCTGGTGAGGTTCGAGATCGAGCGGATCCAGTTCGGGTCGAGCTCGGAGCCCTGGTATTCCTTCAGGAACTCCTCGCGGCGCACGCCATAGCTCTCGGCGAGACGCAAAAGCTTGCCTTCGTTCTGCACCAGGCGCTTGTTGATGTCGTAGAGCTGCTCGACCAGGGCCTCGATGCGGGCCTGGTTCAGCGACAGCGACTTCACCGCCTTGATGAGCTGGTCCTTCAGTTCCTTGAGGCGACGGTCCTGGCTCGGCGACAGCGTGCCGGCGGCGGCGAGACGGTTCTCGACCTGCTGGTCCTGCAGCTTGCGCAGCTTCTTGTAGGTGTCGGCGATGACGTCGAGCGTCTCCATCACCTGCGGCCGGAGCTCTGCTTCCATGGCCGCCAGCGACAGGCTGGCCTCGTCCTCGTCCTCTTCCTCTTCCTCGCCGCGATTGTCGCCGCCGACATTGGTGATGTCGTCTTCCTCGTCACCGCCACGGCGGCGCCCGGCCTTAGGCTCTTCCTTCGGCTTGGCGTCCTCGTCGACACGCTCGACGATCGGGGCCTGCTTGGCCTCGGGGCCAGCATAGGTGGCTTCGAGATCGATGATCTCGCGCAGCAGGATCTTGGCTTCGTTGAGCTCGTCACGCCAGATGATGATGGCCTGGAAGGTCAGCGGGCTTTCGCACAGGCCGGCGATCATGGTCTCGCGGCCAGCCTCGATGCGCTTGGCGATGGCGATTTCGCCCTCGCGCGACAGAAGCTCGACCGAACCCATCTCGCGCAGGTACATGCGCACCGGATCGTCGGTACGATCGGTCGGCTCTTTCTTGGTCGTGGTGGCGGCAACGGCCGTGCCGGTCTGTTCGGCGAGCTCGTTGGCGTCTTCCTCGGCATCGCCTTCAGCGGCTTCGGCCTCTTCGCCCTGCTCGTCGTCCTCGACCACGTTGATGCCCATGTCGGACAGCATCGCCATCGTGTCTTCGATCTGTTCGGAGGTTACTTCCTCCGAGGGAAGCACCGCATTGAGCTCGTCCATGGTGACATAGCCGCGCTTCTTCGCGACTTTGATCATCTTCTTGACAGCGTCATCGGAAAGGTCGAGCAAGGGGCCGTCGGGGGCGCCTTCGCGTTCGGTCTCGACCTCTTCCTTTTCTTTTGTCGCCATTCTTCGCTTTCTCCAGGCGGCCCGTCAGCCGCTTATACCCTTGGACAGTGCAAATCAGATGCGCTCATCCAACCTGCGCCTGAACTGCCAGTAGCTGCACCTGTGTTAAGTCCAGATTAACCCTGATATCTGTGGCGGAATATCTTCCTGTCCAGTGACAAGCGCCCCAATCCGCATTCTCAGGCTATCGACACGATCGGCGGGCGCACCGCCGGTTAACTTTTCGAATCGACCTGATTCCGTCATTCCAGCGGAAGGTCAAGCGCCTGTCGCATGATTCGCACCGAAAAGGCGAATCAAATGCGGGATAATCGGCACCCGCCTCAGTTTCGCCCGCTTCTGCCCGACGAAACGCCGAAGCCTTCGATAAGCGCTTCGGTCGCCTGCACGTCGTGAAACTGCGCCTGGATCTCCACCAGATGCCGATAATTTTCGTCTGTCGGATCGGTTGCGAGCGCCGCTTCGGCCTGTTTCAGCTCCTTATGTAAGGTGCGGGCGCTGCGGTGCAAGTGCAACGTCTGGGCGAAGGCGTCGCGGGCGTCCTCCAGCGCCGCATCCTCGAGCGCCGTCCACTGCCGCGCCTTGCGCACCAGGGCCACCGCCCGCTCCCAGATCTCGCTGCAGCCGGCACGGCCGATGGCGCCCATCACCTGCTCGCGGTTGTTGGCCTCATGATGCGCCATAGCGTCGATCAGCACGGAATGCAGCTGCCTGAGCTCTGCATTGCTGAGGTCGAGCCTATCAACATGGTCGAAGTTCTCGTCGATCAGCGCGGGATGGTTGACCAGCGCCACGACCAGGCATGTTTCGCGCAATGGCAGGATGCCGCCGGCGCGCTTGACCATGGCCGAACGCTGCAGACTTTCGGATACGGCGAGCCGTCCCGCCTGCACGCCTGAACCGCCCTTGCCCCACTGGCCGCCGCCCTTGTTGAACGATCCCTTGCCGCCGCCGCGCTCGCCGCCCTGCTGGCGACCGCGCTGGCTGCCGAAGAAGCTCTGGACGCGGTTGCGCATTTCCTGCTGGTAATGGAAGCGCACGCTCTCGTCCTTGATGCGGCTTGTGAGTTCGCGCAGCGTCTTTTCGAGCTCGGCGCGCCGTTCCGGCGTCTCGAACTCGCCGCCCGAGGTCTCGCGCATCCAGACGAGATCGGCGAGCGGACGCGCCGCCTGGAGCACCGCGCGGAACGCCTCCGGCCCCTCGGCCTTGACCAGGTCGTCGGGGTCCTTGCCTTCGGGCAGCAGCGCAAAGCGCGCCGTATGGCCCGGCGCCACCAGCGGCAGCACCATGTCGGCGGCGCGATAGGCGGCCTTCAGGCCCGCCTTGTCGCCGTCGAAGCACAGCACCGGCTCGCCCGACATGCGCCAAAGCAGTTCGAGCTGGTTTTCCGTCAGCGCCGTACCGAGCGGCGCCACCGCATTCTCGAAGCCCGCCTGGGCGAGCGCGATCACGTCCATGTAGCCTTCGACGGCGATCACCGCCCCGCCCTTCTGCAACGCCTTGCGGGCGCGGGCGAAGTTGTAGAGCACGTTGCCCTTGTGGAAGAGCTCTGTCTCGGGCGAGTTGAGGTACTTGGCCGGCGCGTCGGCCGACATGGCGCGACCGCCGAATGCGATGATGCGGCCGCGCGAATCCGGAATCGGGAACATGATGCGGTCGCGGAACCGGTCGAAGGACACCGGCACATCCTCGAAAACGGTCAGCCCGCAGGCCTCCATCTGCGCCTTCTCTACGCCCTTCGAGGCGAGGTGTTCCTTGAGCGCGTTGCGGCTGTCGGGCGCAAAGCCAAGACGGAACGACTGCTGGGTGGCCGGCGTCAGGCCCCGGTCGCGCAAGTATGCGCGCGCCTTGGCGCCGTCGGCGCTCTGCAGCCGGTCCTCGAAGAACTTCGTCGCCAGTCCCATCACGTCGTGCAGCGAGGCGCGTTCGCGCTCCCGCCGCTCCTCATGCGCGTCGCGCGCCGGCATCGGCACGCCTGCCATCTCGGCGATGCGCTCCACCGCCTCGGGGAAGCTCATGCCGTCGAGTTCGGTGAGGAAACGGAAATGGTCGCCCGAAACACCGCAGCCGAAGCAATGGTAGCGGCCCTTGCGGTCCTCGCAGTGGAAGGACGGCGACTTCTCGCCATGGAACGGACAGCAGGCCCAGTAGTCGCCCTTCGGGGCATTGGTCTTCTTGCGATCCCAGGTCACGCGCTGGCCGATCACGGCCGAAATCGGCACGCGGTCGCGTATCTCGCTCAAGAATCCATCGGAAAAGCGCATCGGGTCCTGCTTGGTTCACTCTCATATAAACAAGCCCGCGCCGGCCAGCGACCCCTATTCGCGTCCATGCCCGCTGTTCACAGGTTGAAGCAAATGAAATACGATTGTATATACAGGCACCACTGACCGCCACCGCAGAGGAGACTGCCATGGAAATTACAGGCATCCCCGCAAGGATCTCGAGATGCGGCATATCGAATGGATCGAAATCAGTGACTTCGAATGGGATGAGGAGAAGCGTCTAAGGACACTTACAGAGCGACACATCGACTTCATCGACGCAGCAAACGCACTCCTATCCCCACATTTGGAAATGCCGTCGGACAGGAATGGCGAATTGCGCGTCTTGGCAGTTTGCCAAGCCTCGCAACGCGTTATCGCTGTGATCTACACCATGCGCGAAAGCGTGTGCCGTATCATCTCGGTAAGGCCGGCGCGGAAAAATGAGCAAGCAATCTATCGCCAAGTTTTCGGCGGATGATATCCGCAAAAGAGTAGCTTCAGGCCAAAGCCAGAGCGACTGGGCGCGCGTCGACGCCACGACCGACGCCGAGATCGAAGCGGCCATGCGCTCCAACCCCGACTGGGCCGACACCGTCGACATCGACTGGTCGCAGGCAGCAGTGGTCTACCCTGCCCCCAAGAGCGCGATATCGATCCGCCTGGACCAGGATGTGATCGACTTCTTCAAGGGCACCGGCAAGGGCTACCAGACCCGGATCAATGCGGTGCTGCGCCATTTCATGGTCGAAACCAAGAAGAACAAGAAGGCGGGTTGAGCCCCCCCACCCAAGGGCTACAGCCCCCTACCATTCAGATTGCGGCGCAGTACCGCCGCGCGGGGAACCACGCGCATCGTGGAACGTCCCTATATATCGCGTGATGTCGTGCACTTCCCCTTGTCGGGATTGCACACGCGTGCAATATGGACGTAGAAAATTATCCGGCTAATCTAATCACCATGATCGACCCCGTGATTCGCCATAGCGCGAAAGCGCCAGAGAAGCGGACGGCCGCCTTGTCGAGGCACCCGCGGTGAGCGGCTCGGTCGTCCTGCTGAACCTCGCCGGCGCAGTTGCCTTGCTGCTGTTTGCCACGCGCATGGTGCGCACCGGCGTCGAGCGTGCCTATGGCGACGTGCTCCGCCACCGGCTGCGCTCGATCCTGCGCAACCCGCTTCTCGCCATCGCCGCCGGCGCGGCCCTTGCCATTTCGCTGCAGAGCGCCACCGCGGTCGCCCTCATCGTCGGCTCCTTCGCCGGTTCCGGCATCGTCGGCGGCACCGCCGGCCTGCTTGCCGTCCTCGGCGCCGATGTCGGCTCGGCGCTGGTGGTGAAACTGCTCAGCTTCAATCTCAGCCTGCTCGTCCCGCTCTGCCTAGTCGTCGGCACTGCTCTCTTCATGTCCACCGAGCGCCGCAACCTGCTGCAGCTCGGGCGCATACTGATTGGCGTCGGCCTGTTGATTCTCTCCCTGCGCCTGATCGGCGAAGCCTCTGAACCGCTTAGGCAAAGTGCGCTCCTGCCGGTCATCATTAACTACCTCTCCGGCGACCCGTTCACGGCCTTCCTGCTCGCCGCGATCATGACGTGGCTGTTCCATTCGAGCGTAGCCTCGATCCTGCTGATCACCGCACTCGCCGCCCGCGGGCTGGTTCCGGTGCCGCTCGGCCTGGTCTTGATCCTGGGCGCCAATCTCGGCGGCGGCATCATCGCCGCCATGCTGTCGCGCGCCGCCGCCCCCGAGGCTCGCACCGTGCCGCTCGGCAACCTCATCATGCGCGGAACGGGCGCCATCCTGGCCCTAGTTGCGCTGACGCTCCTTGCGCCGCCGCTCGACCTCCTCGGAAGCACGCCCGCAGCGCAGCTGATCAACGGCCACATCGCCTTCAACCTGACGCTGGCCTTGCTCGGCATCCCGCTCGCCGGCTTCGTCCACGGACTCGCCGAGAAGATCGTCGCGCTGGGCACCAAGCCTGATGCCGCCAAGGACATGGCCGTGGTGGAGCTGAGCGCTCTCAACGAAGCCGCCCTCGATACGCCGTCGCAGGCTCTCGCCAACGCCACCCGCGAGGTCGTCCGCGTCTGCGAAACCGTGGAGATCATGCTCCAGCGCATCATCGAGCTCTACGAGGATGCCGACGCCGACAAGATCAAGGCGCTGGCCGCGCTCGACGACCGCGTCGACCGCAAGCATGCCGCGATCAAGCTCTACCTCGCCAAGGCGACCATCCGCCAGATGACCGAGGACGAGGCGCTGCGCTGCCAGGAACTGCTCGGCGCCTGCGTCAAGCTCGAGCAGGTCGGCGACATCATCGTCCGCAACATGCTCGCCCATGTGCAGAAGAAGCTCGACCGGGGTCTTGAATTCACGCCCGAGGGCTGGCGCGAGCTCCTGAGCTTCCACCAGGCGGTGCTCGCCAACGCCCGGCTGTCCTTCAACGTGCTTGTCTCGCGCGACCCCAAGACGGCGCGCCAGCTGGTGCTCGAGAAGGATCACCTGCGTGATGTCGAGAAGGCGATGAGCCAGAACCATTTCCTCCGCCTGCGCGACGGCACGATCAAAAGCGTCGAGACGAGCTCGATCCACCTCGACACCATCCGCGACCTCAAGCAGATCAACTCCCTGCTCGCGTCGATGGCCTACCCGGTGCTCGAGGAGCACGGCCTGCTGCAGGGCTCTCGCCTGAAGGCGAGCTGAGCGGCAGCATCGGTGGTCATCCCGGCAACCGGAGCGAAGCGCAGGTTGTCTGGGACCACAGCTACTCGGAGCGCCGCCTCGCCTCAGCCCCCTCTCCGTCACGGCTTCGCCGTGCCACCTCTCCCCCACTGCGTGGGGGCGAGGAAACGCCAATCTCGCAGGGCATGATCTCGCAGAATTTGGGTTCGCAGAACTGAGGCTCGCAGAACTCGAGCTCGCAGAACTTGGGTTCCTCGCCCCCACAAAGTGGGGGAGAGGTGGCACGTCGCAGCCGTGACGGCGAGGGGGTCTTCGGCAGAAACCGGCTCCTTCTTGTCCGCTACTGGCCCCAGCAACGGCCCTTGCCTGTCCGCCCCAATCCGGGCGAGGCTGCACTTCCACATCAAGGGAACAGCACATGGCGCTCGACGAAAAAGCCCTCATCGCCGACATGACGGCCTGGCGCCGCGACCTGCACCGCCATCCCGAATTCGGCTTCGAGGAAAAGCGCACCAGCGCCTTCGTCGCCCGAAAGCTCCGCGAGTTCGGCCTCGACGAGGTGGTCGAGGGCGTCGGCGGCACCGGTGTGGTCGGCACGCTGAGGCGCGGCAGCGGCAACCGGGCCGTGGCCCTGCGCGCCGACATGGATGCGCTGCGCATCACCGAGCAGGGCTTCCACGACCACATCTCGCAGACCTCAGGCGTCATGCATGCCTGCGGCCATGACGGCCACACCACGATGCTGCTGGGCGCCGCAAGGATGCTCGCCGCAGATGGCGGTTTCGACGGCACCGTGCGCTTCGTCTTCCAGCCCGCCGAGGAATGGGGCAAGGGCGCGCTCGCCATGCTCGACGACGGCCTGATGGGCCGCTTTCCGTTCGACGAGATCTATGGCCTGCACAACATGCCCGGCCTGCCGGTCGGCCACTTCGAGACCCGGCCCGGCCCGCTGATGTCGGCCGAGGACAATTTCGAGATCGTGCTCGAAGGCCTGGGCGGCCACGCCGCCCGCCCGCATGTCGGGCGCGAGGTGCTGGTCGCGGCCTGCGCCGTGGTCACCAACCTGCAGACGATCGCCGCCCGCCGCCTCAACCCGGCCGATGTCGCCGTCGTCTCGGTCACCGAACTCATCACCGACGGCACGCGCAACGCCCTGCCCGGCCATGCCCGCATCCTCGGCGACGCGAGGAGTTTCCGCCCCGAGGTCAGCGCCGAAATCGAGCGCCAGATGCGCATCATCGCCGAGGGGACGGCGCTCGCCTACAACTGCACGGCCTCGGTCGCCTACAGCAGGGAGTTCGTGCCGCTGGTCAACGACGCCGACGCGAGCGCGGCAGCCCTCGCCGCGGCGTCAAGCGTGTTCGAGCCACACGCCATCAACGGCAGGGGCGAACTCGTCACCGCTTCGGAGGATTTCGCCCGCTTCCTCGACCATGTGCCCGGCTGCTTCGCCTACATCGGCAATGGCGAGGCATCCGCGCCCCTGCACAACCCGCGCTTCGACTTCAACGACGCAGCCCTCATCCATGGCGCGAGCTTCCACGCGGCAATCGTGCGCCATCGCCTGCCTGTGGCCTGAGGCGCTGCTTGCGCGAATCGGCCGGGTTCGCAAAACTCTGCCTAGGCCGTGCAGCCTGCCGCTCGCTCCTTCCGGATTGGTGAATGCACCACGAACCAGGTTTTCCCCTCACGGGTGACCGTCGGCAATGCGAGCACTGACGCCAGAAGTCGCCCCCATTGGGAAAAGATCCATGCCAACGCTTGATCGCGTGAAGTCCATGGCCAGGGAACTGCGCAACAGCCTGGCCGCACAGGGCATCCACCTCCCCCACAGCGCCTGCCTCGAAATCGTCGCTCGGCAGTTCGGCTGCAACGACTGGAACATGCTGAAAGCCAGTTGCGACGCCAAGGCGGAATTGCACATCTCGATCGTGGTCGAGCATGGCTGCGAAGAGGAAGCGGCCGCATTCTACCACCGGGCCTTCGGCGCCGTTCGTGGCGGGGCCTACATGTTCGAAGGCGAGCCGATCTCGATAGACCTTCAAATCGGCGATACCGCAATGCAAGTCGGAGGAGCCAATCCGCGCCGGGAACTCCAACCGCATCGCGGCGGCCCCTTCTTTCCCAAGGCCGATGGCGCCGTCAGCACCGTCTTCATTCTCGAGGTCGCCAACGCGGAGGCTGCGCTGCAACGGGCACTCGATGCCGGGGCGACCTTGCGGGGAGAGATTGGGCTAGCGACTGACGGCCGGCGCGGCGCAACCGTGTTCGACCCGTTCGGCCACATCTGGGCGCTGCGCGACAAGACGCCCGTAAGGCTTCGCCGAGCCGCCTTGCCCTCAAAACAAAACGCCCCGCACTGCATCGCAGGCGGGGCGTCCGGTTCACTGGTGCAGGGCCAAAAGCCGCCTACTGCAGCAATTCCTTGATGATCCCGCTGGCCTTGCCGAAATCCATCTGGCCCGGATAGCGCTCCTTGAGCGCGGCCATGGCGCGACCCATGTCGCGCAGGCTCTCGGCGCCGACGTCGGCGATCGCCTTGCGGGCGGCCGCGCGCACCTCGTCCTCGCTCATCTGCTTGGGCAGGTACTCGGAGATGATGACGCTTTCCTCGCGCTCCTGCGCGGCCAGTTCCAGCCGGTTGCCATCTTCGAAGGCCTTGGCCGATTCCTGCCGCTGCTTGACCATCTTGGTCAGGATCTGGAGGATTTCCTCGTCCGTCACGGGGTCCTTGCCGGCGCCGCGCTGGGCGATATCGCGGTCGTGGATCGCCGCCTGGATCAGCCTCAGCGTCGACGTGCGGCGCTTGTCGCCGGCCTTCAATGCAGTCTTTAGCGCCTCCGCGAGCGTTGCGCGCATGGCCATTTCTCCTGAACGTGTCGCAGACAATAGCGCCGATCTGCCACAGCGGCAAACCTGATGACAACAGCCAACCTTCTGATTCTATTCAGAAAAATAATTAGCCGCGAATGCCGCCGCAGTCATTGACCGAAATGCGGCTTTCGCCTATTGTCCGCGCCTTGCAAGGACTTGTTTGGTTTGTGCACGGGGCCCGCCTGACGGTGGTCGTCCGTGCTTTTCGCTGCGCGATATGGCCCCTTGCGAGCCATTCTTCAAGTCGCGGCGCCCGTTACGCAGGAGCATCGCCATGGCCTCAGAGACCGCCCCTTGGGCAACCGAAGTGCCGACCGCCGTCCTGGTTCTGGCCGACGGCACGGTCATTACTGGCCGAGGCCTGGGCGCCACCGGCAGCGCGGTTGCCGAAGTGTGCTTCAACACCGCTCTCACCGGCTACCAGGAAGTCCTCACCGACCCGTCCTATGCCGGCCAGATCGTCACCTTCACCTTCCCGCACATCGGTAACATCGGCACCAATGACGAGGACATCGAGGACCTGAACCCGGCCGCCCGGGCCGGCGCTGTCGGCGCGGTCCTCAAGGCCGACGTCACCAACCCGTCGAGCTACCGCGCCGCCGGCCATCTCGACCAGTGGCTGAAGCGCCGCGGCATCGTCGCCATGTCGGGCGTCGACACACGCGCGCTGACCGCGCTGATCCGCGAGAAGGGTATGCCCAACGCGGTGATCGCGCACGCCCCCGACGGCAAGTTCGACATCGAGAACCTCAAGGCCCAGGCCCGCGCCTGGTCTGGCCTCGTCGGCCTCGACCTCGCCAAGGAGGTCACCTCGGGCCAGTCGTCGTCCTGGACCGAGACCCCCTGGGTCTGGAACGAGGGTTATGGCGAGCGCACCGAGGAGACCATGCACGTCGTCGCGGTCGACTTCGGCGTCAAGCGCAACATCCTGCGCCTGCTCGCCGGTCTCGGCGCCAAGGTGACGGTCGTTCCGGCCAAGACCCCGGCCGAAGACATCCTGGCGATGAAGCCGGACGGCATCTTCCTCTCCAACGGCCCCGGCGACCCGGCCGCGACGGGCGAATATGCGGTGCCGGTCATCAAGGACCTGCTCAAGACCGAACTGCCGGTCTTCGGCATCTGCCTCGGCCACCAGATGCTGGCGCTGGCCCTCGGCGGCAAGACGGCCAAGATGCACCAGGGCCACCACGGCGCCAACCACCCGGTCAAGGACCACACCACCGGCAAGGTCGAGATCGTCTCGATGAACCACGGCTTTGCGGTCGATTCCGACTCGCTGCCGGAGGGCGTGGAAGAGACCCACGTCTCGCTGTTCGACGGCTCCAACTGCGGCATCGCGCTGACCGGCCGCCCGGTGTTCTCGGTCCAGCACCACCCCGAGGCCTCGCCCGGCCCGCAGGACTCGCACTACCTCTTCCGCCGCTTCGCCAACCTGATCCGCGAACGGCAGGGCGCACCGGCGCTCGCCGAGCGCTGAGCGCAGTTGTCTCATTGAATCGAGAAGCCGCCATCTGGCGGCTTTTTTCGTTTCTGCTATATTATCGCCAAACCTAGCGATAAAGCGGCGATATATGAAGACGATTGTCCTGACCGCTTCCGCTGCCCGAGATCTGGACAATCTGCCCGCCGATGCCCGCCAGCAGGTGTCCGATGGTCTGATCGACTACGCCGTCAATGGCCGAGGCGACGTCAAGAAGCTCGCCGGGAGGGACGGCTACAGACTGCGCATTGGTCGCTATCGAGTCCTCTTCGATGAAGATCGGACCACCATCCTGGCGATCTACATCGGCAAGCGCGAAACCACGACCTACGGCCGCAACTGACAGGAGACACGAGATGAACGCTCCCCAGATCATCAAGACCCCCAGCGGCGAGGAACTGGTCGTACTGCCGAGGGCCGAATACGACCAGCTCGTGCGCGCGGCGGAAGAGGCCGCGGAAGACGCTGCGGACGCTGCCATCTACGATGCCCGCAAGGCTGCACTTGCCGGAGAAGCGTCCCTTCCCGCGGAACTCAGCATGGCCATACTTAGAGAAGAAAGCCGCCTAAAGGCCTTGCGCAAATGGCGAGGCCTGACGCAAAGCGAGCTTGCCGAACGGGCGCAAGTCACACAAGGTTTCCTGTCCGACCTTGAAAGTCGTCGCCGTACGGCCTCTGCCGAAACGGCAGCTAAACTTGCAGCCGCCTTGGACGTTCCGCTTGTCTGGATTGACGGCTGACAGAAGCCGCGCTTCGCACCTGATCCGCGAACGGCAGGGCGAACCGGCAATCGCCGAGCGCTGAGCGGGCATAAGATTGTACGAAAGGCCGCCATGTGCGGCCTTTTTTCGTTGCCGGACTACACAGCCCGTCACGTTGATAATATGGCAATTGCGACGCACTCGTGAGTGCTGGGCCGATCAAGCTCGTACCCAGTTGCCCCTGGAAGGGCTGACGTCAATCCTCACGCAAGTCAAATAGAAGCAAGAAATACCGGAGCTGCTTCCCGGCCTCCGCCTTCAGTGCTTGGCGCACAGCTTTGGCACGACTGTACTCATATTTCGCATTGGCACGATTGATGCATGGCTACTGCCATACAACTGGAGGCATCGTAGTAGTCATGGCACTGGTTATCGAAATGAACACGCGCGAACAGGTCGAACTGCGCAAGGAAAGCCGCCGCCGCACGCTCAAGGGCGCCAAACTGTCATTTTACGGCGGCTATTGCTCCTTCGAGGGCATCGTCCGCAACCAGTCCCAAAATGGTGCAAGGCTGGACTTTGGCGACACGACAGGTGTGCCATCGGAGTTCAATCTGGCAATCTCCGGTGAGGCGACGAAGCGCACGGCGCGGGTGTGCTGGTATTCGCCGACATCGGTGGGTGTGCGCTTCCTGGAACAATAGCGTTCCTGGAGTGAGACCCCTATTCCGCCGGGTTGGGCGCCACGCTTTCGACCCTCACCGGTGGCCGCTCGACCCTCAGCACGAACACCGCCAGCGCCATGGCGATGAAGATGCCGCCCAGCACATAGGGCGCGCCGGCGAAATGCACCGGCGCGTTCGGTCCGGTGAACCAGGCGAATATGAAGGTGTAGAGCAGCGGCGTGATGATGCTGGTGATCGAGAACAGGCTGGTCATCGCCCCCTGCAGCTCGCCTTGGGCCGACGGCGGCACCTTGGCGGCGGCCAGGCTGCGCAGCGGCGGGTCGGCCAGCGCCTCGAGGCAGGTCGCCACGATCACCGCATAGACCATCCACCCCTCCCACGCCGCGGCATAGCCGAAGGCGGCGATGGTGGTGAAGCTGAGGCCGACGACAGCCGTACGCCATTCGCCGATCCACGGGATCATGCGCGGCAGCACCAGCGCCATGACCAGCGCACCGCCGATGCCGAACACGCCGAGCGAGAAGCCGATCTGCTGCTCGCTCCAGCCGTAGCGGTAGCTGCCGACGAACGACCACACAGCCGGATACATCATGTGGCCGAGTGTCATTAGGAAGAACACCAGCCCGATCCAGCCGATGCCCCTGTAATTGCGCATCTGCCTGAGCGCGCCGAGCGGGTTGGCGCGCTTGAGCTCGAACTTGCGCCGGTGCTCCTGCGTCAGCGTCTCGGGCAGCATGAAATAGGCGACGACGAAGTTGAGGAATGCGAGGCCGGCGGCGAAGAAGAATGGCACCCGCGGCCCGAACGTACCCAGGATCCCGCCGAGCACCGGCCCGATGACGAAGCCGACGCCGAAGGCAATGCCGAGCAGGCCAAAATTCCTGGCGCGGTTCTCGTCGGTGGAAACATCGGCGATGAAGGCCGAGGCGGTCGAATAGCTGGCGCCGCTGATGCCCGCAAGCACACGGCCGATGAACAGCATCGAGTAGGACCAGGCGATGGCGCAGATCAGGTTGTCGATGGCGAATGTCAGCACCGAGGCTAACAGAACGGGCCGGCGGCCGAAGCGGTCGCTGAGGTTGCCGATGAGCGGCGCGAACAGGAACTGCATGGCGGCGTAGACGAAGAACAGCCAGCCACCCTCGATTGCCGCGTCCGAGATGCCGACGCCGGTCAGTTCCTGCAGATAGGCCGGCAGCACCGGCATGATGATGCCGAAGCCGATGACGTCGAGCAAAAGCGTCGTGAAGACGAGCGCCAATCCCCGTTTTGCGGTCTTTTCGTCAACCATCGCGAACTCGCTTGCAGCCGAAATCCGCCCGGGGGCAAGGCAGGACGACGCTTATAGGCGAAGCGGATCGAAAGAACAATACGAGAACGCATCAAAAGATTTGATGGCGCAGGCCCGCCGAGGCGGAACGTTACGGGACCGCCCTGCCCTCGCTCGCCTCGAGAACAGAAAACCACTGCTGGCGATCGAGCTCGACGTCGAGTGCGCGCGCCAGTGTCGCCAGCCGCGTCGGCTTCATCGTGCCGAGCACCGGCACCAGCCGCGCCGGATGGCGAAGCAACCATGCAATGGCGACCGTCGAAATGTCGTTGGCGCCGGTCTCGGCCGCCACCTGCGTCAGCGCCGCCCGCACTCTGTGCTCGCGGTTGCCGTCGCCGGCAAACAGCGAGCCGCCGCCGAGCGGGGACCAGATCATCGGCGCATAGCGCAGCCGCTGCGCGTGGTCGAGGCGGCCGTCGGTCAGCGCCGAGGTCTCCAGCACCGAGTGCTCGATCTGGTTGGTGACGAGCGGGATGGTAAGCCGCGACGCCAGCAGGTCGAATTGCGAGGGCGTGAAGTTGGAAACGCCTATGGCGCGCACCTTGCCCGCCGTCACCAGCTTCTCGAGCGCCGCGGCCGTCTCCTCGGCATCCATCAGCGGATCGGGGCGATGGATCAGCAGAAGGTCGAGATAATCGGTGCCGAGGTTCTTCAGCGACCGCTCGGCGGAAGCCGTGATGTGGGCGGCACTGGTGTCGTAGAACTTCAGCCGGTTCGCCGGCCGGTTGGCCGACTTCAGCATGATGTCACATTTGCTGATGAGCTGGATGTCCTCGCGCCGTCCGCCCCAGCGGGCGAGGCCTGCGCCGAACGCCTCCTCCACCTCGTAGTTGCCGTAGATATCGGCGTGGTCGATGCTGGTGAGGCCGAGATCGACGGCCGTGCCGATCAGCCTCGCCACATCCTCGGGCGTCGGCCGCCCGTCGTCGAGCAGGCGCCAGGCACCGAACACCAGCCGCGAAACCACCGGCCCTCCCGCCACGAGTTCGATCTGCCGCGCGTAAGCCATTCTTGCCTCCCCTCCAATTGAATGACGCCCCGGCTGGCCGGGGCGTCAGAAATGCACGACGGTCCCGACCTCAGCCGCTCAGATCGGGTTGTTGAACGTGTCGCACTCGGACAGCTTGCCGCTCTGCAGGCCGCGGGCGAACCAGCGCTGGCGCTGCTCGGAGGTGCCGTGGTTGAAACTCTCGGGCACTACATAGCCCTGCATGCGCTTCTGCAGCGTATCGTCGCCGATCTGCTGCGCGGCGTTGAGGGCTTCCTCCACGTCGCCTTTTTCGAGGATGCCCTTCTGGTCCGTGTAGTAACCCCAGACGCCGGCGAAGCAGTCCGCCTGCAGTTCCACCCGCATCGACATCTCGTTGGCGTCGACCTCGCTCATCTGCTGCCGCATCTGGTTGAACTTGGGCAGGATGCCGGTGAGGTTCTGGACGTGGTGGCCGACCTCGTGGGCGATCACATAGGCCTGGGCGAAGTCGCCGGCCGCGCCGAACTGCCGGTCGAGCTGGTGGAAGAAGCTGGTGTCGAGATAGACCCGGCGGTCGTTCGGGCAATAGAACGGCCCGGAAGCAGCCGACGCGTAGCCGCAGGCCGACGAGACCTGGCCGGAGAACAGCACCAGCTTCGGCTCCTCGTACTTCAGCCCCTCTGCCTGGAAGATGCCGTTCCAGGTGTCTTCCGTCTCGGCCAGCACCGTCCTGACGAACTGTGTCATCTCGTCGTTTGCAGGGGCGCCGCCCTGCGTGACCTGTCCGCCGCTGGGGGCGGAGCCGTCCCCGCCGGAAAGTATCTGCATGGGGTCGATGCCGCAGGCGCGCAGCGCAAAGAACAGGATGACCAGGAGGATGATGCCGGAAAGGCCACCACCGCGCGTCGAGACGCGCGGGCCCATGGGCAGCCGGCCGCCGCGACCGAAGCCGCCGGGCAGACCCATGCCGCCGCCGCCCTCGCCGCGTGCGTCCTGGACGTTGTCACTCTGACGGCGGCCTTTCCAGAGCATCGGCGTATCCTCGGTATCCTCACCTGCGGCCGGCAGCGCCGTTCCGCTCCGTTAAACAATTAGCCCAAGGCCCGGGGCAAGTCACAAGGTTTTTGGTTGTGCCACCGGCCCGCACGCCAACCGGGATCAGCTTTTCTGCTTGGTCCCCGCGCTCTTGCCATCGGAGCTTCTGGAGCGTTCCTCGAAGCGCTTATCGCCTTTCGGAAAATCCCGGCCGGTCTTGGCCTCGACCTTGCGCTCTTCCTTGGCCGCAGCCTTCCGGAGACCCGCTGCCGCCGCCTTGCCCTTGGCTGTCGGCGCCTGTGCAACTGCCATCGTTCTTCTCCTCGCCGCCGGACCATTTCCGGCATCGGGCTAACGCGTCCGGCAGGCGCTTGTTCCGAATCTGAGGCAATCGCGTCCTAGCACCAGCGTGACCGGGTGCGTGAAGCACCCTACCAACTGACGATACCGATGCCGGCTACTCCGCCGGCGCTGCGGCGGGAATGGCCGGGCGCTCCACGGTTTTGCCCTGACGGCTCGCCAGCCAGGCGGCGATCGCCTTTTGCCCCTGGTATGCGGCAAAGCCAGAGGCCAGCCCGATCGCAATCGCAACCAAGGTCACGAGCGGATCGAAAGCCAGCGGATTGGGCTTCGGCAGGAGCATCTCCGGCAGCAGGCGATGGAACAGGTAGATGTGGTAGCCGGCGGCAGCCACCGGCAGCGCGAGGTCGGCCACGAGCTTCGGCACGCTGACGCGCGGCAGGTAGAGCAGCACGGTCACGCAGAAGAGTTGCAGCATGAACTTGACCCAAGAGCCGGTCCAGTTGCCGCCCCACCAGGCCATCACCGGGAAGGCCGCGGTGGCGGCCGCGAGCACGGCGAGCCTTTGCCGCGCCGTCCGCGCGAAGAAGGCGCACCATCCGAAGGCCGCGAGGTAGAGGACGTCCGGCACAGTGAATATCTGAACCCCGCCGACCGGCCAGACGACCGGTGCTGCGAACTTCAGCGCCACCATCAGCAACAACGCGCAAAACCCTGCACCAAAAGGGCTCTTCGCCACCCGACGCCGCACCTGCGGCAACGAGAAGAGACCAGCGACGATCAGCATGATCTGCGCATAGGCCTCCACGAACCAGTAGAGGTAGGGCAGCATGTGTTTGGGATCGAAGATGCCGAGATTGCCGACGAGGAACACCGACGCCCACGGCACCTCGCCGCGTACGATCGAGAAACCGGCGACGACGGGCGCGTAGACGGCGAGATTGCCGGCCAGGGCTTTCAGCAGGCGCGAAACCTCGCCGCGCATCAGCGCAGCACCATGGAAGCGCGCAAGGCCGTAGCCTACCAGCATCACCAGCGCCGCCGCTCCACCCGGGATCGGCCACAGTGTCGCGTGATGCACGACGATCAGCAGGATCGCTGCCGCCCGCATCAAAAGCTCGGCATCCAGTGTCTGCCACCGGCTTTTCGTCTGGCGTCCGAGCCGCGCGAGCGCCCCCACCGGCATCTTCTCCCAGCCTTCCGGAATACGCCCGAGCTTGCGCTCCAGCGTCAGCGACAACTGCACATAGAGCAGCGAATCCCCGCCGAGCGCCTCGAAACTGTCGACCGGCGTTACCCGGCGCGGATAGAAGGCGCGCGAGAACGCCTCGATCACCCCGGGATCGGCCTTCTGCGCATGCCCGGCAAGCCGCGCGATCGCCGGATAGTCCACCTTGCCCGATTGCAGCCGCGGCAGGGCGCTGACCGCAACCGCCTCGACATGCAGCGCCGTCAGTCCGCTCGCATCGATCATCAGCCTGCAGACATCCTCGGGTGCCTCGCCCGAGGAGAACGCGGCCACCAGCCGGCGGTCGTCGCCACAAACGGCGGCCTCGATGCCGCGCGACCGCAGCGCATGCTCGACCGCTTCGTGGCTGATCCTCAGCCCGGCGATCTTCGACATCCGCTTGAGGCGCCCGACGATGCGGAAGAAGCCGTTCGCGCAGCGCTCGGCCAGATCGCCGGTGCGCAGTTCGTCGACCTCGGCGCCCCGGGCCAGGTCGGCCCTGCTCTCGGCGTAGCCCATCATCACGTTCGGGCCGCGATAGACGAGTTCGCCCTGCTCGCCGCACGCTTCGATGCAGCGTCCGTCCTCGCCGACCAGCGCGAGTTCGCCGCCCGGTATGGCGACGCCGATGCTGTCGGGATTGTCTGCCAGCGCCTGCGGCGGCACATAGGCGATGCGCGCCGTCGCCTCCGTCTGACCGTACATCAGGAACAGTTGCCGCCCGGACCTCTCGAGCCGCTGCCGGAACGCTTCTGCCAATTCGGCTGAAATCCGCCCGCCGGCAACCGTCATGAAGCGCAGCGACGGCAGGTCCTCGACCGGCAAACCGGTCTTCTGCATCAACTCGAAGGAATAGGGCACGCCGCTGACGTTGGTGACCTCAGCGCGGCGCAGGTCGTCGGCGAAGCCGCGATCGGCAACGCCCTTGGCGGAGACGAACACGCTTGCCCCCACCGCCAGATGCGAGTTCAGCACCGACAGGCCGTAGGAATAGTGGAACGGCAGGATCAGTGCGGCGCGGTCGTCCGCCGTCAGTTCGAGATAGGATACGATTGCCGCAGCGTTGCTTTCGACATTGGTCTGCGACAGCCTGACGAAGCGTTTCTTGCCGGTGCTTCCGGATGTCGCCAGCAACAGCGAAAGCTCCGGATGCAGTTCGTCGCCTCTGACCGCATGCTCGATCAGGCGCCAGCGCCCGTCGACCGAGCGAAAGCTGACATCCGGGCGGAAATCCTCCTCGAAACCCGCAAAGGCTTCGGTGTCGCCGGGTGCAAGCAGAGCAACCGCATGGCCGCCGGCGCGGGCCGCCAGATAGGCGATGATGGCGTGTTCGGAATTGGCGGCCTCCACCGCCACCAGCTTTCGCCCCCGGCCGAAGCCGGCAGCCGTCTCGGCCGCGCGCCGCGCCAACTCGGCATAGGAAATGGCCGGCCTACCCGGAAAGA
>MEEF01000071.1 GCA_001724355.1 Mesorhizobium sp. SCN 65-20 | reverse complement strand
CCGGAGAGGGGGATGAGGCTGCCGCAGGGTCCGGATAGGCGGGGGACGGGCCTGAGACCGGACTTCGGCAAAAACTGCCGATGCCCCATATTTGTTCCTTCGATGATGGCGATTCAAGGGCACGAAGATTACACATTTGTAACATGTCCGTGAGTGGAAGGTTCCACCGCGCAACCCTTGTGCGTCCCGGGTCGTTGTTTCGGCGACCCCGTCCAGAGGGCGGGACGATCCCGCAAATGCAGCGCATCAACAATCCGGCCCGTGAACCTTTCCACTGCTGGAGACTTCCCTAACGGAAGAAATGCAGAGACGTTGAGCAGCGTCCAATTCTACCCGCTTTCGCCATCAGCCAAGTCGGACTTGCGATCGACATAGCGCATGCTTGCGCGCGACGAGCGATCCTGCAGCTTCAATTGCGGCGCAGGCGGAAAAGCTTCGGCGCGATCTGCCTGCCTCGCGGGGGTCATCAATTGGGTGAATGGCTGCGCCCAATTGAGCAATTGAGCCCACCACTGACTGTAATCGGCCGCCAGGCTGGCAACCGAGGTTAGATACGCGACCTTGCGGCCCGTTCATGGTGCGGTTTCGATGATGGTATAGGCCGCGCAAATGCCGTCGAAATTGGGGCGGAGCGCGGTGGATGATATCGCTTGTCAGTAGACGACGGCAGCGCGGCCTGGACCATGGACAGTGACGCCTCGCCAAGCTACCCGTATCGCCATGAAAAAAGGCGATCATCTCTTCCTTGTCGACGGCTCCGGCTACATCTTCCGCGCGTATCACGCGCTGCCGCCGCTCACCCGCAAATCCGACGGCCTGCCCACCAACGCGGTGCTCGGTTTCTGCAACATGGTGTGGAAGCTGATGCAGGATGCGCGCAACACCGACGTCGGCATCACGCCCACCCATTTCGCCGTCATCTTCGACTACTCGTCCAAGACGTTCCGCAACGAACTCTACCCCGAATACAAGGCCAACCGCTCGGCGCCGCCCGAGGACCTGATCCCGCAGTTCGGGCTCATCCGCCACGCCACGAAAGCCTTCGACCTGCCCTGTATCGAGATGGAGGGTTTCGAGGCCGACGACCTGATCGCGACCTACGCCAGGCTCGCAAGCGAGGCCGGCGCCGACACCACCATCATCTCATCCGACAAGGACCTGATGCAGTTGGTCGGCCCGACCGTGTCGATGTACGACCCGATGAAGGATCGCCAGATCAACATTCCCGAGGTCATCGAGAAGTGGGGCGTGCCGCCGGAGAAGATGATCGACCTGCAGTCGCTTACCGGCGATTCCGTCGACAACGTGCCGGGCGTTCCGGGCATCGGCCCCAAGACGGCGGCGCAACTGCTCGAGCAATTCGGCGATCTCGACACGCTGCTTGCCCGCGCTTCTGAGATCAAGCAGGACAAGCGCCGCCAGTCGATCATCGACAATGCCGACAAGGCCCGCATCAGCCGCGAGTTGGTGCGGCTCAAGACCGACGTGCCGGTGGGCGATGGCCTCGACACTATGGCCCTGCAGCCGCCGAACGGGCCGCGCCTCATCTCCTTCCTCAAGGCGATGGAGTTCACCACGTTGACCCGGCGCGTGGCGGAAGCCACCAGCACGGAGGCCGGCGAAGTCGAGGCGGCATTCATTCCCGTCGAACGCGGCGCGGATGCGCACGGGCCGGATGTCGGCGCGGGCTCACCCGCTCCGGTCGCTGCACCTGCCGCCACCGAAGTGGAGGCCGACAAGGCGTCGCCGGCATCGCCCCAGGCCGCAACGCAGCCCGAGGGCGATACGCCGTCACTGCTGTCCGCCGTTCGCGCCGAGGCCGCCGCCTCGGCTAAATTCGACCACGGCGCCTATGTCATCATCCGCGACCTCGCCACGCTGAAGACCTGGGTCAACGAAGCTGCCGAGGCGGGCGTCGTCGCCTTCGACACCGAGACCACCTCGCTCGACCCGATGCAGGCCGAGCTCGTCGGCTTCTCGCTCGCCACCGCACCCGGTCGCGCCGCCTATGTGCCGCTCGGCCACAAAAGCGGCCGCGGCGACCTGCTCGGCGGCGGGCTGGTCGAAAACCAGATCCCGGTGCGCGACGCCATCGCCGCCCTCAAGCCGCTGCTCGAGGACGCCTCGGTGCTCAAGGTGGCGCAGAACCTGAAATACGACCTCGTGGTGATGAACCGCTACGGCATCGATGTCCGCTCGTTCGACGACACCATGCTGCTTTCCTACGTGCTCGACGGCGGCACAAATGGCGGCCACGGCATGGATTCGCTTTCGGAGAAGTGGCTCGGCCACACGCCGATCCCGTTCAAGGACGTGGCTGGCTCGGGCAAGAGCTTCATCGGCTTCGACCAGGTCGACATCGACCGCGCCGCCGCCTATGCGAGCGAGGACGCCGACGTGACGCTGCGGCTCTGGCACGTGCTCAAGCCGCGCCTCGCGGCTAAGGGGCTGGTCTCGGTCTACGAGCGGCTGGAACGGCCGCTGGTGCCGGTGCTGGCGCGTATGGAACAGCGCGGCATCTCGGTCGACCGCCAGATCCTGTCGCGGCTGTCGGGCGAGCTGGCGCAGGGCGCTGCCCGCCTCGAAGACGAGATCAACACGCTGGCCGGCGAACGCTTCACCATCGGCTCGCCCAAGCAGCTCGGCGATATCCTGTTTGGCCGCATGGGCCTGCCCGGCGGCACCAAGACCAAGACCGGCCAGTGGTCGACCTCGGCGCAGGTGCTGGAAGACCTCGCCGCCGAGGGCCACGAGCTGCCGCGCAAGATCGTCGACTGGCGCCAGCTCACCAAGCTGAAATCGACCTACACCGACGCCCTGCCCGGCTTCATCAATCCCGAGACCAAGCGCGTCCACACTTCATATGCGCTCGCCGCCACCACCACCGGCCGCCTGTCGTCGTCGGACCCGAACCTGCAGAACATCCCGATCCGCACGGCAGAAGGCCGCAAGATCCGCACCGCCTTCATCGCCGACAAGGGCAACAAGCTGATCTCGGCCGACTACAGCCAGATCGAGCTGCGCGTGCTCGCCCATGTGGCCGACATCGCCCAACTGAAGCAGGCCTTCGCCGACGATGTGGACATCCATGCCATGACCGCGTCGGAGATGTTCTCGGTGCCTGTCGCGGGCATGCCTTCGGAGATCCGCCGCCGCGCCAAGGCGATCAATTTCGGCATCATCTACGGCATCTCGGCCTTCGGCCTCGCCAACCAGCTGTCGATCCCGCGCGAGGAGGCTTCCGACTACATCAAGAAGTACTTCGAGCGCTTCCCCGGCATTCGCGCCTATATGGACGAGACCAAGGCCTACTGCCGCGACAAGGGTTACGTCGAGACCATCTTCGGCCGCCGTATCCACTATCCCGAAATCCGCTCTCCCAATCCCTCGGTGCGCGCCTTCAACGAGCGCGCCTCGATCAACGCGCGCCTTCAAGGCACGGCAGCCGACATCATCCGCCGCGCCATGATCCGCATGGAGGATGCGCTCGGCGAGGCGAAGCTTGGGGCGCGCATGCTGCTGCAGGTGCACGACGAACTGATCTTCGAGACTGTCGAGAGCGAGGTCGAGGCGACGATCCCCGTCGTCCGGCACGTGATGGAAAACGCCGCCATGCCGGCGGTGTCGATGTCGGTGCCGTTGCATGTCGATGCCAACGCCGCCAACAGCTGGGACGAGGCGCACTGACATGGCGTTTGCGACGGCGTCGGACGCGTCGACGCTCGTCTCCTTCGCGCTGACGTCGCTCATCATCGAGCTGACGCCCGGCCCGAACATGACCTACCTGGCGCTGGTGTCGGCTGGCGAAGGCCGGCGCGCCGGCTTCGCAACCGTGGCCGGCATTGCGCTCGGTCTGGCGATCGTCGGCCTCGTCGCGGCGCTCGGCGTGACCGAGCTGATCCAGGCCTCGGACCTGCTCTACGAAGGGCTGCGATGGGCCGGCGTGCTGTTCCTGCTTTACCTCGCCTATGAAGGCTGGCGCGGCGAGGCAGAGGTCGTCGTCGCCGCCATGGACGCGGATCGGCGCTACTTCACGCGCGGGCTGGTCACCAATCTGCTCAACCCCAAGGCAGCGGTCTTCTACGTCGCCGTGCTGCCGACCTTTATCGTTGCCACGCGTCCGGTGCTGTCACAGACGATCGCGCTGACACTCATCTACGTCGCCGTGGCGACGGTCATCCACGCCCTGATCGTGGTGCTCGCGAGCCAGCTGGAGCCGCTGCTCAACAATCCGCGGATAGAGAAGATCGCGCGCCGGGCGCTCTCGGCCCTGCTTGCTGGCGTCGCGATCTGGTTCGCGTTCTCGACGGGACGCTAAGCGGCGAGCGCAGCGCACTTGGCGCAGGTGCCGCGGAACTCGATCACCGCCTTCTTGGCGACGAAGCCGGTCGACCCAACCCAGTCGTCGAGGCGCTTGCCGATCAGCTCGTCGGAGATCTCGGTGACCTGGCCGCAAGTGTCGCAGATGGCGAAGGCGGTCATGCGATGGTTGTGATGGCCGTGGTCGTGCGGCTCGGAGCAGGCGACGAAGGCGTTCAGGCTCTCGAGACGATGGACGAGACCGTCCTTCACCAGCACTTCAAGCGCGCGATAGACCTGCAGCGGGGCGCGGAAGCCGTCATCGCGCAACTGGTCCAGCAGCATGTACGCGCTCAGCGGGCCGCTCGCGGCCTCGAGCTTCTCCAGGACCTTCTGCTGGTTCTTCGTCAGCGTAACGCGCGCCGTCATTCCTGCGCCTCACTTTCCTCGCGGGACGCGTCGGTCCGCGCGATGTCGCATCGCTCCATGTGGCGATCCATTCAAGGATTTGCTAGCGCGTCCCACCGGCAAAGACAATGTCGGGCCACCAGCGACCGATCCCGCGGATGCCGCGGGACGGCCTTGGCATGGCCGACGGCTACTTCTTCTGCCGCGCCGGTCCTTCGCGCTCGGACGAACGGGCCCAGAGATTGATGTCGGCCTCGCGGGCATACTGGTCGATCTCGGTGAGCTCGGCCTCGGTGAAGGTCGCGTTCTTCAGCGCGCCGACGCAATCCTCGACCTGCTCGGGGCGGCTCGCGCCTATCAGCGCCGAGGTAACCCGGCCGCCGCGCAGCACCCAGGCGAGCGCCATCTGCGCCAGCGTCTGGCCGCGGCGCTCGGCGATGGCGTTCAGCGCGCGGATATTGGCGAGGTTCTTGTCGTTCAGGAAGGCGGGCCTGAGCGACTTGCCCTGCGAGGCGCGGCTGCCTTCCGGCACGCCCTGCAGATACTTGCCGGTCAGCATGCCCTGCGCCAGCGGCGAGAACACGATCGAGCCGATGCCGAGCCCGTCGAGCGCGTCGAGCAGGCCGTCGTCCTCGACCCAGCGGTTGATCAGCGAATAACTCGGCTGGTGGATCAGGCAGGGCGTGCCGAGCTGACGCAGGATGTCGGCCGCCTCGCGGGTGCGCTGGGCATTGTAGGACGAGATGCCGGCATAAAGTGCCTTGCCGGAGCGCACGGCGTGGTCGAGCGCGCCCATCGTCTCCTCGAGAGGCGTGTCGGGGTCGAAGCGGTGCGAGTAGAAGATATCGACGTAGTCGAGGCCCATGCGCTTGAGGCTCTGGTCGAGGCTCGCCAGCACGTACTTGCGGCTGCCCCACTCACCGTAGGGCCCGGGCCACATGTCGTAGCCAGCCTTGGTCGAGATGATCATCTCGTCGCGCAGGCCGGCGAAATCGGTGCGCAGGATCTCGCCGAAGGCGGTCTCGGACGAGCCGGGCGGCGGGCCGTAATTATTGGCGAGGTCGAAATGGGTGATGCCGAGGTCGAAGGCCTTCTGGCAGATGGCGCGCTTGGTCTTGTGTGGCGTGTCCTCGCCGAAATTGTGCCACAGGCCGAGCGAGATCGCGGGCAGCTTGAGGCCCGACCTGCCGCAGCGGTTGTAGACCATGTTCTCGTAACGGTTCGCGGCCGGCTGCCAGGTCATGATGCTGTCCTCGAATGGAAAGGGGAATCGGCGCGTGACGCCGTCCCCCTCTCATAGCCTATTTCGCCGGTGCCAGCAGCCCCCTTGCAGCGGCGGGCCCGAGCGGCTCGGGCCGCTCGCAGGTCGTCTGCATCTCGACGAACTTCTTCGTCTCGCCCGACTTCAGGATGCCGGTCATGATGTCGATGACGTGGTTGGCGAGTTCGAGCGAGCAGCGATGCGGCCTGCCTTGCATGATCGCCAGCGCCATATCGGCGAGGCCCGCCGTGCGGTAGTTGGCCATCATACCGTGATTGTGCTTCTCGTTGGGCACGCCGAAGGGATGGTCCCATTTCGGCAGCGTCTTCACCGGCTTGTTGCCTTTGGAATAGCGCAGCTCGCCGCCGAAGAAGTTGGGGTCCGGCATGTGGATGGTGCCAGTCTCGCCGTAGAGTTCCATTGGCGAATGCTGGTGGTCCCACACGTCCCAACTGGCGTTGAAGGTGAAAGCCGCACCGTTCTCGAACTCCATCAGCGCCAGGATCGTCGTCGGCGTCGTCACCGGGATCTTTTCGCCCGCACGGGGCTTGGACGAGATGGTCCGCTCCTTGGCCGGGATCGACGCAAGTGCCGCCACCCGCGCCACCGGTCCGATCAGCTGGACCAGGTTGGCGATATAGTAGGGCCCAAGGTCGAGGATCGGGCCGCCGCCCGGCTGGAAGAAGAAGTCCGGGTTGGGATGCCAGTGCTCCATGCCGTGGCTCATCACGTGGCAGGTGCCCGAGGTGATCTTGCCGAGCTTGCCGGTGTCGATCAGGTGGCGCGCCAGCTGGTGCGAGCCGCCGAGGAATGTGTCGGGCGCCGAGCCGATGCGGACGCCCTTCTTGTCGGCGCGCTTCTTCAGATCGAGCCCGTCCTTCACCGCGAGCACGAAGGGTTTTTCGGAATAGACGTGCTTGCCCGCCTCGATCGCCTGCCGCGACACCTCGTAGTGCACCGCAGGCACGGTCAGGTTGACCACGATGTCGATGTCCTTGGCCGCGAGCAGGTCCTCGACCGTCTCGGCCCGAAGCTTGAACTCCTTCGCCCGGGCGCGCGCGGCATCCATGTTGATGTCGGCGCAGGCGCGCATCTCGATGCCCTTGAACTGCGGCGCGCGCGAAAAATAGGTCTTCGAGATGTTGCCGCAGCCGATTACCCCGACCCCGAGTTTCCTTGCCATGTGTATGTCCCCTAGAAGCTCTTTGCGGCGGCGATCGAGCGGCGCGCGAAACGGTCGAAGTCGGCCGGATTGTCGTGTTCCATGATGAAGTATTTCGCCGGCGTGTTCTTGCGCAGCGCCGTCACCAGCCCGGCCCAGTCGACGGTGCCGTGGCCGACATCCGACCAGCCGTCCTCGTCGGTCGCTTCGCCTACAGGGGCGATGTCCTTGACGTGGGCGGCAAGGATGCGCGGGCCGAATTCCTCGATCCAGTGCAGCGGGTCGGAGCCGCCGCGGATCACCCAGGCGACGTCCATTTCCCAGCCGATGTCGGGGGCGGCCTCGAGGATGAGGCGCTGCGGCACCTGCCCGCCGACGGCTGCAAACTCGAAGTCGTGGTTGTGCCAGGCGAAGTCGAAGCCGGCGTCCCTGACCCTGGCGCCGACGACCGCAAGCCGCCTGCCGAATGCCCGCCAGCTCTCGGCGTCGGTCGGCCGTTGCGCCGGTTCGAGCCACGGGCAGGCGATCAGCTTGATGCCCAGCGTGTTGGCGATGCCGGCCGCCTTGCCGAAATCCTGCTCCAGAAGGTCGATGCCGAAATGGCCGCTCGGCATGGCGAGGCCGTTCTCGTCGAGCAGGGCGCGGAAAGCGCTGGGATCATCATAGACCCCGCCATAACCTTCGACCTCCTTGTAGCCGAGGCCGGCGAGGACCTTCAGCACCTTGTCCCAGGGTTGGAAGTTGCGGGCGCTGTAGAGTTGGAAAGACCAGTTCATTGTGGTGTCCATTGCGGTTGGGAGGGGATGTCAGATGCGGTTGCCGCTTTCGCCGTCGAACAGCGAGGCGCGCGCCGGGTCGAAGCCGATGCGCAGCTGGTCGCCGGGGGCGAGATGGCGTTCGGCCTCGACGCGGAAGGCAAGGCTCTGGCCGCCGAGCTTCGTCCAGACCAGCGTGTCCGAGCCCATCGGCTCGACCAGCTCGACCCTCGCGTCAGCCGCGAAGGGCATGGTAGCTGCGGCATCGCCGGTGGCGATGTGTTCGGGGCGCACGCCGAACACCGCCTTGCCTGGCCGTGCCGTGCTGCCGAAGCCATAGCGGCCCACGGGGATCTTCGTCCCGTTGAAGGCGAAAGCAGGCTCGGCTCCGGCCGCGACCTCGCCGTCCAGGAAATTCATGCCGGGCGAACCGAGGAAGCCGGCGACGAAGCGGTTGACCGGCTTGTTGTAGATCACCTGCGGCGCGTCGAGCTGCTGGATCACGCCGCCCTTCATCACCGCGATGCGATCGGCCAGCGTCATCGCCTCGATCTGGTCGTGGGTGACGTAGATCATCGTGTTGGCGAGCTTCTGGTGCAGGCGCTTGATTTCGACACGCAGCTCGGAGCGCAGTTTGGCGTCGAGGTTGGACAGCGGTTCGTCGAACAGGAACACGTCGACATCGCGGACAAGGGCACGCCCGATCGCCACTCGCTGGCGCTGGCCGCCGGAAAGGGCCGCCGGCTTGCGTTTCAACAGCGGTTCGATCTGCAGGATCTCGGCGGCTCGGGCGACGCGGCGGGCGATCTCGTCCCGGGGCATTCCTGCCGTCTTCAGGCCGAACGACAGGTTTCCTTCCACCGTCATCTGCGGATAGAGCGCATAGGACTGGAACACCATGCCGATGCCGCGGTCCTTGGGCTCCTCCCAGGTGACGTTCTTGCCCTTGATGAAGATCTGC
The DNA here is from genome assembly GCA_001724355.1 of Mesorhizobium sp. SCN 65-20. Taxonomy (GTDB): domain Bacteria; phylum Pseudomonadota; class Alphaproteobacteria; order Rhizobiales; family Rhizobiaceae; genus Aminobacter. Next base: position 17,076 of record MEEF01000071.1, on the reverse strand, counting down.
CCCTCGGACACGTCGAGCAGGCCGGCGATGCAATTGAGAAGGGTGGACTTGCCGCAGCCCGACGGCCCCAGCAGCACGAGGAACTCGCCTTCGGGCACCTCGAGGTTCAGCTGCTTCAGCACATCGAAGGCACCGAAGTTCAGCGAAACGTCCCTGACCTGAACACTTGTCATTGGCTCATCCCTTCACCGCGCCGGCGGCGATGCCGCGGACGAAAAGCTTGCCGGAAATGAAATAGACGACGAGCGGGACCAGCCCGGTGAGAAGCGTAGCCGCCATGTTGACGTTGTACTCCTTCACGCCCTGGACGGCGTTGACGATGTTGTTGAGCTGGACCGTCATCGGGTAGGTGTCGGGCTTGGTGTAGACGACGCCGAATAGGAAATCGTTCCAGATGCCGGTGACCTGCAGGATGATCGCCACCACGAATATGGGCAGCGCCATCGGCAGCATGATGCGCAGATAAATCGTCCAGAAGCCGGCGCCGTCGACGCGCGCTGCCTTGAACAGCTCTTCCGGCAGCGAGGCGAAATAGTTGCGGAAAAGCAGCGTCAGGATCGGCATTCCGAAGATGCAGTGCACCAGCACCAAGCCCCAGAGCGAACCGTAGAGGCCGATCTCGCGCAGCACGATGACGATCGGATAGAGCATCACTTGGTAGGGGATGAAGGCGCCGACGATCAGAATGGTGAAGAACACCTCCGAGCCTTTGAAGCGCCAATTGGCGAGCGCGTAGCCGTTGACCGAGGCAATGGCGATCGACAGGAACACCGACGGCACGGTGATGCGCACCGAATTCCAGAAGCCGCGCGAGAGCCCGTCGCAGTTGAGGCCGGTGCAGGCTTGCGACCAGGCCTTCACCCACGGCTCGAAGGTGATCTCGACCGGCGGCGAGAAGATGTTGCCGAGCCGTATCTCGGGCATTCCCTTCAGCGACGTCACCACCATCACGTAGAGCGGCAGGAGATAGTAGACGGCGACCAGCGCCAGCGTGCCGTAGATGAAGATGTTGCGGCGCGAGAAGGCGTGCCGCGGCCTTGGCCCGTGCGGCCCGGAAAAGGCGCCGGCACTACCTGACGGCGCAGCCATTGCAACGAGGTCTGGCGCGGTGCGCAGGAGATGTTCAGCCATGGCGGCGCCTCCTGCCGAATTCGAGATAGGCCCAAGGCACGATGACGATGACCACCGACAGCAGCATCATGGTCGAGGCGGCAAAACCCTGCCCCAGGTTCTGCGCCAGGAACATGTAGTCGTAGACATATTTGGCCGGAACCTCGGAGGCGATGCCGGGGCCGCCGCTGGTCTGGGCGACGACGAGGTCATAGACCTTGACGATACCGCTCGCGATGATGACCAGCGTGGTGACGAAAACAGGCCGCATCATCGGGATGACGATGAAGAGGTAGGTCTTCCAGGTCGGGATGCCGTCGACGCGCGCGGCCTTCCAGATCTCGACGTCGATTCCGCGCAGGCCGGCGAGCATCAGGCACATGATCAGCCCCGTGCCCTGCCACAGACCGGCAATCAGGATGCCGTAGATGACGATGTCGGCATTGTAGAGCGGATCGAAGGTGAAGCTCTCCCAGCCGAGATTGCGCACCACCTGCTGGATTCCGAAATCGGGATTGAGCAGCCACTGCCAGACCAGGCCGGTGACGATGAATGAGAGCGCAAACGGGTAGAGGAAGATCGTGCGGAACGTGTCTTCGAAGCGGATCTTCTGGTCCATCAGCGCGGCGAGCAGGAAGCCTATCGCCAGCGAAAAGACGAGCGAAAGAACGCCGTAGACGGCCAGGTTCTCGACCGCCATGTGCCAGCGGGGCGCCGCCCACAGCCTTTCATACTGGGTGGTTCCGACAAAACTCAGCCGCGGCAGAAGCTTGGAGTTGGTGAAGGAATAGACCACCGTCCACGCCGTGCCGCCGACGAAGATGACGAGAGCCGTCAGCACCATCGGGATCGAGGCTATCTTGGCATTGAGGTTTCGAAACAGCCGGCTTGGCCGGCCCGCATCAGTCGGGGTCATCGGTCAGATTCCATGACGGTGTACCGGGCAACCTGCCGATCCCGGCTCTCGCAGGGATCGGCAGATCGCCGCTGTCCTGACTGCAGCATCTGGCGTGAGCCCGGGTCGGGACTCCCGGGCCGGCTTAGTCAGCAGCAGCGATGATGTCGACGAACCGCTTCTGGGCGTCTTCCGGCGTCAGGCTTGCATTGGCGAAGAACTCTGAGAACAGATCTTCCTTCTGCTTCTGCGTGTCCTGCGTCAGCAACTGGTCCGTCCAAGGGATGATGTTGCCCTCGGCAAGGATGTCGAGGCCCTTCTTCATGCAGTCATTTGCCGTGTTGAGGTCGACGTCGCCGCGCACCGGCACGGAGCCCTTCTTGAGGTTGAAGGCAACCTGGGTCTTCGGATCAAGCAACGTTGTGGCCAGCACCTCCTGCGCCTTGGACTTCTCCGCATCCTTGAGCAGCGGGAAGTAGAAGGCGTCGCCGCCGGTGGCGATGGTTGCGTTCAAGCCGAGACCCGGCAGGCAGCTGTAGTCCTTGCCGGCCACCTTGCCCGCGACCTGGAACTCGCCCTGGGCCCAGTCGCCCATGATCTGGCCGCCGGCCTTGCCGGTGATGACCATGTTGGTCGCCTGGTTCCAGTCCTGCACATTGGTGTTCTTGGCCATCTTGCGGGCATCGTCGGCCGCCTTGAACACCTTGGCGATCTCGGGCCCGGCCGCGAACTCGGCGTCCTTGTCCTTGTAGACCTTCAGGAAGGTGTCGGTACCGCCGACCGACATCAGGAGCACGTCGAAGGCACCCGACGTCTGCCAGGGCTGACCGCCGACGGCGAGCGGGACGATACCCTTCGCTTCCAGCGCGGGCGCTGCCGCCACGAACTCATCCCAGTTCTTCGGTATGGCCACGCCGGCATCCTCGAACGCCTTGTTGGACAGCCAGAGCCACTGCCAGGAATGGATGTTGACGGGCACGCAATAGATCTTGCCGTCCAGCGTGCAGCTGTCGAGCAAACTCTTGGGACGAACGATCTCGGTCCATTTTTCCTTGGCGGCGAGATCGCTCAAGTCGCGCATCAGCCCGGCCGCCACAAGCTCTTCCGCCTGACGGCCGTGGTTGAACTGGGTTGCGCCCATCGGGTCGCCGCCGGTGATGCGGCTGATCATGATCGGACGCGCGGTGCCACCCGAGCCGGCGATCGCGCCATCGATCCATTTGTTGCCGGTGGCGTCGAACGCCTTGGCAAGTTCGGCGACCGCAGCGGCCTCGCCGCCGGACGTCCACCAGTGGGTCACCTCGAGGTCGGTCGCACCTACCGGACCGGCCGAATAGGCAACCCCCGCCGCGAAAGCAGCGGTCAAAAGCCTATAACGCATCGTACTCCTCCCTGAATCTGAAACGTTACAGATATGAGGTTAGGCGAAGTGTCTGGCTCGTGCAATGGCGGATATCGCGATGAGTTCCTTTTTTTCGGCGCTCAAACTAATTTCGGTATCCACTGCCCTTCGCTTCTAGGACGCAAATTTGCGCTGCAATGCAACAATTCCGCACGAATCCAGTAGCCAAATCAACGCCCCGGCCAAATGCTGCAACGCAAGGCGGGGGCCCTGCGCACAGCACGCCTGTGCCGCCGAAACCAAATCCTCGATACGCATCTGAAACGTTACAGGTCTTGCAGGAAGCTCTTGCAAGGTCCATTGTGCTAATGCGATACGCATCCCGGGGAAGGATGGCGGGCAACAACCATGAATGAGCGGACACCGCCGGACGAAAACGAGGGCCTGGGGACGGCCGGCAACGGTCAACCGCCGACGCTGAAGACCATCGCCTTCATGACCGGCCTGGGCGTGACCACCGTGTCGCGCGCGCTCAAGGACGCGCCTGAGATCGGCGCCGAGACGAAGCGGCGCGTGCAATTGGTGGCGCGCCAGATCGGCTACCGGCCCAACCGCGCCGGCGTGCGCCTGCGCACCGGCAAGACCAACGTCATCAGTCTCGTGCTCGATACCGAGGAGCAGATCGGCGGCTTCGTCTCGGAGATGATCTACGGCATCTCGGAAGCACTGGCCCACACGCCCTATCACCTGGTCGTGACGCCCTATTCACGCAACAACGACCCGCTGGAGCCGGTGCGCTACGTGGTCGAGACGGCATCGGCCGACGGCGTGATCATCTCGCGCACCGAGCCCGACGACAAGCGCGTGCGCTACATGACCGAGCGCGGCTTCCCCTTCGCCACGCACGGGCGCACCCACATGGGCATCGAGCATCCGTTCCACGATTTCGACAACTATGCCTATTCGGTCGAGGCGGTGAAGAAGCTCGCCGGGCTCGGCCGCAAGCGGCTGGCGCTGCTCGCCCCGCCGTCCAACCTCAGCTACTACCGCCACATGCGCGACGGCTTCGCCGATGCGCTGATGGAGCATGGGCTGGCCGAGGTGCCCTTCCCGACCGCCACTGTCGACCATTCGATTGAGGACATCCGCGCTGTCACCGCCGAGCTGATGCGCCGGCCCAATCGGCCCGACGCCTTCGTCAGTGGTGCGGGTGCCGGCACCTTCGCGCTGGTCGCAGGCGTTGAAGATGCGGGCTTCAGGCTCGGCGAGGACGTCGATATCGTCTCGAAGCAATCATCTAAGCTGCTGCACCTGCTGCGCCCGCAGCTCTATGTCGTCAACGAGGACGTACGGCTCGCCGGACACGAACTGGCCACGGCCGTGCTGGGCAGGATCGCCGGCCGCGACATCGCCTCGCTGCAGAGCCTCAGCAAGCCAAGCACGGTCGAGGCCTACGAGACGTCAACGCCTGGAAAATCAAACGGCTGAGCTGCCCCTCACCCTTACCCTCTCCCCGTGAATGACGGGGAGAGGGAGGCGTCAGCGTTGCGGCAGTGTCCCTTCTCCCCGTCTTTCACGGGGAGAAGGTGCCGGCAGGCGGATGAGGGGCGGCGCTGCGCTAAGCAGAACTCTCAACCGAAGCACCCTGCACGCCCCGCACAGACCCTACCCTTCGTCGCCCCACGGACCGTGATGCGCACCTGGCGCATCGATGCGCTCGAAGCCGTGCGCCCCGAAGAAGTCGCGCTGCGCCTGGATCAGGTCCGAGGTGCCGCGACCTTGCCGGTAGGCGTCGAAATAGGCGAGCGCCGACGACAGGGCCGGAACCGGAAGGCCGGCTTCGGCAGCGCGGGCGACGACGCGGCGCAGCGCCGGGTGAGCCTTGCCCATCATCTCGACGAAGGCCGGCGCCATCAGCAGGTTGGTCGGCTGGTCCGCCTTGCCGAAGGCCTCGGCGATGGTGTCGAGGAACTGCGAGCGGATGATGCAGCCGGCGCGCCAGATCTTGGCGATCGTCGGCATCGGCAGGTTCCAGGCGAACTCCTTCGAGGCGCCGGCCATGACGGCGAAGCCCTGGGCATAGGCCGATATCTTGCCGGCGAAGAGTGCGAGTTCCAGGTCCCCCAGAAGGTCGCCCTTGGCGCCGGCAAACCTGGCCGTGTTCGCGCCGTAGGCTTTCTCGGCGGCCAGACGCTCGTCCTTCATCGACGACAGCACGCGGGCGGCCACCGCGGCCTCGATGGCGGTCGCCGGGATGCCGAGCTGCTGCGCCTCGATCACCGACCATTTGCCGGTGCCCTTCTGGCCGGCACGGTCGAGGATGATGTCGACCACCGGACGCCCGGTCTTGGGGTCGTCGGCCGACAGCACGGTGGCAGTGATCTCGATCAGGTAGGATTCGAGCCGGCCCTTATTCCAGCCGGCGAAGATCGGCGCGATCTCCTTGGGCGCCATGCCGAGACCGTCGCGCAGCACGCCGTAGATCTCGGCGATCATCTGCATGTCGGCATATTCGATGCCGTTGTGGATGGTCTTGACGAAATGGCCGGCGCCGTCCGGTCCGAGCCAGGCCGCGCAGGGCTCACCCTTGTACTTGGCCGAGATCGCGGTGAGCACGCCTTCGACACGCTTCCACGAATCCTGCGTGCCGCCGACCATGATCGAAGGGCCGTGGCGCGCGCCCTCCTCGCCGCCCGACACGCCCATGCCGATGAAGGTCAGCCCCGTTCCGTCGAGCTCCTTGAAGCGGCGGCGGGTATCGTGGAAATTGGCGTTGCCGGCATCGATGATGATGTCGTTGGCCGAAAGCACCCCGCGCAGCGCGGCGATCTGCTCGTCCACCGGGTTGCCGGCGACGACCATGATGATGACCGGCCGCGGCGGCCGGATCGCCTCGGCCAGTTCGGCGATCGTGGCGCATGGCACGACCATGTCGCGGAGCGCGCCGGCATTCTCGATGAAGGCCTGCGTACGTGCCGGGGTTCGGTTGTAGACCGCGATGCGGTGGCCCTTCTCGGCGATGTTCAGCGCGAGGTTCGAGCCCATCGTGCCCAGACCGATCAATCCGATTTCGGCTTTTTCCATGGTGTCTCTTCCTACTGCTGATGATGATGCGAAAAGGTCGCGCGGATGATTGACCCGCATAGACGTCGAGGTCAACTCGCCGGCCGGACGCAGGCCGGGGCATCCGATCAACTCGGCGTGCGCTGGCCTATTCGGCGCGGCGTCGGCGACCGTAAAGCTCGAGCCGGTGATGCACGATGTCGTAGCCAAGTTGGCGGGCGATCTCCTGCTGCAACTGCTCGATGCGGTCGGAGCGGAACTCGATGACGTCGCCCGTCTCGATGTCGATGAGATGGTCGTGGTGATCGCCGCCGGCCTGCTCGAATCGCGACGGCCCGCCTTCGAAGGCGTGGCGATGGATGGCGCCCATTTCCTCGAGCAGCTTCATCGTCCGGTAGACCGTCGACAGCGAGATACTCTTGTCGACCTGCTCGGCGCGGCGGAAGATTTCGAGCGCGTCGGGATGGTCCTCGGTCTCGCGCAGGATGTTGAGAATCACCTTGCGCGGACGGGTGACGCGGATACCCGCCTTGCGCAGCGCCTTTTCGTAGTCCGGCTTCCTGGGGGCGAGGTTGGGGGCAGGCTTCTTCATGGCCGGACTATGTGCCAGATGACACCCAGTTGCAAAAGATTAAGTGGCCGCTCGTCCCCAGATGATGATGGCCGATGATGCTGCGGACCGGCCCAATGCACGTCCAGGCAACGGCTCTTGCGCGCTCTTAGTTGCAAACGATTTGCAATTGCATTGACAAGTCTGCCGCCTGCCACTACGTAAGCATCCACTCCCGTAGTCCCGTCCGTCCTCGAACAGGAACCCCATGACAGCGCCTCGCATCTTCTTCGCCACCGTCCTCATGCTCGGCGCACTGCTCGGGCTTTCCGCCTGCACCCAGGAAAGCGGCGCCGGCGGCAAGATGAAGGTGGCCACCACCTTCACCGTCATTGCCGACATCGCCCGCAACGTCGCGGGCGATGCAGCAGACGTGGAATCGATCACCAAGCCCAATGCCGAGATCCACAATTACCAGCCCACCCCTGGCGACATCATGCGCGCCCAGGGCGCCAAGCTCATCCTGTGGAACGGCCTCAACCTCGAACTCTGGTTCCAGAAGTTCTTCGACAATCTCGACGGTGTCGCCGAGGCGGTGGTGTCGGAAGGCGTCGAGCCGATGGGCATCGCCGAGGGCCCCTACACCGGCAAGCCCAACCCGCACGCCTGGATGTCGCCTGAGGCCGCGCTCATCTATGTCGAGAACATCCGCAAGGCGTTTGCCGAGCACGACCCTGCCAATGCCGAGATCTACGCCAGGAACGCTGCCGTCTATGCGGAGAAGATCAAGGCAACCGTCGCGCCGATCCGCGCGGCCGTGGACACGATCCCAGCGGAGCGCCGCTGGCTCGCCACCAGCGAGGGCGCCTTCTCCTATCTCGCCCGAGACTTCGGCCTGAAGGAAGTCTATCTTTGGCCGATCAACGCCGACCAGCAAGGCACGCCCCAGCAGGTGCGCAAGGTGATCGACCTCGTCAGGGCCAACAACATCCCGGCCGTCTTCAGCGAAAGCACGGTTTCGTCCAAGCCTGCCGAACAGGTCGCGCGCGAAACCGGCGCCAAGTACGGCGGAGTGCTCTACGTCGACTCGCTCAGCGATGCCGGCGGGCCGGTCCCGACCTATCTCGACCTGCTGCGCGTGACCACCGAGACGATCGTGAAGGGACTTTCGCAATGAACGTTTCGCTGAAGGGCCGTCCCGCGACGACCCAAGCGGGCGAAGGCCTGCGCGTCGACGACATCTCGGTCACCTACCGGAACGGCCACACCGCGCTGCGCAACGCCTCCTTCGCCATCCCGCGCGGCACCATCACGGCGCTCGTCGGCGTCAACGGCAGCGGCAAGTCGACCCTGTTCAAGTCGATCATGGGCTTCGTGCCGCTGGCGACCGGCAGCGTGTCGATCTTCGGTGCGCCCGCGAGCGAGGCGCTGAAGAAGAACCTCGTCGCCTATGTGCCGCAAAGCGAGGACGTCGACTGGAACTTCCCGGTGCTGGTCGAGGACGTGGTGATGATGGGCCGCTACGGCCACATGAATTTCCTGCGCATGACACGCGCGTCTGACCGCGAGGCGGTGGCTTCGGCGCTTGAACGCGTCGGCATGGCCGACTTCCGCAAGCGCCAGATCGGCGAACTCTCGGGCGGGCAGAAGAAGCGTGTCTTCCTCGCCCGCGCACTCGCACAGGAGGGTGAGCTCATCCTGCTCGACGAGCCGTTCACGGGCGTCGACGTCCGCACCGAGGAGGCGATCATCGCCCTGCTCCAGGGCCTGCGCGACGAAGGCCGGGTGATGCTCGTATCGACTCACAATCTCGGATCGGTGCCGCGCTTCTGCGACCGCGCGGTGCTGGTCAACCGCACCGTGCTCGCCTCGGGCCCCACCGCCGAGACCTTCACCAAGGCAAACCTGGAAAAGGCCTTCGGCGGCGTGCTGCGCCAGTTCATCCTCGGCGGCGCCGAACTGCACCAGGACGCCGATACGCGCCAGGTGACGGTGCTGACCGACGACGAGCGCCCCTTCGTCATCTACGGCGATGGCGATACGGGCGACGCGCCGAAGAAGGGCGGCCGCAGGAAATGATCGCCACTCTCCTCGAGCCGTTCGGCTACGGCTACATGCTCAACGCCATGTGGGTTTCCGCCTTGGTCGGCGGCGTCTGCGCCTTCCTCTCAGCCTATCTGATGCTCAAGGGCTGGTTGCTGATCGGCGACGCGCTCTCGCACGCCATCGTGCCCGGCGTCGCCGGCGCGTACATGCTCGGCCTGCCCTTTGCGCTCGGCGCGTTCCTGTCGGGCGGGCTTGCCGCCGGCGCAATGCTCTTCCTCAACCAGCGCACGAAGCTCCGGGAAGACGCGATCATCGGCATGATCTTCACCTCCTTCTTCGGGCTCGGCCTGTTCATGATCTCGCTGTCGCCGGCCTCGGTGAACATCCAGACCATCGTGCTCGGCAACATCCTGGCGATCACCCCGGGCGACACGCTGCAGCTCGTGCTGATCGGCGGCATCTCGCTCGCCATCCTGCTCGCCAAGTGGAAGGACCTGATGGTGACCTTCTTCGACGAGAACCACGCTCGGTCGATCGGGCTCAATCCGGACCTGCTCAAGGTGCTGTTCTTCATGCTGCTTTCGGCCTCGACCGTGGCGGCGCTTCAGACGGTGGGAGCTTTCCTCGTCGTCGCCATGGTGGTGACGCCGGGTGCGACAGCATATCTGCTCACCGATCGCTTTCCCCGGCTGATCGCCATCAGCGTCGCCATCGGCTCCATCACCAGCTTCGTCGGTGCCTATGCCAGCTACTTCCTGGACGGGGCGACCGGCGGCATCATCGTCGTCGCCCAGACGCTGATCTTCCTGGCCGCCTTCTTCTTCGCGCCCAAGCACGGCATGCTGGCTGCTCGGCGCCGGGCGCGGCTGGAACTGGAGGCAGGGATATGAGTGAATTTCCTACCGTCATTGCTGCCCCTCACCCTTACCCTCTCCCCGTGATGACGGGGAGAGGGGGATCGTCGACGTTGCCTCCCCGTTCTTCACGGGAAGAAGGTGCCGGCAGGCGGATGAGTGGCCTTACTGGTCGTCGCGCGTCTTCCCACCTCAATCGCGAGGCATGACAATGATCGAAACCCTCGCCTTGCCCTTCGCCTTCCCGTTCATGCAGCAGGCATTCGCCATCGCGCTGCTGGTCGCGGTCCCAATGGCGCTGCTGTCGTGTTTCCTCGTGCTCAAGGGCTGGTCGCTGATGGGCGATGCCGTCAGCCACGCGGTGCTGCCTGGCGTGGCGCTCGCCTATGTCGCGGGCATTCCGCTCGCCATCGGCGCGTTCGTCGCCGGCATGGGCTGCGCGCTGGCGACCGGTTATTTCAAGGCGAACAGCCGCATCAAGGAAGACACCGTGATGGGGATCGTCTTTTCCGGAATGTTCGGCTTTGGCATCGTGCTCTACACCAAGATCCAGACCGACGTGCACCTCGACCACATATTGTTCGGCAACATGCTGGGCGTGACCTGGCGTGACGTGGGCGAAACCGCGGTGATCGCTGTCCTCGCCTCCGGCGCCATCGGCATCTTCCGCCGCGACCTCCTGCTTCAGGCCTTCGACGCCCAGCATGCACAGGCGATCGGCCTGCCGGTCAGGCTCCTGCACTATGGCTTGCTCGCTGTGCTGTCGCTCACCATCGTCGGCGCGCTCAAGGCGGTCGGCATTATCATCTCGATCGCCATGCTGATTGCGCCCGGTGCGGTGGCATTCCTGCTCACCGACCGCTTCGAACGGATGCTGCTCGTGGCGGTCCTGGTGGCGACGCTGGCTTCGTTCTTCGGCGTCTACATCAGCTTCTTCATCGACAGCGCCCCGGCGCCGACGATCGTGCTGCTGATGAGCCTGGCGTTCGTCGTCGCATTCTTCATCTCGAAGCGCCGTACGGCGCTTCGAGAACGCCAGGTGACGGCCGGCTGAGATCAGGCCGCCACCGCCGCCGTGCGGCGGCGGTCATAGGAGCGGCCGTCGCCGTCGAAGATGTGCAGGTCATCGGGGCTGGCTGCCAGCCGGATGACCGTGCCGCGCTTGATCTCGACGTTGCCCGGCAGCTTCGCCACGAGCGGCTGGTCCGCGCGGCCGATGTCGACATAGACGAGCTGAACCTCGCCGAGCTGCTCGACGTAGTCGATCATGCCCTCGAAGAGGTAGTCCGACCCGGTCGCGACGAACAGGTCCTCAGGCCGTACGCCGAAGCTGACGGCCTTGCCCTGGGCGTCGGCAGGCGTCGCCACCGGCACGGTCGTCTTGAGCCCTCCGACATGAGCGACGAGGCTCGTTTCGCCGGCACGCTCGATGGTTCCCGGCAGGATGTTCATGGCCGGCGAGCCGATGAACTGGGCGACGAACAGGTTGCCGGGGTGCTTGTACAGCTCCATCGGCGTGCCGACCTGCTCGATGCGGCCGTCCTTGAGCACCACGATGCGGTCCGCCAGCGTCATCGCCTCGACCTGGTCGTGGGTGACGTAGATCATCGTGGTGTTCGGCATCGATTCCTTGAGCTTGGCGATCTCGATGCGGGTCGCGACGCGAAGGGCAGCGTCGAGATTGGACAGCGGCTCGTCGAACAGGAAGACCTTGGGGTTGCGCACGATGGCACGGCCGATGGCGACGCGCTGGCGCTGGCCACCCGACATCGCTTTGGGCAGCCGGTCGAGATACTTGGTCAACTGCAGGATCTCGGCCGCCTGCTTCACCCGCTTGTCGATCTCGGCCTTGGTCTCCTTGGCGATCTTCATGCCGAAGGCCATGTTGTCGTAGACCGTCATGTGCGGATAGAGCGCGTAGGACTGGAAGACCATGGCGATGCCACGCTTGGATGGCGGCACGTCGTTGACCCGCTCGCCGTCGATGTTGAGTTCACCCGACGTGATCTCCTCGAGCCCCGCGATCGAGCGCAGCAGCGTCGACTTCCCGCAGCCAGAAGGGCCGACGAAGACGATGAATTCGCCGGACGTGATGTCGAGGTCGATGCCGTGCAGGATGTTGAGATTACCGTAGGACTTCTTGACGTCCCTGAGCGTTAGATCGGCCATGGTTTCCTCCCAGAATCTTGTCGTTGCCGGTCAGACGAAGCGCCCGAACCAGGCGCCGTAGCCGCCGAGCCGGACCTTGCCGGCGTCCGTCTTGCCTTCGAGCCCATGCCCCTGAAGGGGCTGCAGGCTGCGATCTCCCAGATCGACCGTAGCGGGAGCGTTGCCGAGATTGAAGACGCAGACGATCTCCTCGTTGCCCTCGCGGCGGCTGAAGGCGATGGCGTCCCCCTCGACGTCGAGGAAGCGGATGTCGCCCTTGGCAAGCGCCGGATGCGAGCGGCGGAAAGCGAGGAAGCGACGGTAGTGTTCGAGCAGCGAGGCCGGATCGCCCTCCTGCGTGTCGACGGCCTTGGCGACGTGCTCGGCCGGCACCGGAAGCCAGGGCTTGGCCTTGGAGAAGCCGCCATGGGAGGCGTCCTTGTTCCACACCATCGGCGTACGGCAGCCGTCGCGGCCCTTGAACTCGGGCCAGAAGCGGATGCCGTAGGGGTCCTGCAAATCCTCGAAGGCGAGGTTGGCCTCGGTCAGGCCGAGCTCCTCGCCCTGGTAGATGCAGACCGAGCCGCGCAGCGACATCAGAAGCGCCGAGACCACCTTGAGATAGGCGGTGCGGTCGGCCTCACCCATGCCCCAGCGCGAGGCGTGGCGGACGACGTCGTGGTTGGAGAAGGCCCAGCACGACCACCCGTCGCTGGCGACGCGGCCGAAGTCCTCGAGCACCGAACGCACCTTGGCGGCGCTGATCTTCTCGGGCGCCAGGAAATCAAAGGCGTAGCACATCTGCACCTTGTCACCGCCGCCGGTGTAGGAGGCGACAACCTCAAGCCCGCGCTGGGAATCGCCGACCTCGCCGACGGCAGCCGCCGCCGGATACTCGTCAAGCACAGCCCGGAAACGCGCGAGGAATTCGAGGTTTTCCGGGCGGCTTTTGTCGTAGATGTGGTCCTGGAAATTGTAGGGGTTCACGGCAGGCGCGGTCTGGTCGTTGCGCTCTTCCGGCGGCAGGGCCGGATTGTCCTCCAGCCCTGCCGAGTGGAAGTAGAAGTTGATGGTATCGAGGCGGAAGCCGTCGACGCCGCGATCGAGCCAGAAGCGGGCGACGTCGAGCAGTGCGTCCTGGACGTCGCGGTTGTGGAAGTTGAGGTCGGGCTGCTCGGCGAGGAAATTGTGCAGGTAATACTGCATCCGCCTGGTGTCCCACTGCCAGGCCGAGCCGCCGAAGATCGACAGCCAGTTGTTGGGCGGGCTGCCGTCGGGCCTGGCGTCGGCCCAGACGTACCAGTCGGCCTTTGGGTTGTCGCGGCTCGCGCGGCTCTCCTTGAACCAGGGATGCAGGTCGGAGGTGTGGGAGATGACACCGTCGATCATGACCTTGAGGCCGAGGCGATGCGCCTCGGCGATCATGGCGTCGAAATCGGCCAGCGTGCCGAACATCGGGTCGATGTCGAGATAGTCCGAGATGTCGTAGCCGAAATCCTTCATCGGCGACTTGAAGAAGGGCGAGATCCAGACCGCGTCGGCGCCGAGTTCCGCGATGTGCGGCAGCCGGGCGATGATGCCCTTGAGGTCGCCGATACCGTCGCCGTCCGAATCCTGGAAGCTGCGGGGGTAGATCTGGTAGATCACCGCCCCCCGCCACCAGTCGCGATCCGCGGCGGGAACGGGATTTTCGATTTTGCGCACAGCGGACTGCATGGAGCTAGCCTCCCTTGACTGAACCCGCGAGCAGGCCGCGGACGAAATAACGTTGGAGCGAGAAGAACACGATCAACGGCACGATAATGGTGACGAAGGCCGAGGTCGTGAGGATTTCCCAGTCGCCGCCGCGCGAGCCCAAGAGGTTGTTGAGCTTGGCGGTCAGCACGAGTTGGTCGGCGTCGGCGCGCAGGAACACCATCGCCACGAGCAGGTCGTTCCAGACCCACAGGAACTGGAAGATGGCGAAGGAGGCGAGCACCGGGAAGGACAGCGGCAGCACGATCTTGACGAATATCTCGAAGTCGCTGGCGCCGTCGATGCGGGCGGATTCCATGATCTCGCGCGGCAGGCCGGCGATATAGGCCCTGAGCAGGTAGATGGCGAAGGGCAGGCCGAAGCCGGTATGCGCAAGCCATATGCCGAGATAGGTCTTTGCCGGCACGCCGAAGAACAGGCCGACGCCGTTGTAGAGCTTGAGCAGCGGGATCAGCGACATCTGCAGCGGCACGACGAGTAGGCCGATGATGACGGCGATCAGCAGCGCGCGGCCGGGAAAGCGCATCCAGGCGAGCGCATAGGCCGCAAAGGCGGCGATCAGGATCGGAATGACCGTGGACGGGATCGTCACCGTCAGCGAATTGATGAATGAGCGGCCGATGCCTTCCGAGAACAGCACCGACTTGTAGTTATCGGTGGTAAAGCGCGGCGGCGACGAGGCGGAGAAATAAACGCGCTGGCCACGGCTGCCCTCGAAGGCCTTGGGCGAGGACAGGACGTAGGAGCCGTCGTCGTTGACCTGCAAGGTCACGCCTTCGCCGAGGTCGGCCGCCGTGCCGGCCTCGTACTGGGTCGGCTGCTGGGCGCGCGTGCCGAAGGCGGTCACGGTGCGGGCATCGCCGGCGCCGAACAGGTTGCCCATGATCAGGAACTTGCCGTCCTTCTCGACCTGCTTGTCGGCGGCGTCGGTGCGTCCCGCCTGGGTGTCGCTCGAGGTGGACAGCGCCGTCCACCAGCCGGAGACGACGAGTTGGTCCTTGTCGCGCAGCGAACTGACCAGGATGCCGAGCGTCGGGATGGTCCAGATCGTGACGAAGATGAGGACCGCGATGTGGACGCCGAAGCGGCCGAGGAACGACTTCCCGCGTGGATTGGACATGTCAGTGCCCTCCTCCGCCTTCGCGATTAGCCTGGCGGATGTTCCAGATCATGATCGGCACGACCGCCAGCATGATGATGACGGCGATGGTCGCGCCGCGGCCGAAGTCGCCGCCGCCGCGGAACATCCAGTCGAACATCAGATTGGCGAGCACCTGGCTGTTCCACTGGCCGTTGGTCATGGTCAGAACGATGTCGAAGACCTTGAGGACCAGGATGGTGATGGTGGTCCACACCACCGCGATCGTACCCCAGATCTGCGGCACCATGATCTTCCAGAATATCTGGAAAGGGTTGGCGCCGTCGATGACGGCGGCCTCGATGGTCTCCTCCGGAATGCCGCGCAGGGCCGACGACAGGATCACCATGGCGAAGCCGGTCTGGATCCAGATCAGGATGACCATCAGGAAGAAGTTGTTCCAGAAGGGCATCGAGATCCACACCTGCGGCGCCCCGCCGAAATACTGCACGATGGCGTTGAGGATGCCGATCTGCGTCTGGCCCTCGGCGCGGTATTCGTAGACGAACTTCCAGATGACGCTGGCGCCGACGAAGGAGATGGCCAGCGGCATGAAGACCAGGCTCTTGGCGATATTGCCCCACCAGATCTTGTCGGTCAGCACGGCGATGATCAGGCCGAGGAAGGTACAGGCCGCCGGCACCACGATCAGCCAGAGCAGGTTGTTGAAGATCGAGTTGCGGAACTCGCGGTCGCCGACTGCCCAGCTGTAGTTCGCGAGCCCGACCACGTTTTGTCCGGTCCGGTCCATGAAGGACAGCCGGATCGTGTCGATCACCGGGTAGATGAGGTAGATGGTGACGATGAGCAGGGCCGGGCCGACGAACAGCCAGGGACGGATCATGCCCTGGCGGCGGAGATTGTCGACGGCTGCGGAGCCTTTGACCCCGCGCGAGGGAAAGACGAGATCGAGCAGCTTGTTGGCGCCCCAGAAATAGGCGACGCAGCCGCCGACGCCGATGATGACCGTGAGAATGGCGGAAAGTATTTGTGCCGTCATGGGAATGAGTCCCTTGTCAACGGGCCCTTTTCAACGGGCTGGTTCGAGCAGACTGCCAGTGTTGGAAGGAAGTCCCCTCGCCCGCTCTCCGCGACACGCCGGGGCGCCTCTCCTCGGCGGGAGGGGGACCGGGTCGGGGGCCGCCGGTGCCTCCCCCGACAGGGGAAGGCGTCCGCGGAGCGGCAAGGCGAGGGGACTAGCTTGGACCCCTACTTGATCGCGTCCCAGCTCTTCTGGATGTCGGTGGCGACATCATTCGCCGGCTTGCCGCCCACCAGGTCGATCATGCCGGTCCAGAATGCGCCCGCGCCGATCTTGCCCGGCATCAGGTCGGAACCGTCGAAGCGGAAGGTCGAGGCGTTGACCAGGATGTCGCCCTGCTTCTTCAGCGCTTCGTTGGCATAGGCGTCCTTGTTCGCCGTCTTGAGCGGCGTCAGGAAGCCCGACTGCGCCATCCAGATCTCATGCGCCAGCGGCATCTTCAGGAAGTCGATGAAGGCGCGCGCGGACTTGGAGTCCTTGGCGATGGTGAACAGCGTGCCGCCACCGAGCACCGGATTGCCGAGTTCCGGCTTGGCGGCAAACGGCGGCAGGTAGAAGAAGTCAGCATCCTCGCCGAGCTTGGTGCCCTCCGGGAAGAAGGACGAGATGAACGACGCCTGGCGGTGCAGATAGCATTTGGGCGGAACGGCGAACAGGCCCTTGGGGCTGTCGCGGAAGTCGGTCGCGGCGACCGCCGCCTTGCCGCCGTCGACATATTTGTCGTTGGTCGCGATCTTGGCGAAGATGTCGATGGCGTTGACCACGGCAGGGTCGTTGAACGGAATCTCGTTTTTGGTCCACTTGTCGTAGACGTCAGGCGACTGCGTGCGCAGCATGATGTCCTCGACCCAATCGGTTGCCGGCCAGCCGGTCGCGCCGCCCGAGCCCAGGCCGATGCACCACGGCACGCCGCCGTCGGCGACGATCTTGTCGGTCAGCGCCTGCATGTCCTCCCAGGTCTTCGGCACTTCATAGCCGGCTTCCTCGAAGTTTTCCGGCACGTACCAAACCAGCGACTTCAGGTCGGCCTTGAATGGGAAGCCGTAGAAGCCGGGCTTGCCGTCCTTGTCCTTGTAGGTGCCGAGATCGACCCAGGACTGGCCGGCGCCGTAGTTCTCCTTGACGAAATTGGC
>MEEF01000070.1 GCA_001724355.1 Mesorhizobium sp. SCN 65-20 | reverse complement strand
CTCGGCGAGCCGCGCGGGGAATCCATCGAATGGACCTATGACGAACTCGCCAAGCTGTTCGCCCATTTCAAGATGGACCTCGAAATGGGGCCGAAGAACCGTCACTACCTGATGGACGCCGGCTTCGACGACGTACGCGCCGAATCCTTCATGGTGACCAACCTGGACGGCGACCCGCAGGATTTCGCCGACACAATTCAGGCCTGGGAGGACACCTTCGCCGGAGAAATGTCCCAAAAGCGCGGTGACGGGCCTGAATTCGTCGAGAGATTCCGCAAGGGCTTTCAGGACCATATCTTTGCGGCCTTGCATCCAAAGGGATACGCTGGGTGGCCGGTTTGGGTCGCGTCGGGGCGTAAGCCGCTATGAGCAAGCTCGAGGACGTCAAATCGCGTTTCGGGCTCCGCTCCTTCCGGGCGAAGTTCGTCCTCGTCGTCGGTGGCGCGGTCCTGTTCGACCTTCTGGTGAGCGGCGGCCTGGCGCTCTGGAACGTCAACCGGCTGTCGCGCGACGCGACGCAGCAGGTAGGGCTAGGCCTGACCAAGGCGACAAGCGAATACCTGCACACCTACATCGAGACGACGGCGGAACGGACAGATCTGCTGATCGACCAGGTCCACACCGAGGTCAACATCCTCGCCGGATCGACGCAGGCGCTCATCGACCATCCGCAGGTCCAGTCGGCGCTCGGCGATGCCATCGTGCAGGATCCGTCGTTCTCAACCCGGCTGACCTACAATCCGGCCAGCGACTGGTGGCAGAACGAGCCGGGTGAGTCTTCGGCCGTGACGGTCTGGGGCTATCTGCTCAATGCCACGCGAAACCTGCCGCCGGACGTCGATAAGATCGTTCGCGAGACCACGGCCTTCAACATTTTCGGCCCCGCCGTGCAGGCGGCCGGGACCCGCAAGCTGCAGGTCTACTTCATCGGTCCCAAGAGCGCGCCGATCCTGCGCTCGACGCCCTATACCAACCAGGGCATCACCTTCGACCGCGTCTATCCGGGCCACAACAAGACCAACTGGTGGGACTTCTTCTTCCCGCAGCTCTACGAGGACTGGCAGGCCTGGCTGAAGGACCCCGCGAGCAAGCCTGTCGACGACGAAATCACGACGCTCTCGCCCTACAAGGACGCTGTCACCGGCAAGATCATCGTCAGTTTCTTCCGTCCCGTCTGGAACAAGGAGCGCACCGATCTTGCCGGCGTCGTCGGCGCCGATCTCACGCTCGACCAGATGGCCGACATCGTCCAACGCGTGAAGATCGCCGACACCGGCTTTGCTTTCCTCGCCATGTCCAACGGCAATGTGCTCGCCGTCACGCCCGAAGGCGAAAAGACGCTAGGCATCGGCAATTCGAGCCCAACGGTGTTCGACCGCTCGCTGAGCAAGAGCACCCAGGCGGCCATCGCCTCGCTGCCGCTCGACCAGAACAATGATGGGGTGATCCAGACACTCGCGCTCGACCACAACGGTGAAAAGGTCAACTACACCGTCGTCCTGAAAAAGCTCAGCCCAACCAACATGTGGAGTGCCGGACCTGTCACGAAGGAGGAGATGACCATCGGCATCGTGGTGCCGGAGCGAGAGATATATGCCACTCTGATCGCGGCCCAAGACAGCATTTCGCAGGCCACCAACCGCATCCTGCTCTATCAGCTTGGTGCAATCATCGTCGCCCTGCTGGTTGTCTTTGCTGCGGTATTCGGTCTGTCCAAGCGTATCACCGCCGGATTGAGCGCGCTCGCCGCGGCCGCGCGCCGGTTGCAGTCCAAGGACTACTCGGTCCGCGTGGATATCCCGACCAAGGATGAGGTCGCGGAGGTTGGCGTCGCCTTCAACCGCATGGCCGAGGAAATCAGCTACCATACCGAGAACCTCGAGCAACTCGTCGAGGACCGTACTCGCGACCTCGAAAATGCCAATTCGGAAATCTCGTCACTGAACGAAAAGCTGCGCAGCGAGAATGTTCGCCTCGGCGCGGAACTCGACGTGGCTCGCCAGATCCAGAGGATGGTACTGCCGAAGGATCGCGAGCTTGCGACGATACCCGGGATCGACATCGCGGCCTACATGCGGCCCGCCGACGAGGTTGGTGGCGATTACTACGATGTGTTGCTCGACGGCCAGAAGCTCAAGATCGGCATAGGCGACGTCACCGGCCACGGTCTGGAAAGTGGCGTGTTGATGCTGATGGTGCAGTCGGTGGCGCGTGCCCTGCAGGAAACGGGGGAGGGCGACCCGCGGCAATTCCTCGACCGGCTCAACCGCGCAATCTTCAAGAACCTCGAGCGTACGAACTCCGACAAGCACCTGTCGCTCGCATTCCTCGACTACGAGGACGAGAAGATGACCCTTTCCGGCCAGCACGAGGAGGTCGTCGTCGTGCGTGCCGGTGGCGACGTCGAACGCATCGACACGATCGACCTGGGACTTCCGATCGGCCTCGAAAAGGATATCTCGCCTTTCGTCGCGACTCGCAACATACCCTTCGCAAGCGGAGACGTGATCGTGCTGCACACCGATGGCGTGACCGAGGCGGAGGGAGCTAAAGGCGAGTTGTTCGGTCTGGATCGTCTCGTCGAGAGCGCGCGCCAGCACCATGGCTCCAGCGCCAAAGAAATAAAGGACGGGATCATCGAGGACCTGATGGCCCATATCGGCACCCGCAAAATCCACGACGACATCACTCTCGTCGTCATGAGGCACAGGTAACATCATGACCACACTGTATGGACCGGCAGAGATCGTGATCGGAATGAACGAGGGCGTCAGCCGGGTGAAGCTGTTCGACGGCCCGCTCGACATGAGATGGCATCATTGCGCAACCACGTCGGACTTTATCGCTGACCTGTTCGCGCTGCCGTTCCAGGCTTCGCGCAACGACTATCGCGAGGTGCGGCACAATATCGGCTACCTGGTCAACGAACTGATCGAGAATGCAGTCAAGTTCCGCGAACCGGGCGAGATCATGATCGAGGCGTCGATGGACGCCGGCTCTTTCAAAGTGAAAGTATCCAACGTCGTCAGCACCGAGATCGCCGAGTCGTTCCGGGCCCTTCTTGCGGAAATCACCGTCGGCGATCCGGGCGATCTGCTTATCCAGCGCATCGAGGCCAATGCGGCCGACCCCGAGGCTTCCGGCTCAGGGCTTGGATTGCTCACACTGATGAGCGACTATGGCGCCCGCTTGGCCTGGATTTTCAATCCGGTCGACGACGGCAAACGCGTACACATCGAAACCTTCGCCACAGTTCCCGTCATCCTGTCGCAGCAGTAGAAGAATGAACAACGATACAGAGATAAAAACCGACGAATACCGGGTCTGGGCCGAGGACAGTGTCGTCCACTTCTACGGCACGATGCGCCTTTCAGGTACGGATGCCTATGCGCCGATCATGACGCTGTTGACCGATATCCTGGGGGCGGCGCCGAAAACGATCACGATCGACCTGACGGATCTCGAATTCCTCAATTCCTCCGGCATAAACCTGCTCGCCAAGTTCACCATCGAGGTGCGCAAACATCCGGAAGTCGCCCTGGTCGTGCGCGGCAGTTCGGAGATACCGTGGCAGAACAAGTCATTGCCCAACCTCAAGAAACTCCACCCTGCGATCTCCCTGCAAATCGACTGACTTTGGCGTCAGATCCGGCAGTTGATTGGGAGGGCTGGCGGCGATCGACGGCGCCATGCGGGCCACTGGACTGGAGTAGTGGGAAGCCCTTGGTTGGCATCGACTTGTGTCCGGGTGGCGAAGCCCGATCTGGCGCATGCAAGGTCGCAGGCGCCCTGACAAACCTAGGGTTCCTCGGTCCTGCCTCTCGTCGAGGTTAGTTTGTCCCGGTAGATTACCTGGAGAACGAGGTTTGGCCTTCTCTTGGCGCGGTCGCTAAGGGCGTAGCTCACCAGGGCGTCGAAGAACAGTAGCCCGGTATCGTTGCGACGTACTTCGACGCAGCCACTGGTGTAGCCCTTTTTGGAATCATGCAGATAGAAGCCGCCGGTGCGCTTGCCGGGTAGCTTGAACTGGGGTTCGAGCCGAACTCTCGTTTCGCCCCACTGTACGTTGACGGGGCCGTTTCCGCCTACCGGTAACCGCTGTATCCCCTGCCTGAAGTTGCCAAACGGGCCTTTCCCCGGCTTGTCGCCTTCCTTTAGCAAGGCGTTGGCTTTCTCGACTGTATCCTGGAGGGGGTCGAACTTGGCAAGGAAGACATAGCGGCCTTCAGGCACCGGTCCGCTGCTTTCCTGGTCCTGAGCACTGGCGATCGGAAATGTGCCTGATGACGCGTCGAACACGAGGAAGCCATCCGCGTCGCCTGCGGGTGGGAGTGAGCGCCGCCATACCAGGTACTTGCCTACGTAAAACAGATCCACATCGGCACTCTTGAAGTCCTCGACAGTTACGCCGATACGGGCAAGATCGACCGTGGCGCGCGTGGCGCTCGACCAAATGAGAATTGAAGCCGATCCCGGCTTTCTCCCGGTGATGACAAACGAACGCTTCCGTTTGTCCGCTGTCGGAGCGTTGAATTCCGCTGTCGCGGTCTTGCGGTTCGACGAATGCAAGTAGACGAACCCGTCCAGGTCCGGGTCCCGACCTTCAGCCAATACTGAAAGAGGATCAGACTCCTCACCTATGCGCAGTGTGAGGGTTGCGATCTTCTTTGGCTGCGGCCCTTGCGTAGCGATTGTGGCCACGACAGGCTGTCTCCCTGAATCGACCTGCGCTACCTTGAAAGACTCATGCGAGCTCGCTCAGCTTCGTATCGAGTTGAATGTCGATGCCGCTGGACGGCGTGTAGTCGAACCAGCTTGCCATCAGCGATGCAGCGGCGCCGGCCGAAATGTCGGCATCCGTTTCGGTGCCGCCTTCGTCGCCATCCGCACCTAGCGAAATCAGGTCATAGTCGTTGCCGGAGCCAGGGAGCCGATAGACGAACGGCTTGTTCCAGGCATCTACGAATGGACCACCTGGCAGCGCCGCAAGCGTGGCCGGATATTTCCCATTCGCCTGGAAATGGGCTTCCAGGGCTGCGATCACCTTCTCCATGGTCGCCCAGGTCTTGCGCTGCTGCGGATAAAGCAGTGGGCGCGCATGCTGTTCCGGATTTGCCGGAGGAATGCCGGCATAGTTGGTCTTGGCGTAGCTCGCGATCTCCTCGGCTATCGTGAGATAAGGTGAGCTTAGCGACCCGCTGAAAATCCCAGTGTCGAGGAAGGTGATGAAGTCTTTTTCGAAACCTGGTCGTACGGGGATGACAACCCGCGCATAGCCGGCGCGAAGAAAATCCCGGTGATTGGGATCGCTGTGTTCAAACAGCATTTTCTCTCGCGCCAGATCGTCGGAGCCCCAGAAATATGGGTAGAGGAAGTAGAGCAGGTTCTCCCATTCGACCGCCTGCTGCAGGAACTTGACGACAAGGCCGAAGTTGTAGAGTTGGCTCCACCATTGTTGCGGCAGCTTGTGGTAGTCTTGGAATTCTGGATCTTCGTCCTGCTTGTCGAATTGTTCGTGGTCGAGGATCCATTTCAGGATGGCACTCGTCGACGTCGTGTCCGTCTCGAAGCTTGGCCCGAAAATCCATAGCAGCGTTTGCCGAATGAGTTCCTCGCGCTCCAGGCGGCGCAGAGACAGCGTGTCCTTGCCGTTGAGCTCGATCCAGAGTTGATCACGCATCTCCTGTATCTTGGCGACGCGCTGCTGGTGTCGGGCCAAGGCAGCCTCATACAACACCGTCCACGCCTTTTGGCGCCATGATGCAAACGCTTCGGGTCGACGGACTGCCCCGATGGAAAGCGTCAGTGCTATCTGCTCGGATGGCAGGAAGATGACCGGCACGGCCATATGGGTTGCCCCGCCCGCGGCTTCGGTCGTCAGCTTGAAGCTGCCGGAATTGGTGAGGCTTCCGGGCTGGATCTGGATATTCGGCACCGTTGATCCGCTCGGCGGGGGCAAATACATGCCCGGCGTAGGTCCGGCACCTACCCAGGTACCCTGTCCCTTGACCTGATCCTGAAGGATGTAGCCCTCGGGCGCTCCCCATTCGAAGATCTCGGTGGCGACCTTGTCCTGGTCGAGAAGCTTGGTGATGCTCAGGCTTTGCTTTTCTGCAGGCGGTGGGTCAATGGCAGTCCCAAGCTTCGAGGATTCCGTCTGCCAGTTGCCATCGGTCAACCCGTCTGGCGCCAGCGTAAACACAAATGGCTCCCGGATCTGCTGATCGTACAAGCGCAGATCCCGGTACTTGGCCCACAAACGGGCCCCGGGATTGGGTATGTTGATGTCGAAGGTCAGACGCAGGCCGTACCGGTAGTGCTCAATGCGCCATTTGCGCATCATCCGGTAGAAGTCTATGCGCACGGCCTTGTCGCTTGGGTTTGTGATGGTGCGGAAGGAGCTGTCTTCGACCCCCTTCTTCGTCTCGAGCTTGATCGAAACCTTGTGCTCCTGCCGCGTACGCGAGGACGCTTTCTCCGTGACCTCCCGCGCGCGCTGCGCGCTGGCCTTTGCGGCCTGCCTGTTCTCCGAGGTCGAGTTCAATCCCGTCGTGACCGTCATGGAAACTGGTCCGTAGCTCCCCGATGCGACGGCCTGAAAATTGAAAGCGTTGGAATGCTTGGTCTCGTTTTCCGACGACATCGAGAAGTCAGTCTTCTCGGCGACGCCGCGCTCGCTGTAGCTTTCGAATGAATCCTGGACGATCTTCTCGTATTCCTCTCCCGAGGTTGACCACTCCTTGTGGGAAATCGTTATGGTTTCCTTGGGCGCCATCGGGACGGTAAACAGCAGTTCGCCCCTTTCGATGCCGGCGGGAAACATCTCTATGCGCTCGAGATGGAGGCGGCCAACCGGCGAGCTTCGCATTTCCCGCTCGAAGGCATCAATTACGAACGGCCTCCAGGACTCAGGAGCGCGGCTAGCGAGTTCCCGCGCGGCGCGGATCAATGCTGCGGCCGGGATTGTCGACGCCTTCTGGGCCAGGTCGATGAAGTTCGATCGCCGATCCTTGGCGGTAACCGCTTCCGCAAGTTCGTGGATCTGGTCGAGATGCTCCACAAAACTCCGATCCTCGGAATAGTTTCGTCTGAGGAGCTGAACCTCGTCCTGCTTCATCGCGAACTGGTGGATGAAGTTCAGTTTCTCGAACGCCCTGCTCGGGCGCCTGTCGACCGATCGGAAATCGGCAGTCGTCAGTATGGTAGAGACATAACTCGCCGATAGCAGCTGCCGCCTACTGTTCTTGAGTTCCATAAGGACTCTCCGAAGCCGTTAGCGTTTGATGCGGGCTGCGCTGTGAAATCCGTATGTAATTATGAAATTAGATTTTCGAGTTCATTTTATTGCAAAAGCATGTAAGTGGATTTTGTGTAGGTGAGATAATTCCATACAAAAACGTTTCGTGTATTATTCTTGTAAGGAAGGGTCAGACTCTCTTCAAAATGGGCGCAAGTCGCTTGAGAGGACTCGAAGCATGTAACAGTGCTCGTCTTGCTCTCCTAGCAGTCCGCGATTTCGTACACATACTGCATCTGATGAGGGGGGACGTCGCCTCGTCTGTTCGGACTAGATCGACCGGTGAACTCATGATCTCTTCGGCGTCATTCGCCAGGAGCCTGCTGGGCTTGAGACGCAGAGCAGGCCGAGGAACTGACGCAGGGAGACGGGCAGAATGGCGCACCAGTGATCGCCAGCACGGCGAAGCTGCTATGAAGGAGATCTCCCTGATTCTCCGTGCTGCCGCCGATGACCGCCCTCGAAATCCTCAAATCCGTTTATGGCTATGATGCGTTCAGGGGGCCGCAGGCGCGGATCGTCGAGCACGTAATTGCCGGCAACAACGCCTTCGTTTTGATGCCGACGGGTGGCGGCAAGTCGTTGTGCTACCAGATCCCGGCGATCGTCCGCCCCGGCATGGGCTTGGTCGTTTCGCCATTGCTCGCGCTGATGGCCGATCAGGTGACGGCGCTCAGGCAGGCCGGGGTGCGAGCGGCGGGGCTCAACTCGGACCTGTCGTTCGACGACCGCCGCGCCCTGTGGCGCGACATCCGCGCAGGCGAGCTCGACCTGCTATATGTCGCGCCCGAAACCCTGCTGCGGCCGGACGTGCTGGAACTGCTCGACGGTGTGAAGCTGTCGCTGATCGCCATCGACGAGGCGCACTGCCTGTCGCAATGGGGGCACGATTTCCGGCCGTCCTATCGCCAGCTCGACGCGCTGGTGGGGCGCTTTGCTGGAACGCCGCGCATGGCACTGACGGCGACGGCTGACGAGCCGACGCGTGCGGAAATCCTGTCGCATCTCGAAATCGACGAGGCCGACGCCTTCATCGCCGGCTTCGACCGGCCCAACATCCGCTACGCCATCGAGGAAAAGGACAATCCGCGCGCCCAGCTCAAGGAGTTCCTCAAGCGCTACGAGGGCGAGAGCGGCATCGTCTACTGCCTGTCGAAACGCCGGACCGAGGAGACCGCGGCCTGGCTTCAGGGTCTGGGCTACGATGCGCTCGCCTATCACGCCGGCATGGACAAGGCGGCGCGCGAGGCCAACCAGATGCGCTTCCAGCATGGAGAGGCGGTCATCATGGTCGCCACCGTCGCCTTCGGCATGGGCATCGACAAGCCGGACGTGCGCTTCGTCGCCCATATCGACCTGCCGGGCAGCATCGAGGCCTATTACCAGGAGACCGGCCGCGCCGGGCGCGACGGCCTGCCGTCCGATACGCTGATGCTCTACGGCTACGACGACATCGCGCTGCGCAGCCGCTTTATCGAGGAATCGGAGGCGCCCGACCAGCGCAAGCGCATGGAGCGGCAGAAGCTCGACGCGCTCTTGGGGTTGGCCGAAACGGCGGGCTGCCGCCGGCAGGTTCTTTTATCCTATTTCGGCGACCATTCCGAACCGTGCGGCAATTGCGACACCTGCGCGGAGCCGCCGAAATTGTTCGACGGCGCTATCGCCGCGCAAAAGGCGCTGTCGTGCATCTACCGCACCGGCGAGCGTTTCGGGCAGGCCTATATTGTCGACGTGCTTCTGGGCGCGGACAACGAGCGCATCGCACAGTACGGACACGACCGCATCTCCACCTTCGGCATCGGCACAGAGCACGACAACCGCACCTGGCGGGCGATCCTGCGCCAGCTGATCGCGCTGCGCCTCGTCGACGTCGACCTTACCGGCCATGGCGGGTTGTCCATCGCGCCCGCCGGCCGCGACTTCCTGCGCGACAAGCCGGCCTTGATGCTGCGCGTGCCGGCGCCGGCGCGTGCGAAACGTGGCAAGGTCGCGCGCAGTGCGGCGCAGTCTGCAATTGCCGGTGCGGACCAGGACCTGTTCCAGGCGCTGCGGCAGAAGCGTACGGAAATAGCGCGCGTGCAGAACGTGCCGCCCTATGTGATCTTCCACGACAAGACCCTGATCGAGCTGGCGGCTGCTCGACCCGCGTCGCGCGCCGAGATGGCGAACGTGCCCGGAGTGGGGGAAGCCAAGCTCGACCGCTACGGCCCCGCCTTCCTCGCGGTGATCGCCGAGCACGCATGACGGTGCGGCGGGGTTCGCGAGCATCGAGAACCCAGCGAAAACTCCTGTTCCGGCCAGGAATTTGTCAGGCCGGGTTGGCCAAACGCGCGATCAGGCCAGAGCTGGTTTCAACGCAACCGTCCATCCAGTTTCAGGGCAGCGACGGCGGCCTCGCTCTTACGGATGTGATCGCCCGCGTCGGCCTGACGTTGCACCAGCAGGATGAACAACAGGTCGGTCAGCGCCAGCTGGGCGTCGCGGACGGTGATCGAGGACGAACGGACGTCGTCCTCGTCGCTTGCCGTGTGCAGCACGATGTCGGCGATGGCGCTCAACGGGTTGTCCCTCAGCGATGCGACGGCCACGACCGTCGCGCCGCCTTCGCGGGCAAGCTCGGCGATACGGAGCGTCTCGATGCTGGTGCCGGAATGGGAAAGCGCGATCATCACGTCCCGCGGCCCCAGCGAAGCGGCGCTCGCCAGCTGCACGTGACTGTCGCTGTCGTGCAGGACGTTGCGGCCGAGCTTCATCAGCTTGATCGCGAAGTCGCGCGCCACCAGCGAGGAGGCGCTGACGCCGGCAAGGTGGATCCTCTCCGCCCGATCGATCAGGTCGAGCACCTGCGTCACGGTCTGCTCGGCGTTCACCGACATGGTCTGCTGCATTGCGGCCAGCTTGCCCGCCACCAGCTTCTGCTGCACGGCGACGTAGCTGTCGGCCCGTTCGATGCTGCCATGCACCATGCCTGGGGGCGTGTGCCATTGCTGGGCCTTGGCCTCGCTCACCGCGAGCTTCAGCTGCTGGTAGCTGGGATAGCCCAGCTTCTGCGCGAACTTCACCACGCTCGACTGGCTGCGCCCGGTCTGTTCGGCGAGGGCCACGGAAGACAGCAGCAGCATCTCGTCGGGGTTGTCGACGATGAACTGGCCGATCTGCCTGTCGGCCGGCGCCATGGTGTCGAGCGTCGCGAGGATTTTCGTGAGAACCGACATGGAGCGCCAACAGCCCTTTTTCCAGCGAATAATCGAGGAATAGAATATTCCATCCGAGGTTGACATGGAAGAATATTGCGATCAACTCTCTAGTCTCGGCCGGTCCCGATCGGCTGATGAACGGATACTTGATCATGGACAAGTTGCGCATCGTCGGCGGGCAGAGGCTTCAGGGGGCCGTCGCCATCTCCGGCGCCAAGAACGCCGCCCTGCCGCAGATCGCGGCCGCACTCTTGAGCCCCGAACCGCTCGAACTGACAAACCTGCCCGCGGTGAGCGACGTCGAGAACATGCTCGGCGTCATTGCCCAGCACGGGGCACAGGTAACCCGTCACGGCGGCTCGGTCGTGGTCGATGCAAGTGCTGCGTCCTCGCGCGAAACCAGCTACGACACGGTGCGCAAGATGCGCGCCACGGTGCTCGTGCTCGGGCCACTGCTTGCCCGCTTCGGCAAGGCGCAGGTATCGCTGCCCGGCGGCTGCGCCATTGGCGCGCGGCCCGTCGACATGCACATCAAGGCGCTCGGCCAACTGGGCGCCGACATTGGCATCCAGGGCGGTTCGATCGTGGCGTCCGCGACCCAGGGACTGGCCGGCGCGCGCATCGTGCTTGGGTCGCCGTCGGTGGGCGCGACCGAAACGGCGATGATGGCGGCCACCGCGGCCAGGGGCGAGACCGAGATCGTCAATGCCGCCCGCGAACCCGAAGTGATGGACCTTGCTGCCTGCCTCGCCGCCATGGGCGCGAATATCGAAGGCGCGGGCACGCATCGCATCCTCATCCAGGGCGGCACGTCCTGGTGCAGGGCTTCGCACCATACCATTCCCGACCGGATCGAGGCCGGAACCTACGCCATCGCAGCTGCCATTACCGGCGGCCAGCTCGAACTGACCAATGCCAGGCTCGAGCACCTGGCCTCGGTTGTGCAGGTGCTCGAAGCGGCCGGTGTCAGTGTGTGGCCCGGCGATCGCGGCCTGATCGTCTCGCGCGACGGGCCGTTGACGCCGGTGGACATCACCACGGAACCCTATCCCGGCTTTCCGACGGATCTTCAGGCACAGTTCATGGCGCTGATGTGCTGCGCGCCGGGCGCGTCGTTGTTGCGCGAGACGGTGTTCGAGAACCGCTTCATGCATGTTCCGGAACTGGTCCGGCTGGGCGCGAACATTACCCTGCAAGGCACGACGGCCCTCGTGCGCGGCGGCACGCCGCTGCGCGGGGCACAGGTGATGGCCACGGACTTGCGTGCTTCGGTGTCGCTGGTGCTTGCGGCACTGGTCGCCGAGGGCGAGAGCATCGTCAACCGCGTCTATCATCTCGACCGGGGCTATGAGAGCCTCGACCGCAAGCTGCGCATGTGCGGCGCCACCATCGAGCGGCTGCCCGGATGACCAGCGCCTTCACTCCTCGCTTCTACCTCGGCGTCGACGGCGGCGGCACGGGTTGCCGCGCCCGCATCGTCGATGAGGCCGGCGATGTGCTGGGGCAGGGGCTTTCGGGGCCGGCGACGACACGGCTCGGCATCGACGTTGCCTGGGCGTCGATCGCCCGCGCATTTGGCGAGGCCGCCGAGGAAGCCGGTTTTGGGGCCGCCGAACTGGCGTGCACCTATGCCGGCATCGGCCTTGCTGGAGTGGGCCGCAAGGGTGCTCTCGAGGCGCTGCGGGAGATCAGGCACCCCTTTGCCGCGATCGACTTCACCAGTGACGGCATGGGTGCCTGCCTCGGCGCGCATTCGGGCAAGGATGGGGCGATCGTCATCGCGGGCACCGGTTCGATTGGCCTCGGGTTCGTCGAGGGACGCGACCTCAGGGTCGGGGGTTACGGCTTTCCCATTTCGGACGAGGGCAGTGGCGCCGATCTGGGGCTGAAGGCGGTCCAGTTCGCGCTGCGTGCCCATGACGGCCGCCACGACCGCTCCGCTCTCCTCACGGAAATCATGCAGCGTTTCCATGACGATCCGATGGAAGCTGTGGCCTGGATGGACCGTGCGACGGCGACGGACTACGCCGCACTTGCGCCTGCAGTCATGCGCCATGCCGACCAGGGTGACGCTGCCGGACGCCGCATCGTGCAGTCGGCGGCAGAGCAGATCGATACGATCGTGCGCACCTTGTTCGACAAGGGCGCGCCGCGGGTGACGCTCCTCGGTGGCCTGGCGAGCCCGCTCGAACCCTGGCTTGCCCCCGATGTTCGCCGCCGTCTCAAGCCGGCGGATGGCGACGCCGTTTCCGGCGCGATCATCCTGGCCAGGCGGCTCGGCCCGACGTCTGCCCGCAAGGAATAATCCATTCCAAATCTAATTGACACAAGGAATGGTGCATTCTAGAAATGTTAATGAAGCCCTAGGAGGACCGGCTCCACGAGGCTCTTGCATTTCAAGACCGGGCAGGTGGCGACAAGTGTCAGAACAAGCCTTGATTTCGGAGCTGGGACGATTGGTTTCGGAGGAGCGGAACCCGCGCACCATGGACATCGACCTGGTGCCGCCGATCGACGTCCTCAGGATGATCAACGACGAAGACAAGACTGTCGCCTTTGCCGTGGAGAAGGTGATCCCCGAGGTCGCGGCTACCGTCGATCGCATCATCGCCGCATTCCGGCAGGGCGGGCGCCTGATCTACATGGGCGCCGGCACAAGCGGCCGTATCGGCGTGCTCGACGCCTCCGAATGCCCGCCGACATTCCGCGTTCCGCCGACCATGGTGGTCGGTCTCATCGCCGGCGGCTACAGCGCGCTGCTGAAGGCGACCGAAGGTGCAGAGGACAGCCAGGCCAAGGGCGCCGAGGCACTGGCCGAAATCGACCTGACGGCCAAGGATGTCGTCGTCGGCATCGCCGCGAGCGGGCGCACGCCCTACGTCATCGGCGGCCTGAACTACGCAAAGAAGATCGGCGCGACTGCCATCGCTCTTTCCTGCAATCCGCAGTCGGCCATCGCTGAGATCGCCGATATCGCCATTTCACCCGTCGTCGGGCCCGAGGTGCTGACCGGTTCGACGCGCATGAAGGCGGGTACGGCCGAGAAGCTCGTGCTCAACATGCTGACCACCGCCAGCATGATCGGCATCGGCAAGACCTACGAGAACCTGATGGTCGATCTGAAGGCGTCTAACAAGAAGCTCGTGGCCCGCGCCGCGCGCATCGTCATGCAGGCGACCGAGTGCAGTCTTGAGGAGGCGCAGGCTGCGCTCGCTGAGACCCACAACGATGTGAAGCTGGCAATCCTCATCGTCATGACGGGGATGAGCCTCGCGGAGGCGCGATCAGCGCTGGATGGCTCGAAAGGCTTCTTGCGGCAAGCAATCCAGGATGCGAAGCAGGCATCCATGTGATCCGGCAGGCCATTCAGGCCTGCCAGCAAATGAGTAACAGGGAGGATGAAATGACCAGCAAGTTCAAATATTTCCTTGGGGCGACGACGGCCGTGATGATCGGCCTGTCGGCTGTTGCCGGACATGCCGATGCGGCCACGCTGCGCATGGCCTGGGCACAGGACGCCACCGGGCTCGACCCGCACAAGCAGACCGCGTTCTCGTCGCTGCGCCTGCTCGAGCTGATCTATGAGCCGCTCGTGCGTCTCGATGCGGATCTCAAGATCGTTCCCGGCATCGCCACGTCGTGGGAATTCTCCGCCGATGGTAAGCAGCTCACCTTCAAGCTCGACCCCAAGGCCAAGTTCCAGAATGGCGCTGCGGTGACCTCGGCCGACGTCAAGGCATCGTTCGAACGCATCCTCGACGAGGCGACCGGTGCTGCGAACCGCGCCAACTACCTCTCCATCGAGAGCATCGAGACCCCCGATGCCGGCACCGTCGTCTTCAAGCTGAAGCAGCCGGACGCGCCGATCCTCACCGCCATGACCGACACCAACTCGTCGATCGTTCCGGCAAGCGAGATCGCCGCCGGCACCATCGGGACCAAGGCCGTCGGCTCGGGTCCGTTCAAGCTCGAGAAGTGGGATCCCAACTCCAAGGCCGCACTTGTTGCCAACAAGGACTGGGCCGGTGGTGCGACCGGCGTCGATGGCATCGAGATCAGCGTGCTTCCCGACGAGACCGCGATCCTCGCCGCAATGCGCACCGGTCAGGTCGACTTCGCGCTGCTCAACGATCCGCTGATCGCGACGCTCGTGCCCAACGAGCCCAAGCTCCAGCTCAACCGCGCGCCGCTGCTCGCCTACCACGTGCTCCAGCTCAACCCGGCGCGCAAGCCGATGAACGAGCTCGCCGTGCGCCAGGCCATCTCCTGCGCCGTCGACCGCAAGGCGGTGCTCGACACGGCCTCCCTCGGCGAAGGCCAGGTGACCGGGCCGATTACCGCGCCGTTCTTCGCTTCCGATCCGAACTCGCTGTTCTGCTACAAGCAGGACGTCGAGAAGGCGAAGAAGCTGATGGCCGATGCCGGTTTTGCCGATGGTTTCAGCGCCACCGTGATCGCTGCCACCGGCGAGCCGCCGACGGCTGCCGCCGAAGCACAAGTGCTGCAGTCGCAATTGGCCGAGATCGGCGTCAAGCTCGACATCAAGATGATGGAGCTCAACGTCTATGTCGACACCTGGCTGAAGGGCGACTTCGACATGGCCGTGGCGCTGAACGGCGGCCGTCCCGACCCCTACACCATGTACAATCGTTACTGGACCAAGAACGGCAATCTGCAGAAGGTTTCCAACTTCGCCGACGATACGCTCGACAAGCTGCTGCAGGACGGCCGCGCCGAGACCGATCCGGAAAAGCGTAAGGCAATCTTCGCCGAGTTCGACAAGCAGCTCGCTGAAAAGGCGCCGTGGATCTGGCTCTACACCGGCTATGGCTACATCGCCCAGCAGAAGAACGTGCAGGGCTTCGTGCCGATGCCAACCGGCTCGCTGGTCAGCCTCGGCAAGGTCACCATCCAGCAGTAACCGGAGCTTCAGGCGGCGCGCTCTCCCTGTCGTCGCCTGAAGGCGGTCGCCATCGATCTGATGGCGACCGCCCTGCAATCGGGGGCCGGCGCCGGCCGGTCCAGCCAGGGAACTGAAACGCTCCCCCAACCCAGATGGTCCGCACGCCATGAGTTACGTGATACGTCGCCTACGGGCCTTTCCTTTGGTCCTCATCGGCGTCTCTATCATCGTCTTCATCGCCATCCGGCTGGTGCCGGGCGATTCCATCACGGCCATGCTGGGCACCGAGGCCGGCCTTCTGACCCCGCAGCAGCGGGATTCGCTCGCCGTCTATTTCGGCATCGACCAGCCTTGGCCGGTCCAGTACTGGCGCTGGTTCACCGGCCTGTTCAGCGGCGACCTAGGCATCTCGGTGACCTACGGCAAGCCTGTTCTGACGGTCATCCTCGAACGCTTTCCGCTGACGCTGGAACTCGCGCTGCTTGCCATGCTGATTGCGTTGTCGATCGGCGTGCCCGCCGGCGTCTTCGCCGCTACCCGCAACGAGCGTCCCGCCGATCTCGGTGTGCGCGTCGCCGCCATGATCGGCCAGTCGACACCGAGCTTTGTCGTTGGCCTCGTCATCATCTACATCCTGTCCGCCGGCTTCGGCGTTCTGCCCACCATGGGCGCGTTCACCCCGATCTGGCAGGACCCCTTGCAGAATCTCGGCCAGATGATCCTGCCGGCGATCACGCTCGGCTGCGCATTCGCCTCCTCGGTCACGCGCGTCACCCGTTCGGCCATGCTCGACGTTCTGAGCGACGATTATGTGCGCACGGCACGCAGCAAGGGCACGCCCGAGCGCCAGGTCATCTGGCGCCATGCGCTGCCTAATGCGCTGGTGCCCGTCGTCACGCTGAGCGGCATCGAGTTCGGATACCTGCTTGGCGGCGCCGTCATTGTCGAACAGATCTACGCCCTGCCGGGGCTGGGCCGCATGGTGCTGGAAGCCATCCTGCAGCGCGATTACGCGCTGGTGCAGGGTGCCGTTCTGTTCATCGCCCTCAACTTCATGATCGTCAATCTGCTCGTCGACCTCGCCTATGCTGCGCTCGACCCTCGCATTCGCCTGGAGGGCCGTTGATGCGCATCCTGAGGGCCATATTCTCCCATCCGAGCGGCCGTATCGGTGGCGCCATCGTACTGGTCTACCTGCTCGTCGCCTTGGCTGGCGCCGTCGGGCTGACCCCGCACGACCCGCTGATGCAGTACCGGATCGACCGCCTGCAAGCGCCGACATCCTCCTACTGGATGGGCACCGACCTGTTTGGCCGCGACGTGATGAGCCGGCTGATGAAGGGCGTCGGCCAGTCATTCACCGTCGCCTTCTTCTCCGTGGCACTTGCAACCCTTGCCGGCACGGTACTCGGACTGACCGCCGCCTGGTATGGCGGGCGTTGGGATACGCTTCTGATGCGCTTCATGGACGTTCTGCTGGCCTTCCCGGCAATCCTTC
Source organism: Mesorhizobium sp. SCN 65-20 (assembly GCA_001724355.1). Taxonomy (GTDB): domain Bacteria; phylum Pseudomonadota; class Alphaproteobacteria; order Rhizobiales; family Rhizobiaceae; genus Aminobacter. The sequence goes on along the minus strand of MEEF01000070.1, from coordinate 1,985 downwards.
TGGCGCTCTTGATCGTCACGATCATCGGGCCGGGCACCTGGACCAGCGTCGCGGCCATCAGCATCGTCTACACGCCGATCTTCACCCGTGTCGTGCGCGGTCCTGCGCTGTCGCTCAAGGCACGCGATTTCGTCGATGCCGCCCGCACCTTCGGGTCGAGCCGTACCTACATCCTGACCAGGCACCTGCTGCTCAACCTGGTGGCGCCGCTCACCGTGCAGGTGACGCTGGCGCTCGCCTGGGCGCTGCTGACCGAAGCCGGCCTGAGCTTCCTCGGGCTCGGCACCCAGCCGCCGGCCTCGTCGCTCGGCCTGATGCTGAGCGACGCCCGCAACCTGATGGAGCAGGCGCCGTGGCTGCTGGCCTTCCCGGCCGTCGCCATCATGCTCTCCATCCTCGGGTTCAACCTTCTCGGCGATGCGCTGCGCGACATCCTCGATCCCAAGACGAGGAGGGCGTGACGATGGCGAATGAGACAAAGCCGATACTTTCCGTCCGCGACCTGCATGTCAGCTTCGGCCAGGGAGCCGCGGCGAAGGAGGTCGTGCACGGCGTGAGCTTCGACGTCGGCGTCGGAGAGGTGGTGGCGATCGTCGGTGAGAGCGGCTCGGGAAAATCCGTTACGGCGCTCTCCACCAATCGCCTGACCGACTATGCCGGCGGACGTATCACCAGCGGCAAGATCGAGCTGCTGCGCGCCAATGGCTCGGTGATGGACGTCACCACGGCCGGCAAGCAGGAACTTGTGGGCATTCGCGGCGCCGAGATCGGCGTCATCTTTCAGGAGCCGATGACCTCGCTCAACCCGGTGCTGACCATCGGCACCCAGATCGAGGAATCGTTCCGCCTGCATCGCGGCCTGACCGGCGCGCAGGCGCGGGCCGCGGCGCGCGAGGCGCTCGAGCGGGTGCGCATCCCCGATGCCGAGCGTAGGCTCAAGGCAACGCCGAATGAGCTCTCCGGCGGCATGCTGCAGCGCGTGATGATCGCCATGGCGCTCGCCTGCAATCCGCGCCTGCTGATCGCCGACGAGCCGACCACGGCGCTCGACGTCACCGTGCAGGCGCAGATCATGGCGCTTCTCGCCGAGCTTCGGCGCGAGACCGGCATGTCGATGATATTCATCAGCCATGACATCGGCCTTGTCGCCGGCATCGCCGACCGCGTGATGGTGATGCAGGACGGCAGGGTGGTCGAGCAGGGGGAGCTGAGCCAGATCCTCGACAAGCCCCAGCATCCCTACACCAAGCATCTGCTGCATGCGGTGCCCCACTTCTCCAGCGGCGCAGCCGCGCGGGCGGACGGGGCGCGCGAGGTGGTGCCGTTGCCAAAGCCGAAGCTCGAGGTCGACGACCTCGTCGTGCGTTATCCGCTGAAGGGCGGCTGGTTCAGCAAGCCGGTGGGCGCAGTGCACGCCGTCGACGGTGTCGGATTCGATCTCCTGGCGGGCGAGACGCTGGCGATCGTAGGCGAAAGCGGCTCGGGCAAGTCGACGACTGCGCGCGCCGTGCTCGGCCTCGTCTCGCCGACGCGCGGCGCATTTTCGGTTGAGGCCCAGGCGGCCCGGCCCGGCCAGAGCCGCCTGCCGGTGCAGATGGTGTTCCAGAACCCCTATGCCTCGCTCAACCCGCGCCTGACCGTCGAGCAGATCCTGGCAGAACCGGTGATCGCCACCGGCGCGGCGATCGACGCGGCGGTGCGCGAGCGCATGGTCACGCTGCTCAAGCGTGTCGGCCTGCCCGAGGACAGCCTGGCGCGCTATCCGCACCAATTCTCCGGCGGCCAGCGCCAGCGCCTGTGCATCGCCCGTGCGCTGATGCTCAACCCGTCTGTCGTGGTGCTCGACGAGGCGGTCTCGGCGCTCGACGTGTCGGTCCAGGCGCGTGTGCTGGAACTCCTGGTCGACCTGCAGCGCGAATATGGTCTCGCCTATCTGTTCATCTCGCACGACATGGCGGTGGTGGAGCGCATCGCGCACCGCGTCG
>MEEF01000069.1 GCA_001724355.1 Mesorhizobium sp. SCN 65-20 | reverse complement strand
GCCGGCTTCGCCTACAACCGCCGCGTCATGGTTTCCGGCTATCACGGCACCGGCAAGTCGACTCACATCGAGCAGGTCGCCGCCCGCCTCAACTGGCCGATGGTCCGCGTCAACCTCGACAGCCACGTCAGCCGTATCGACCTCGTCGGCAAGGATGCGATCGTCGTCAAGGAAGGCATGCAGGTCACCGAGTTCCGTGACGGCATCCTGCCCTGGGCCTACCAGCACAACGTCGCGCTCTGCTTCGACGAATACGACGCGGGCCGTCCCGACGTGATGTTCGTGATCCAGCGCGTGCTCGAAGCCTCGGGCCGGCTCACGCTGCTCGACCAGAGCCGCGTCATCCGTCCGCACCCGGCCTTCCGCCTGTTCGCCACCGCCAACACGGTCGGCCTCGGCGATACCACCGGCCTCTATCACGGCACGCAGCAGATCAACCAGGCGCAGATGGACCGCTGGTCGATCGTGACCATGCTGAACTACCTGCCGCACGACAACGAGGTGGCGATCGTCATTGCCAAGGCCAAGCACTACCGCGACGCCAAGGGCAAGGAGATCGTCAACAAGATGGTCCGCGTCGCCGACATGACGCGCTCGGCCTTCGTCAACGGCGACCTGTCGACGGTCATGAGCCCGCGCACGGTCATCACCTGGGCCGAGAACGCCGAGATCTTCGGCGATGTCGGCATGGCCTTCCGCCTGACCTTCCTCAACAAGTGCGACGAGCTCGAGCGTTCGGTCGTGGCCGAGTTCTATCATCGCGCCTTCGGCGAGGACCTGCCGGAATCCGCGGCCAACGTCGTGCTGGGATAGCAAGGCTTAAATGGCGGGCCCGGGCGACAACACGCGCAACAAATCCAAGTCGGGGGCGGAAGCGGACAGCTTCAAGCGCGCGATGACCGTGTGCATGCGGGCGATTTCGGGCGACAACGAGTTCGAGGTCGCCTTCGCCAAGGAGCGGCCGGCGCTCGCCGGTAACCGCGCCCGCTTGCCGGAGCTGCCCAAGAAGGCTTCCGCCTTCGACATCGCGGTCACCCGCGGTCTCGGCGATTCCATGGCGCTCAAGCGCGCCTGCCACGACAACCGCATCCATGCCAAGCTGGCGCCCGAGGGCAAGCAGGCGCGCGCCGTCTATGACGCCGTCGAGCAGGCCCGCGTCGAGGCGATCGGCAGCCGCGCCATGGCCGGTGTCGCCGAAAACATCACCACCATGCTCGAGGACAAATACGCCAAGGCCAACCTGGCCGAGGTGACCGAGCAATCCGAGGCTCCGCTCGAGGAAGCGCTGGCGCTGATCGTGCGCGAGAAGCTGACCGGACGCCCGGCGCCCAAGAGCGGCCAGCGCATGGTCGAGCTCTGGCGCAAGTGGGTGGAGGGCAAGGCCGGGGCCGATCTCGACCATCTGTCCCAAAATCTCGGCGACCAGCAGGCCTTCGCGCGCGTCGTGCGCGAGATGCTGGCGTCCCTCGAAATGGCCGAGGAACTGGGCGACGACCAGGAAACCGAGGACAACGAAGAAGAGAACGACGAGGAGCAGCAGGGCGACGACCAGAGCGAGGAGGGCGGCGACGACGATTCCGGCGCCGACCAATCGCAGTCCGACGAGGCCGAAGCATCAGCCGACGAGGATCCCTCCGGCGAGATGGAGGCGTCCGACGCCACCGCCGACGACATGGCGGATGACGACGACACCGATTCGGAGACACCGGGCGAGGCCCGCCGCCAGGATAATCCCTTCGCCAACCTGCCCAGGGAAATCGACTACAAGGTCTTCACCACCGCCTTCGACGAGACGGTGGGCGCCGAGGAGCTGTGCGAGGAGGACGAACTCGACCGCCTGCGCGCTTTCCTCGACAAGCAACTCGCCAACCTGCAGGGCGTGGTCGGCCGCCTCGCCAACCGCCTGCAGCGCCGCCTGATGGCGCAGCAGAACCGCTCCTGGGACTTCGACCTGGAAGAAGGCTATCTCGATCCGGCCCGCCTGGTGCGCGTGGTCATCGACCCGATGCAGCCGCTGTCGTTCAAGCAGGAGCGCGACACCAAGTTCCGCGACACGGTCGTGACACTGGTGCTCGACAATTCCGGCTCGATGCGCGGCCGTCCGATCACGGTCGCCGCCACCTGCGCCGACATCCTGGCGCGCACGCTGGAGCGCTGCGGCGTCTCGGTCGAGATCCTCGGCTTCACCACCCGCGCCTGGAAGGGCGGGCAGGCGCGCGAGAAGTGGCTGAAGGACGGCAAGCCGCCAAATCCCGGCCGCCTCAACGACCTGCGCCACATCATCTACAAAAGCGCCGACGCGCCGTGGCGCCGTGCCCGCCGCAACCTCGGCCTGATGATGCGCGAGGGCCTGCTCAAGGAAAACATCGACGGCGAAGCGCTGCTCTGGGCGCACCAGCGCCTGATCGCGCGGCCCGAGCAGCGCAAGATCCTGATGATGATCTCCGACGGTGCGCCGGTCGACGATTCGACGCTGTCGGTGAACCCGGGCAACTACCTGGAGCGCCACCTGCGCGCGGTCATCGACCTGATCGAGACGCGTTCGCCGGTCGAATTGCTGGCTATCGGCATCGGCCACGACGTGACGCGCTATTATCGCCGCGCCGTGACCATCGTCGACGCGGAGGAACTGGCCGGCGCGATGACGGAGCAACTCGCCTCGCTGTTCGACGAAGAGAGCGCCCGCGATCACCGCCGCGGCTTCCGGCGCGCCGGATGACCTCGCCTCTGGCCCGACTGCGGCACCTCGCTTGCGCCGCAGTCGGGGCGCTCGCCGTTTCGTCGTTGCTGGCAGGCTCGTCGATCGCCGAAGTGCCGGCGGTCGAGCACTTCGAGGTTTCGGCGCGTCCCATCACCCAGTTCGAGATCGGCAGCAGCGAGACGATGTTCGGCCCGCTGGAATTCGTCGGCGGCCTGGAGCTCACGTCTTCGTCGCGAAATCTCGGCGCCCTGTCGGCTTTCCGCTTTCTCGAACCCGGCAGTGACTTCATCGGCGTTGCCGACACCGGATTCTGGTTCTTCGGAACGGTCGAGCGCGATGCCGAAATGCGCCCCGCAGGGATCGCCAACTTCCGCATGGAGCAGATGATCGACGCGTCAGGCGGTTTCATCGAGAAGAAGTGGCTGGCCGACGCCGAGAGCCTTGCCGTCAAGGACGGCATCGCAACCGTCGGCTTCGAGGGCGCCCATCGCCTGGCCCAATACCGCATCGAAGCTGATGGCATGAAGGCGGCGATTGGCGAGTTGGACTTCCTGGTGCCGCGCAACGAATTGCGCCGCAACCGTGGCTTCGAAACGGTGGCCTATTCGCAAGAGAAGGGCGGGCTGGTCGCGGTATCGGAAAAGAGCCTGGACGAGGCCGGCAATATCTTCGCAGCGATCATCGAAGGCCCGGGCAAGGGCGTCTTCACTGTCCGCCGCGACGGCGAGTTCGACATAACCGACGGCGCCTTCCTGCCCGGCGGCGACATGCTCCTGCTCGAACGCAGCTTCTCGATGGCCGCGGGCGTGAAGATGCGCCTGAGGCGCATTGCCGGCGACAGCATTGCCGCAGGCAAGGTCGCCGACGGCCCGGTGCTGTTCGAGGCGAACATGGGCTACCAGATCGACAACATGGAGGGGCTCGACGCCTGGCAGCGCGACGACGGCGCCTTGATGGTGTCGATCATTTCCGACGACAACCACTCGATCCTGCAGCGAAATCTCTACCTGGAATTCATCCTGCACGGGGATTGAAGGGCGATTCTCCGCTAAGATCGGCGCGCGGATGCGGGAGCCGGTCATGTCGTCCGAAGTCACCAGCCTCATCGACCGCTATTGCGCGGTCTGGAACGAGCCCGAGCCGGAACGGCGCAAGGCACTGCTCGAAGCTGTCTGGGCCGACAGGGCGACCTATACCGACCCGCGTTCCGACACCAAAGGCGTCGATGAATTGCTGGCCCACATTACGACCGTTCGAGCCGGTCGCCCAGGCGCCAGGATCGTGCGTACGACTACCGTGGATGTCCATCACGGCCTCGCCCGCTTCGGCTGGCGCGTCGTCGAGGCCGACGGCACGCCGCTGCCCGAAGGCATCGACATCGCCTTGCTTGCACCCGACGGCGAGCGCATCGAGCGTATCATCGGCTTCTTCGGGCCGATGACGCCGATCTGACAACAGCCGCAAGCAGCGCAAAAAAAAAGCGAGGGGCCCCCAACCCCTCGCTGCCTGTAACGCGTGGCCTCCGGAGCTTCCCCCCGCGAGGCGTCCGGTGGTCAGGCCGCCAGATGCGATGCCGCGGCCTGCGCGTAGTTGCGGCCGAAGCGATTGGCGAGGAAGGCGTCGAGCGCGATGTCTTCCTGGCGGATGAAGCCCTTCTGCGGCAGGGTGCCATTGGCCAGCATGTCGAGCACGGCGCAGATGCCGGATGCCGTGGTGATCTGGATGGCGCTGCGGACCAGCTTGCCCAGCTGGCGGCTGTAGATCTTGTTGGCGTAGCTTTCCTGCAGCAGGCGTCCGCCCTTGCGGCCGCTCACGGTGACGAAGATCACCACCACGTCCTGCAGCGTCGCCGGTAGGGCGTTCTCGAGGATGTCCTTCAGCACTTCGCGGCGGTGGCGCAGGCCGAGATCGTTGAGCAGCGCCTTCATGATCGCGGCGTGGCCGGGGTAGCGGATGGTGCGGTAGTTGAGCGTGCGCACCTTGCCCTCATAGGTCTCACACAGCGTGCCGAGGCCGCCCGAGGTGTTGAACGCCTCGTAGGTGATGCCGTCGAGCGAGAACTCCTCGCGTTCCTCGAGCGGCGGAACCTCGATCAGCTCGCCCTCGACGATCGCCTCGCAGGGCTCGCAATATTCGTTGATGACGCCGTCGGTGCTCCAGGTCAGGTTGTAGTTGAGCGCATTCGACGGGTACTGCGGCAGGGCTCCGACGCGCATGCGCACGCTCTCGAGCGAATCAAATCGCTTGGCGAGGTCGTTGGCGACGATGGAGATGAAGCCCGGAGCCAGGCCGCACTGCGGGATGAAGGCGCTGTTGGCCTTGGCCGCCAGTTCCTTGACGATGCGGGTCGAGGCAACGTCCTCGGTCAGGTCGAGGTAGTGCACGCCGGCCTTGGCGGCGGCTTCGGCGATCTTGGTGGTCAGGTGGAAGGGGGCTGCCGACATCACGGCGAACTTGCCGGCCAGGACGGCGTCGAGCGCGCCGGCTTCGGCGATCTCGACCTGCTTGGTCGCGACATTGCCGCTTACTTCCAACGCGTCGAGCGCGGCCTGCGAGCGGTCGACCACGGTCACCTGGTAGTCGCCGGTCTCCGCCAGCATGTCGGCGATGGTCGAGCCGATCTTGCCTGCGCCTACGACAACGATTTGCTTCATGGTCTGATCCCCCTTGGAGTGCGATTTCGCGCGCGAGTCTAGAGCCGTGCTTCGTCGAAAGGCAGTATCGAGAACGACGAAAAGTCGATATGTTTTGGTCGAAACGACGAAGAGTATCGGCGAAATGACTGGTGATCCCGACCGTGCCCTGTTGAACCTCCTGCGCGAGAACGCGCGCGCCTCGACGGCCGACCTCGCCCGCAAGCTGGGCGTGTCCCGGACGACGGTGCAGAGCCGGCTGGAGCGGCTGGAGAAGCGTGGGGTGATCGCGGGCTACAGCGTCAGGCTGTCGCCCGACTACGAGAAGAACCTCGTCCGCGCGCATATCCTCGTCACCGCCTTGCCCAAGGTCTCGGCGGCGGTGGAGGCGGTGCTGAAGCGGATCCCCGAGGTGCGCACGCTGCATTCGGTGAGCGGCAACTTCGACATGATCGTCGTGGTCGAGGCGCCGTCGGTACAGGACCTCGACGCGGTGATCGACCGGATCGGTGCGCTCGACGGCGTCGAACGCACCCTGTCGTCGATCATCCTGTCAACGCGAATAGACCGGTAGGCGGAATCAGTTGGCCGCCAGCGCCGGCTGGCTCCAGCGGGCGGCGATTAGACGGTAGGGCACCAGCGCGAACAGGCCGATCAGCAGCTTTACGGTGAGGTCGCCGAGCGCCCAGGACACCCAGCGCGCAGCCTCGACCGACATGACGCCGAACAGCGGGGCTGCCTCGAGGGCGAAGCCATCATCGGGGCCGAGGAAGGCGAAGGCGGCGGAAAAGGCGATGCCGAAGAAGATCGCCGTGTCGAAGACCGATCCGACGAGGGTGCCGACGATCGGCGCCCGCCACCAGCTCTGGCGGCGCAGCCAGTTGAATACGGTCACATCAAGCAGCTGGCCGACCAGGAAGGCGGTTCCCGAGGCAAGCGCGATGCGCGCCAGGCGGCCGGGCGCGGTCTCGAAGGGAATCAGCCCGTAGCTGAACAACAGCGGCGGCAGCACGATCGAGCAGACCACGGCCGTCATGAAGCCGACGAAGACGATTCGCCGGGCCATCTTCGGTCCATAGCGCCGGTTGGCGAGGTCGGTGACCAGGAAGGAGAAGGGATAGGTGAAGGCGCCCCAGGTCAGGATGTCGGCGAGTGCGAGCGATCCGACCTGTCCCTGCATCGGGAACTGAACGAGGATGTTGGAGGCGACGACGACAAGCGCCATCGCGGCCACGAAAGGCAGATAACGAGAACCGGAGTTCATTTTTTTATCCTGGGTGATGGAACCAGTTCACGGGCCGTGCCCGTCCGTTGGTCGGAGCCTCTTCGTCCTTGCGGCACCAGAGGCTCCAGGCGGTCGTCCCCCGCCTGATTCGTCGATCAGGCTGCAGCCTGCTCGGCGGTCTTCTTGGCGATCTGCTTCTTGAGCAGACGGGCGCGCTGCGACAGTTCTTCAGCGTCGGCCTTGGCCAGGAAGGCGTCGAGGCCGCCGCGATGCTCGACCGAGCGGAGCGCGTTGGCCGAAATGCGCAGGCGGACGTTCTGGTTCAGAACTTCCGAGATGAGCGTGACATTGACCAGGTTCGGCAGGAAGCGACGACGGGTCTTGTTGTTGGCGTGGCTCACATTGTTGCCGGTCATGACGGCCTTACCGGTGAGTTCGCAAGCGCGGGACATGTTACATACCTTCAGTTCTGGCGGACCAAGCGGCTATGACGCACCGAGTACGGCGCGCGGTCTCAGTCAGGCGGCCTCATGGAAAAAGTTGGCGTTCCATAGTTGCATTTCGCCGACGCGTCAAGCACCCGCTGGACTCCGGAGGTTTTCCCCAGTTCCAAACAAAGGCCGGATTTGCACTTATAACCGGGCGAGAGGGACGCGAACAGGCGAAAGCAGGCTTTCGCCGACCATGAGGTATTGGAACGAATGCTCCGCGCCGCGCCTGTCTTGCTTGCAATTGTGTTGGGACTATCAACATCGCCCGCTCCCGCTGCCACGAAGGCCTTTCGCGGCGATTATTCGCTGTCGTTCCTCGGTTTTCCGGTAGCCAGGGCGAGCTTTGAGAGCAGCTACGAGGGCGACGCCTATACGATCAACGGATCGGTCTCCAGCGCCGGGCTCGCCGCGATATTCGACGACACGCGCGGCACGATTTCCTCGAAGGGTAGCATCAGCAATGGGCGAATCCGCCCGACTTCCTTCCGCGCCGACTATGTCTCGGGCAAGAAGGCCTCGCTGGTCGACATCCGCTTCTCGGGCGACCGGGTCACGAGCACCGAAGTCGTCCCGGCGCCGAAGAAGCGTGGCCAGACATGGATACCGCTCGGCCCTAACGACCTCCGCGGGGTGGCCGACCCGATCGCCGCCACCATCATCCGGGCGCCCAGCCTCGACAAGGTGTGCGGGCGAACGGTGAAGATGTACGACGGCGAACTGCGGGCTGACCTGCGCCTGACGCCGGTCTCCACGGGCGAGACGTCGATCGCCGGCTATAAGGGCCAGACCGTTACCTGCCGCATGGGCTTCCAGCCGGTTTCCGGCTACCGCACCGACAAGAGGGCGCTCTCCTTCCTGCGTGACCGCAGCCGCATCATGGTGACGTTTGCACCGGTCGGCCAAACCGGAGTATATGCGCCGATCCATGCTACGGTGAGCACCGAGATCGGGACCATCACGGTCAAGGCGCGGCGCTTCGAAGCGATCGACTGAGTGCATTACCCCGGGCGGTTCCGGAGCAGGTATGTGCTCCGGAAATGAGGGCCCGCATTCCTTGCAACCGGAAGTGCCGGGCTCAGGCGCTGCGGCGCCGGGAGGGGGATGATGGGGCGCGCGACACTCATTGGATTTTCGGCGGTTGCCATGTGGGCGCTGCTGGCACTGCTCACCGATGCATCGGGCTCGGTGCCGCCGTTCCTGCTCTCGGCCATCACCTTCGCCATCGGCACGCTGGTCGGACTGGTGGCGCGGCTGTTCATGCCCGCCCCGCAGGTAAAGACCAGGATCCCTCCGCAGGTGTGGGTCATCGGCATCGCCGGGCTGTTCGGCTACCACTTCTTCTACTTCACCGCGCTGCGTAACGCACCGGCGGTCGAGGCAAGCCTCATCGCCTATCTGTGGCCGCTTTTCATCGTGCTCGGTTCGGCGCTGATGCCCGGCGAACGCCTGAGGTGGAATCACGTCGTGGGCGCGCTGATAGGGCTCGCCGGCACGGTCCTGATCGTCACCAAGGGGGGCGGCATCGCCTTCGACCCACGCTACAGCTTTGGCTATGCGATGGCCTTCGCCGGCGCCTTCTTCTGGTCCGGTTACTCGCTGTTGTCGAGGCGATTTCCGGCCGTGCCCACGACGGTCGTCACCTGGTTCTGCCTGGCGACATCGGTACTGTCGTTCATCGCCCACCTGGCGCTGGAGGAGACGGTGCTTCCGGCCAATGCCGGCCAGTGGCTGGCGGTCGTTGCGCTCGGCCTGATGCCGGTGGGGGCCGCCTTCTACGCCTGGGATATCGGCGTCAAGCGTGGCAACATCCAGGTGCTAGGTGCTGCGAGCTATGCGGCGCCGCTTTTGTCGACACTGGTGCTGATCGTCGCCGGCGTCGCCGAGCCGTCGCTTCGGATCCTTGCCGCTTGCGTGCTGATCACCGGCGGCGCGGTGCTGGCGGCCAAGTCGCTTATCTTCGGCAAGAAGCGCGGAGACCGTGCCGCCGACGGAGCAACGGCCTAGCCGGCGGCCTCCACCGGTTCCCAGCCGGGCTCGGCCAGTTCGAACTGTGCGAACTCGAAGCCCGGCGCGACGGTGCAGCCGACGAGCGTCCATTCGCCCAGGCTGCGTGCCGTTTGCCAGCAGCCCGCCGGTACCACCAGTTGCGGACGCTCGCCGGACGCGATGTCGATGCCCAGCCGATGCGACGTGACGTCGCCTCCCTCCTGGTGCATCCGCAGCTCGACTGGCGATCCGGCATGGAAATGCCAGATCTCGGCTGCGTCCTTGACCCGATGCCAAGCCGAAACGTCGTCATGCTCGAGCAGGAAATAGATCGCGGTGGAGTTTCCACGCCCTCCCTGAGGTCCGCCCCTTGGGTTGTCGCGGAACGTCTCGACGTACCAGCCGCCTTCCGGATGACGGCGCATTCCCAGCGTGGCGATGATCTCTGCGGCATACATCTCAGAAATTGTCCTTGCGCTTGCGGATTTCGGCGAACACCTCGGCGTCGGTGGCATGCTCCATGCCGAGATTTTTCCTGATCGCCGGATCGGCCCAGCGCAGGAACGGATTGGTGGCAAGCTCCTCGCCGATCGTCGTTGGCAAGGTCGGTTTGTCGGCGGCGCGCAGCGCCTCGATTTTCGCCGCGCGGTCCCGCAGGGCGGCATTGTCCGGGTCCACCGTCAAGGCGAAGCGCGCGTTGGAGAGCGTGTATTCATGGCCGCAATAGACGACCGTGTCGGCGGGCAGGGCAGCCAGCTTCTTCAGCGATTCGAACATCACCGGTGCGGGACGTTCGAACAGGCGCCCGCAGCCGAGCGCAAACAGCGTATCCGCGGTGAAGATCACCTTCGACCTGGGCAGGTGATAGCAGACGTGGCCGGCGGTATGACCGGGCGTTTCGATCACCTCGATCGTTTCGTCGCCGAAGGGGATGACCGATCCCTCCTCGACCGTGTCGTCGATGCCGGGAATCCGGTCGCGTTCCGATTCGGGTCCCACGATGCGCAGCCTGAAGCGGTTCTTCAACGCCAAGTTGGCCTCGACGTGGTCGCCGTGGTGGTGCGTCGTCATGATCGTCGAAGGGTTCCAGCCGCGCCGCTCGATGGCGGCGAGGATCGGAGCCTCTTCCGGCGCATCGACGATCGCCGTCTCGCCGGTGCGAGGGTCGTGCAGCAGCGCGCCGAAATTGTCGGTGCGGCACATGAAGAGCTCGATTTCGACCGTCATCGCGAAACTCCGTTCCTGATGTGCGACGATAGGGCGGGCGGCTCGCCCTGTCACCCCATAGCCTGCCCGCGGGGTGGTCGTTGAAGTCCAGGGCGCGCGCGGCTACCGTTCGCGCCATGAACTCGGATATCGTAGACCTCCGCTCCTTCTATTCGACGCCGCTGGGCCGCCTTGCCGAGCAGTCGATCACCATGGCGCTGTCCTCGGTTTGGGCCAACGTGCCCAACGAGCGCCTCGTCGGACTGGGCTATGCGCTGCCATGGCTCGACCGGTTCGGCTCGGACGCGGAGCGGGTCTTCGCCTTCATGCCGGCGACACAAGGCGCGGTGGTGTGGCCGTCGCAGGGTCCATCGGCGACAGCGCTGGTCTTCGACGAGGAACTGCCGCTGGTCGATTCGTCGGTCGACCGCATGCTGCTCGTGCATTCGCTCGAACATGCCGAAAATCCGCGCGAGACGCTTAAGGAGATCTGGCGCGTGCTTTCGCCGGCCGGCCGTGTCGTCATCGTGGTGCCGAATCGCCGCGGCGTCTGGGCGCGATTCGAGCATACGCCCTTCGGCACGGGCAGGCCGTTTTCCAGCGGCCAGCTGAACGAACTGCTGCGCGAGGCGAATTTCACCGTGGCGTCGTGGTCAGACGCGCTGCACTTCCCGCCGTCGCGGCGTAAGTGGATGATGCGCTTCCATCACCTGTTCGAACGCGCGGGTCGCAGCTTCTGGCCGATCTTCTCGGGGGTCATCGTCGTCGAGGCACAGAAGCGGGTCTACCAGGGCGTGCCCGTCGCCCAAAGAGCTTCGCGCCGCGTCTTCGTGCCGGTGCTGTCGCCGAGCGGCGCCACACGCGGGTTCCCGGCGCTGCGCCGCACGGACGATCCGGGCTCGCTCACGAAGGGGTGAAAGGGGACCCCTTCCATTCCGTAGCGGTTGCGGCACACTCGCCTGGCGTAACCGTTGGGCGAACCGTCGATGCTGGAAGCACTGGCTTTGGTTCTGTGCCTGGCTTGCGATACGCCGGTGGACGGCGCATTGCGGGCGGACGTGGCAGCGGTCGATGTCGAGCTGGTTCTCGCCGTTGATGTTTCGCGGTCGATGGATTCCGAGGAATTCAGCCTCCAGCGTGCGGGCTATGTCGAGGCGCTCCGCCATCCGGACTTCGTCAACGCGGTGCTTGCCGGTCGCTACCGCCGCATCGCCATCACCTATTTCGAATGGGCTGGCACCGTCCGCCAGGAATCGGCGGTGCCCTGGCAGATCATCGACGGCGCGGCCAGTGCTGCGGACTTCGCCGCCAAGCTTGAGGCGCGCCCGTTCGGCGGATTTCGCGGAACCTCGATCTCCAGCGCCGTGTCCTATGGCGCGAGCCTGTTCCACGGCAACGAGATGGAGAGCTGGCGGCGCGTGATCGACATCTCCGGCGACGGCCCGAACAATTTCGGCCTGCCGGTCACGCTGGCCCGCGATGCCGCCCTGGCGCAGGGCATCGTCATCAACGGACTGCCGATCCTGGTCCGGCCTTCGGGAACTGTCACGGATCTGGACCGATATTACGCCGAATGCGTCATAGGAGGCCCTGGATCGTTCGTCCTGCCGATCAGGAACGCGTCGGAATTCTCGACCGCCATCAGGCGCAAGCTCATACTGGAAGTCAGCGGCGCGCCGCCGCCGGCGCCCGTCCTCAAGGCCCAGTCCGCCCCACGGCCCTATTGCACGTCCGGCGAACGCGACCGGCGCATCTATTCGGACCCCTACTATCCTGAACTCGACCGCTAGGGCGGATTGCTCGCATTGCGTGCGGTAGCATGCAGGCATATCGTTCCTTCACGTCTTGATTTTCCTGTCGTTCCGAAACCGAAAAGGTGAGCGTCATGGAGGGGGACTGGACTGCGCGCCTGCTGCGCCAGGCAGCCGAACTTGCCATAAGATACCGGTCCGAACTCCCATCGCGGCCGCAGCGCCCACTGCAGGGTTATGCGGAAGCGCTGGCGGCTTTCGACGGACCGCTGCCCGAGGACGGAGAGCCCGGCGAATTCGTCATCGACGAACTCGCCACCCGCGCCGAGCCGGGCCTCAATGCCACGACGGGATCGCGCTTCTTCGGCTGGGTGATCGGCGGTTCCCATCAGGTCGGCGTCGCGGCCGACTGGCTGACCAGCGCCTGGGGGCAGAATTCCGGCAACCACCACGCGATGCCCTCGGCGGCGGCGGCCGAGACAGTCGCGGCACGCTGGCTGCTCGAACTGCTCGACCTTCCGCGCGAGAGTTCGGTCGGCTTCGTGACGGGGGCGACGGTCGCGAACTTCGTCTGCCTGGCAGCCGCACGCGGCGAGGTGCTGAGGCGGGTCGGCTGGGACGTCGAGGCCAACGGCCTGTTCGGCGCGCGGCCTATCTCGGTCCTGATCGGAGACGACGCTCACACGACCGTATTCTCCGCGCTCCAATTCCTGGGGTTGGGACACGATCGCCTCGTGCGCATCGCCACCGACGGCCAGGGTCAGATGCTGGTCGAGGATTTCAAGCGCCGTGCCGAGGCGGTCATTGGCCCGGCGATCGTCATCTTGCAGGCAGGGCAGATCAACACCGGAGGGTTCGACCGCTTCGCCGACATCGTCCCAGTCGCGCGCCGGATCGGCGCCTGGATACACGTCGACGGCGCGTTCGGATGCTGGGCGCGTGCCTGTCCGCCGTATCGGCACCTGGCAGAAGGGCTCGACGCCTGCGATTCATGGGCGACCGACGGCCACAAATGGCTGCAGACGCCATATGATTGCGGTTACGCCATCGTTCGGAATTCGGATGCTCACCGCCGCGCCATGACCATCGCCGCCAGCTACCTCCCGCCGACGATGGAAGGCGAGCGCGACCCCAGCCACTTCGTCCCCGAACTCTCGCGCCGGGCGCGGGGCTTCGCTACCTGGGCGATCATCAGGCATCTTGGCCGCGCCGGAATTGCGGCAATGGTCGATCGCCACTGCCGCGTCGCCCGGCTGATCGCCGACAGGCTCCGGAACGACAACACCATTTCCGTCCTCAACGAGGTCGTGCTCAATCAGGTCCTGGTGCGGTTCGGTGCAGGCGAGGACGACGAGCGTGGCGACGAATTGACCAGGGCAACCGTCGCCCGGATCCAGCGCGACGGCACAGTCTTCGCAGGCGGCGCCAAGTGGCGCGGTCGCGATGTCTTGCGGATATCGGCGATCTCCTGGCTCACCGACGAAGTCGCCGGCGAGGCGGCGGCCGAAGCCATCCTGGCGGCGTGGCGAAGCGTTGGGGAAACAACGCGCTGATCACGGTGGTTTCTCCGGCACGTGATGGTGCCTGCCTTCAAATCGGCGTGCTCGCTTCCTAGATGCTGGACGCAAGGGACCAACCCGCCGTTCCGGCGACAGCAACGGGAAATACTGTCCTGACCGACGTCATCCACCAGAAGCGCGCCGTGCAGAAGGCCGAAAGCGCCCGGGCCATGCTCATCGTCAATCCGCGTGCACGCCGCGGAACCGGCTCGATCCTTGCCGCCAAGCAGGTGCTGGCCAACGCCGGCATCGAGATCGAGGAGATGGCGACGAGCAAGAACGAAAGCGCGTCCGACCTGATCGCCCGCAATGCCGACCATTTCGACATGGCCATCGTCGGTGGCGGAGACGGAACCCTGAACAATGCCGCTGCGGGCCTCGTCTATTCGGGCCTGCCGCTCGGCGTGCTACCGCTTGGCACCGCCAACGATTTCGCCCGCACGATGGGCATCCCCCCGGACCCGGTCCAAGCGGCCGAGATCATCGCCGCCGGCCGCGAGACCGCGGTCGATCTCGGCGAAGTCAACGGTCACCTGTTCTTCAACGTCGCCAGCATCGGTTTCAGCGCCGAGCTCGCGGCGGAGCTGACCGAGCACGCCAAGAAGCGCTGGGGAACGCTCGGCTACGGCATCGTGGCAGCGCGCATTCTCATGCGCTCGCGGCTCTTCACCGCTTATGTCGAACATGACGACACGATCGAGAAGATCCGCACCATGCAGGTTTCGGTCGGCAATGGGCGCCACTATGGCGGCGGCATGACGGTCGAGGAAACCGCGACCGCCGAGGATGGCTGGCTCGACCTCTACAGCCTCGAAGTCGACCACTGGTGGAGGCTGCTGCGCCTGCTGCCCAGCCTGCGCAAGGGCACCCAGGGCCAGTGGGACGACGTGAGGGCCTTCAAGACGACCGAGGTGACGATCCGGACCAAGCAGCCGCGACCGGTCAATACGGACGGTGAACTGGTGACCTGGACGCCGGCGCATTTCCGCATCCGGCCGAAGTCGGTGCGGGTCTTCGTGCCCAAACGCTAGTTTCGGCTCACCATGGTTTGATACTTCCAGCGATACGCTGCCGCTATATGAATGGCACATTGCAGTAGCGACGTTGCTGTGCAGATGAAGCGGGAGGTAATCCGATGCCAGGCCAATCGTCTAACGCGGCCAAGCCGGAGCCTCTGGTTCCCGAATTCGACGGCGGCGGCTTCAGGGGGCACCTCAAGATGGCGCGCGAGGCCCTTGCCGGGTCGCCGGTGCGGAAGACCCTCGCCTGGCTGTGCCTGTCCATATTGGCGGTCATCCTCGCCACCTCCGCCGGCCAGATACTGCTCAATCGCTGGAACAAGCCCTTCTACGACGCACTCGAAAGGCGGGATCTTGCGGCCTTCGTCGACCAGCTCATCGTGTTTGCGGGGATAGCCGGCGCCCTTCTGGTGCTGAACGTCGGCCAGCAATGGCTCAACCAGATGATCAGGCTGAAGCTGCGCGAGGGGCTGACGCTCGACCTGATCACCGAATGGCTGCGCCCTGGGCGCGCCTTCCGGCTGGCAAACGCCGGCGACGTCGGCGTCAATCCGGACCAGCGCATGCAGCAGGATGCCGGCCATCTCGCCGACCTCACCACGGATCTCGGCATCGGCCTGCTGCAGGCATCCATCCTGCTCGCATCGTTCATCGGGGTTCTGTGGAGCCTCTCCTCCGGCTTCGTCTTCCATGTCGGCGGAAGCTCGTTCAGCATACCGGGCTACATGGTGTGGGCGGCCTTCATCTATGCCGGTTCGGCGTCCTTCCTGAGCTGGCTGGTCGGCCGGCCGCTCATCGCCCAGAACAGCGAGCGCTACTCGCGCGAGGCCGCGCTGCGCTTCTCCATGGTCCGCATCAACCAGAACATCGATTCCATAGCACTTGCCCGCGGCGAGGCGGATGAAAGGCGGCGGCTCGAGGCGGATCTCGGCTGCGTGCTGACCGCGTTGCGGCGGATCTTCGCCACCCAGATCAACCTCGCCTGGGTCACCGACGGCTACGGCTGGTTCACCGTGGTGGCGCCGATCCTGGTCGCGGCCCCCGTCTATTTCGCCGGCGACCTCACCTTCGGCGGGCTGATGATGGCGGTAAGCGCCTTCAACCAGGTACATGCCTCCCTGCGCTGGTTCATCAACAACGTGGGCGCGATAGCCGACTGGCGCGCGACCTTGATGCGCGTGGCCGTGATACGCAGCGTGCTCGTGGCCGCCGACGTGATTCACGACAAGCAGGAGCGCATTAGCATCGGCGAAAGCAGTGACGGCAGCCTCACTTTCGACGAGCTGGAAATCGTCTCGCCCAGTGGCTGCACCAAGCTCTCGGAGCCGCATCTGCGGGTCAAGCCTGGTGAGCGCGTGCTGATCGTCGGTGAAGCGGGAGCGGGCAAGACCCTCCTGTTCCGGACGCTTGCGGGGCTGTGGCCCTGGGGCCGTGGCCGCATGGAGCTTCCTTCCGGCAAGCGCATCACCTTCCTTCCGCGCCAATCCTACCTGCCGCCCGGCACCCTGCGCGACGTGCTCGCCTATTCCGGGGGAGACAGGCAGTTCGGCGACGCCGAGTTCGCCGATGCGCTTCGCGCAGTCGGACTGGAGCGGCTGGTGCCATCGCTCGACCGCGTGGCGGCGTGGAGCGAAGAACTCAATATCGACGAGCTGCGCCTGATCGCCTTTGCACGCGTGAGGCTCCACCGGCCCGATTGGGTGATCGTCGACGAGGCGCTCGAAACTCTCAATGCCGCCGCTCTCGGGAAGGTGCGGGCGCTGTTCGAGGGTGATCTGGCCGAGATCGGAGTGATCTATTTCGGCCCCGAGCGGCACGATGGTGGGCTCTTCGACCGGACGGTTCATATCGCGAGGGACGAGCGCGGACGTGCCCTTCAGCGCGTTCGGATCAAGGAAATGGCGGCGGTTCCGGCTTGATCTAGTGTTGCAGGCTCGTCGAGCAACGGGCCTGCAACACCCGCCCACTCGACGCTGACCGACCGCCGGTCGCGCGAGGCGCTGCGCACGCTGGCCTGCGCCTTCCGCGAACACCGGGCGCAGGCAGGGTAGGGAACGACCGTGCCCGACGTCGGGCACGGTCATTCGGCGATCGACTAACGATCCTTGCCGATGTTCTCCAGGTCGTATTCGGTGGTCTGGTAGACCCTGTTGATCCAGTTGCCGAACAGAAGATGGGCGTGCGAGCGCCAGCGGTTGAGCGGGCGACGCTGCGGGTCGTCGTCGGGGTAATATTCGTGCGGCACCTTGATCGACACGCCGGCGGCCACGTCGCGGTCGTACTCTTCCTTCAGCGAGGTCGAGTCGTATTCGATGTGGTTGAACATGTAGAGCCGGTTGCCTGCCTCTTCGGCCAGCAGGCTCGGGCCGGTTTCCTCGGATTCCATCAAGAGCTCGAGCCCTGAGCCCGCCGGAATGTCCCTGGCGCGGACCTCGGTCCAGCGCGACACCGGGATGGCGAAGTCGTCCGAGAAGCCGGCGAGGTAGGGGGAGGCGGGCGCGTTGTTGCGGTGGCGGAAGACGCCGAAGGCCTTGTGCTCCAGCGTGTGCTTGGGGACGCGGTGGAAATGCCATGCGGCAGCCATCGCCCCCCAGCAGATGAAGAACGGCGAATGCACGTTGGTCGTCGTCCAGTCCATGATCTGCTTGAGTTCGTCCCAGTAGGTGACGTCCTCGAACGGCAGCAGTTCCACCGGCGCGCCGGTGATGATGAAGCCGTCGAACTTGCGGTCCTTCACCTCTTCCCAGGTCTGGTAGAAGGCGATGAGGTGATCCTCGGAGGTATTTTTGGCCTTGTGCGTGCCGATGCGCACGAGCGTCAGCTCGACCTGCAGCGGGCTCGCGCCGATCAGGCGGGCGATCTGGGTCTCCGTCCTGACCTTGTTGGGCATTAGGTTAAGCAGGCCGATCTGCAGGGGGCGGATGTCCTGGCGGAGCGCGGTCTGCTCGTCCATGACGGCGACGCCCTCTTTCACCAGCACTTCGCGGGCGGGGAGTTGGTCCGGGATCTTGATCGGCACTGTGCGAACTCCAATAAATAAAACCGGCATTGCAGTCGCAAAGCCGGTTTACGGATCGCAAACGGCCCTTTAGCGACTTGTTTAACGTGGCTGCAAGCCGACCGGCCAAATCACCACGGGTCTATGCCTTGCTATTACGCCCGGGCGCGGATTGCGTCAACCACGGCCCAATCGTCCGGCCAGAGCCGCCGTTTTCTCCGGTTTTTCTCGACATTGGCAGCCTCGGGGGGTATTTCCGCTGCGGCCTCCATCCGGAGGCGCCAATCCAGGATTTTCGACATGACCAAGGCACCTGAGCAGATTCGCCCCGAACCCCGCGCCGGCATCATGGACATCGCAGCCTATGTCCCCGGCAAGAGCACCGCTCCCGCAGGCGTCGCCAAGGTCCATAAGCTCTCGTCGAACGAAAATCCGCTCGGTGCGTCGCCCCATGCGATCGAGGCTGTCAGGAAACTCGCCGAGAAGATGGAGTATTATCCCGACGGGTCGGCGTCGCGCCTGAAACAGGCGATCGCGTCGGCCCATGGGCTCAACCCGGCCAACATCATGTGCTCGAACGGCTCGGACGAAGTGATCGGCCTGCTCGCGCAGAGCTACCTCTCGGTCGGTGACGAGGCCATCTACACCGAGCACGGTTTCATGGTCTACAAGATCTACATCCAGGCAGCCGGCGCCACCCCAGTTGTCGCCCCGGAGACGGCGGAGAAGGCCGACGTCGACAAGATCATCGCGGCGCTGACGCCGAAGACCAAGATCGTCTTCCTCGCCAATCCGAACAACCCGACCGGCACCTACCTGCCGTTCGATGAGGTGCGACGCCTACACGCGGCGCTGCCCAAGAACGTGCTGCTGGTGCTCGACGCGGCCTATGCCGAGTATGTGCGGCGCAACGACTACGAGGCGGGCGTCGAGCTGGTCGCCGGCAACGAGAACGTCGTCATGACGCGCACCTTCTCGAAGATCCACGGCCTCGGCGGCATGCGCATCGGCTGGACCTATGCGCCGTCGCACGTCATCGACGTGCTCGATCGCATGCGCGGCCCCTTCAACGTCAATGCGGCGGCGATCGAGGCCGGTGTGGCGGCGATGGAAGACCGTGGCCATGTCGAACGTACCATCGCCCACAACGCCCGGTGGTCGGAGTGGCTGGTCCAGGAGTTCGAGAAGCTCGGCCTGCGCGTCACGCCCTCGGTGGGCAACTTCCTGCTGGTTCACTTCCCCGAGGACGGCAAGCATTCGGCGGCTGCTGCCGACGATTATCTCAGCGCGCGCGGCTATATCCTGCGCAGGGTCGCCGGCTACGGTTTCCCCAATGCGCTGCGCATGACCATCGGCACCGAAGAAGCCAATCGCGGCGTCGTCGCCGCACTCACCGAATTCCTGAAAAGTTGACCAATGTCCGAACCTCTCTTTGACAAGATCGCTCTCGTCGGCATCGGCCTGATCGGCTCNCCCGCGTCATCCGCCGCGAAGGGCTTGCCCGCCATATCGCCATCTCCACCCGCAGTGCCCCGACGCTCGCGCGTGCCGAGGAACTCGGTCTCGGCGACAGCTACTCTACCGATGCCAAGGTGGCGGTGAAGGATGCCGACCTCGTCATCGTCTCGGTGCCTGTCGGCTCCTCCGGTGCCGTGGCGGCTGACATCGCGCCGGCACTGAAGCCGGGCGCCATCCTCACTGACGTTGGCTCAACCAAGGCCTCAGTCATCGCGCAGATGACCCCGCATGTGCCCGAGGGCGTGCACTTCATCCCCGGCCACCCGCTGGCCGGTACGGAGAAGTCGGGTCCTGACGCCGGCTTCGCCGAGCTGTTCGAAAACCGCTGGTGCATCTTCACCCCGCTGCCGGGCACAGACCCGGCCGCGCTCGAGAAGCTGTCGGAGTTCTGGCGCCGCTGCGGCTCCAACATCGACACGATGGACCCCGAGCATCACGACATGACGCTCGCCATCGTCTCGCACCTGCCGCACATCATCGCCTACAACATCGTCGGCACCGCCGACGACCTGGAGTCGGTGACCAAGTCGGAAGTCATCAAGTACTCGGCATCGGGTTTCCGTGACTTCACCCGTCTCGCCGCCTCGGATCCGACGATGTGGCGCGACGTCTGCCTGCACAACAAGGACGCGATCCTGGAGATGCTGGCGCGTTTCTCGGAAGACCTCGCCTCGCTGCAGCGGGCGATCCGCTGGGGCGACGGCGACAAGCTGTTCGACATGTTCACCCGCACCCGCGCCATCCGCCGGTCGATCATCGACGCCGGCCAGGAGGTCGACGTGCCGAACTTCGGCCGCGAGGCGATCGAGCATCCGGCGAAGAGCTAACGACAGGGAAGCGGCGAGCAGTGTCCGTACCTGCCACCCCGGCAGCACCGACACTGCTCGCTGCTCAAATGTTCACTTGCAGTCGTTGTTCCATTTCGGATTGAGCGTCGTGCCATAGAGCTTGAAGCACTGGTTCGGTGGTGCTGCGAAACGCAGGTCGAAGACCTTGCGCCAGCCTTCCCAGATGAGCCCGGTCTGTTCCCAGCCCACAAGCCATACATCAGTGGCGTAGGGCGGGATGTAGTATGTCTTCTTGTTGCCGAGCGACATATCGCCCGTCTCGAATGTCTTCAGCTCGCCGTTCTCGCTGTACTGCAGCTTGAACTTGGCGACGAAACCGCCCTCGTTGAACACCGTGACGTGACCTTGCAGCGGCGGGATCGGCAGGGGAGGGTTGGGAACGGTGTCGTTGAGAACGCAATCCCACTTGTCATCAGTGAAGCCGTAGTAACCGTCGTAGGGGCACTCCATCTTCCGGACCAGCATCGTCTTCTGCTTTGGATCGATGTCGGCGACCAAATAGTCCTGATAGGAAGCCGAGCCGGAACGGAAGAACGGAATGCTGGAGTTGCCGATCGTGCCGACAAGTCCGCAGGTCGGATGAATGTGGCCGGCAAATACCGCCGAGACGCCATATTCCACCATGATCTC
>MEEF01000068.1 GCA_001724355.1 Mesorhizobium sp. SCN 65-20 | reverse complement strand
GCCGGAAACCATGACGCGGCGGTTGTAGGCGAAGCCGGCGAGGATCGCCATCGTGGTCGCCTTGTCGAACAGATAGTCCGGGTCGATGTCCGGCACGTGCTCGCTGGCGGCCGAATAGGCCGGCACCACCATCTTCGAATCGAACCCGAAGGTGTCTTTCACCGACACCGTCGTGTCTGGCAGGTTGGCAATGTCGCGATCGACCTTGTTCATGACGTCTCCACGCGCGGAGCCTCAGCTACGCCGGCAATCGATTTTTCCTCGCGGGCGGTCTTAGAGCCTTTTCCCACCAGAGGAAAGTTGGAAAAAGGCCGCGGCTGCGGCTGGCTCAACACAATCCCGCTTGCTTGAGCACGCGATAGGCCTGCAGCACGTCCCGGAAGCGATCTTCGGACCCACGGTCCCCGCCATTGGCATCGGGATGATGACGCTTCACCAGTTCCTTGTAGCGCGCCTTGATGTCGGCGCCGGTGGCCGTGGAATCGAGCCCGAGCGTCTCGAGCGCCTTGGCTTCCAGCGGCTTTGCCTTGCGCTGGCGCGGGCCAGGCGTGCCGGTACCGAACATGTTGTGAGGGTCGCGCATGCGATTGTAGTAGCCGGCACGGCCCGACCGCTGCTGCGCAAAATCGGGCGCCGAGCGCGCCGAACCGTTGGAGCCCATGGCCCAGGTCGGCCTGTGGCCGGTCAGCGCCTCCTTCTGGAAGCGCGCGATGTCGCCATCTGCGAGGCCCGAGAAGTAGTTGAAGCCCTTGTTGTACTCGCGCACGTGGTCGAAGCAGAACTTGAAGTACTGCCCCTCGGCCATGCGGCCGACCGGCGCGCGGTGCGTTCCGGGCTCCTTGCAACCGTCCCACTGGCACAGCGGCGCGCGCGCCTTCACCTCCGCTTCCGGATCGGGCCGGACGCGGATCTTGTCGAAATATTTGGGGTTCGGCTTCATCAGATCACATTTACCGCCTGATGCGGCGGCGAAACAAGAATTGACATTTCCAGGATGATCGCCCTAACGCCTGATTTGCGGCCCAATTGCGCCCAACGGTGAAGATTGGTGCGATCGAGACACATGTGGTGAAAGGCAAGCCGGATGTCCATACAGACGACCATCGAACAGAAGCTCACCGAGACGTTTTCGCCGGAGCGCCTTGCCGTCATCAACGAGAGCCACCTGCATGCCGGCCATCACCATGTCGACGGCGGCCATGAGGCGGTGTTCGACGGCTCGGGCGAGACCCATTTCCGCATCCGCATCGTCGCCCCGGCCTTCGCCGGCATGACCCGCATCGCGCGCCACCGCGCCGTCAACGATGCGCTCGCCGCCGAACTCAAGGCCGGGCTTCATGCTCTGGCGATCGAGCCCGCAGCTCCGGGCGAAGCGACGCGCTGGTAGATTCGCCGCCCGCCGGCGTCATCGAACCGTCACATAGGTCCGTCACTGTAGGCATCCGATGACCCACCGGCCCTTCAACGTGCTTTTCCTCTGCACCGGCAACAGCGCCCGCTCGATCCTTGCCGAGGGCATCCTGCGTAGGGACGGCGCGCCCAACTTCGTTGCTTTCTCAGCCGGCAGCCAGGCCAAGGGCGCGGTCAATCCGCTCGCGCTCAAGGTCCTCGACAGCTACGACTATCCGACCGAGGGTTTCAGGTCGAAGACCTGGGACGAGTTCGCGACCGAAGGCGCGCCGCAGATGGATTTCATCTTCACCGTCTGCGACGATGCGGCCGGTGAGGCCTGCCCGATCTGGCCCGGCCATCCCGCCAACGCGCACTGGGGCATCGAGGACCCGAGCCATGTCGAAGGCACAGACCTCGAAAAGGAAGCCGCCTTCGTCACCGCCTTCAAATACATGCGCAACCGCATCCGGGCATTCACGTCCCTGCCGATCGCCAGCCTCGACCGCATGGCGCTGACCTCCCATCTCGACGAGATTGGCCGGATGGAAGGGGCAACGGGCAAGTCTAAGGACGCCTGACCCGAATGACTATGGTCCGGCGCGCGTTGCCCCGGGCTGCTCCACGACTGCGGGCCTGATGCGGATGCGCGCCAGGCGGTTCTTGTCGCGCTTCATGACAATGAAGCGCTTACCGTGGAAGGTGAAGGCCTGCTTTTCCTCGGGGATCGACTGGGTTTCGTGAATGACCAGCCCGGCGATCGTCGTTGCTTCGTCGTCGGGCAGGTGCCAGTCGAGAGCCCGGTTGAGATCGCGGATCGGCACCGTGCCGTCGACGACAACCGAGCCGTCCGATTCCTGCTTCACGCCCTGGATATCGATGTCGTGTTCGTCGGCGATCTCGCCGACGATCTCCTCGATGATGTCCTCGAGCGTCACCAGCCCTTCGACCTCGCCATATTCGTCGACGACGATGGCGAAATGCTGCTTGCGGCGCAGGAAGGCATTGAGCTGCTCCTGCAGCGTCGTCGTGTCCGGCACGAACCACGGCTTGGAGGCGACCTTGAGCACGTCCACCCTGGAATAGTCGCCCTCGACCTCGTTCAGGGCACGCAGGAGATCCTTGGCGTGGATGACGCCCACGATGTTGTCGAGAGTACCGCGCCAAAGCGGCATGCGCGTATACGGGCTCTGCAGCATCTCGCGCACCAGTTCTTCCGGCGCGATGTCGGCGTTGAACAGCCGCATGTTGGTGCGGTGGACCATGACGTCGGACACTTCGAGTTCCTGCAGGTCCAACAGACCGCCGACCTGGTCGCGGTCCTGCTTGACCACCTGGCCTTCGCGGTGAAGGTCAGCGACTGTCCCTCGCAACTCATCATGCGCCGACCGCTGCGGCGTCAGTGCGATCAGCTCATAGCCGAGCGCAGCGAGCAGCCGGTCGCGAAAGGCCAGAAAGGCCAGGATCAGGGCCGCCAGAACTGCCGCGACGATCCAGCCGGCCGAAATCATCCCGGGTGATTCTCCTTGAGGAAGGACAGTACTTCGGAAGCCGGTACGTCCTTGGCGATGAAGGACTGGCCGATGCCGCGCGTCAGGATGAAGGTGAGCGCGCCGCGCGAGACCTTCTTGTCCTGGGCGATGTAACCGAGCAGCGCCTCCGCATCCGGCAGGCTGCCGGGAATGTCGGACATGCGCCACGGCAGGCCCACGTCGCGCAGATGCGCCTCGACGCGCGCCGCGTCATCGGGGCTTGCGAGGTTGAGGCGGGCCGAGAAGCGGTGCGCCAGCGCCATGCCGATGGCGACACCCTCGCCATGCACGAGCCTTGCGCCGTCGTAGGCGGTCGCAGCCTCCAGCGCGTGGCCGAAGGTGTGGCCGAGATTGAGCAGCGCCCGGTCGCCGGTCTCGAACTCGTCGCGGGCGACGACGTCGGCCTTGGCGCGGCAGGATTGGGCGATCGCCTCGGTACGAGCCGGGCCGCCGGCGAAGACCTCGCGCCAGTTCTTCTCCAGCCAGGCGAAAAAGTCGGGCCGGTCGATGAGCCCGTATTTGGCGACTTCCGCATAGCCGGCGCGGAATTCGCGTGCCGGAAGCGTGTCCAGCGCCGAAGTGTCGGCAAGCACCAGCTTCGGCTGGTGGAAGACGCCGATAAGGTTCTTGCCGCGAGGGCTGTTGATGCCGGTCTTGCCGCCGACGGAGGAGTCGACCTGGGCAAGCAGCGACGTCGGCATCTGCACGAAGTTCATGCCGCGGCGCACGATGCCGGCAGCAAAGCCGGTGAGGTCTCCGATGACGCCGCCGCCGAGCGCGATCACGGCGTCGCCGCGTTCGAGGCGGGCAGCGATGATGTCGTCGACGACTTTCTCCAGCGAATCGAAGCTTTTGGTCTTCTCGCCGGCAGGCAGCTTGATGACCGCAGGCGCGTTGCCGGCAGCCGACAGGCTCTCGACCAGCGGTTCGATATGGACAGCCGCCACGTTGTCGTCGGTGACGATGGCACAACGGGCCTTGGGCAGGCGCCGCTGGATCAGTTCGCCACCGCGGGCGATCAGTTTCGGACCGATCAGTATGTCGTAGGCGCGGTCGCCGAGACCGACCTCGACGGTGACGACGTCGCTCATTCGTGATCCTCCGAAACGTGTATCCTGCAGAAGGCGCCGAGATGGGCGCACAGCGCCTCGATCACCTCGGTTGCGATCGCCTCCTTGCGGTCGTCGCGCGTCGGCACCGTGATGTCGGCCAGCCCATAGACCGGATAGCGCTCGTCCATCAGCTTGGCGAGCACGGCGCGCGGGTCGGCATTCTGCAGGAGCGGGCGGTTCTGCTTCTTGGAGACGCGGTCCATCAACAGGTCGAGATCCGCCTTGAGCCAGACAGAGACGCCATGCGAGGCGATTGCGGAGCGGGTCTGCGCGTTCATGAAGGCACCGCCGCCGGTCGACAGTACCTGCGGCCCGCTCTCCAGCACGCGGCCGATGACCCGCTGCTCCAGGGCGCGGAATTCAGCTTCGCCGTAGCGCTCGAACAGTTCCGGAATCGTCATGCGCGACACGGCCTCGATCTCGTGGTCGCTGTCGATGAAGCCGAGGCCGAGCGCCTGGGCCACCTTGCGGCCGATGGCGGTCTTGCCCGCGCCCATGAGGCCGACGAACACGATCGACCGCGTACCGAGCCGTTCGAGCAGTGCGGCGGCGCTGGTGCCTTCCGTGGACGAGGTCTGGGCTTCGGCTGTCATGGGTTCCCTTTCGTCGGCGTATCGACATGAAAACCCCAGTTGCGTCAAGCGCGCGCACGCCTGCCGCCCTTGAAATGGCGCGAACGCCGTCCCATAAGGGCACTCCATTCACGCGACGCAGGGCATACGGGCAGACACATCGATGCCGACGCTTTTCCGGTTCCTTGTCACGCTCGCCGTCCTTGCGGGCATCGCCTACGGTGCCATGTTCGCGCTGGTGATGTTCGTCGAGCCGAAGAAGGCGGAGATCACTGTCCGCATCCCGCCCGAGAAGCTCAACAAGAAGCAATGAACAGCGGCGCGCGCATCGAGGCCTTCCTCGAAATGATGGCCGCCGAGCGCGGCGCCGCCGATAACACGCTCGCCAGCTACCGACGCGACCTCGAGGATGCATCCGAACATCTCGGCGGCAGGCTGGCCGATACGGACTCCGCCGGCATTCGCGGCTACCTCGACAGCCTGGCGAGCCGCGGCTTCGCCTCGACGTCGCAGGCGCGCCGGCTGTCGGCGCTGCGACAGTTCTTCCGCTTCCTCTACGCCGAAGGCCTGCGCGGCGACGACCCTACCGGCATCGTCGACAGCCCGAAGAAGGACCGGGCCCTGCCCAAGACGATGAGCGAGGGCGAAACGGGCCGCCTGCTGGACCGCGCCGCAATCGAGGCCGCCAGCCCGGACACGGCCGGAACCGACACGCTCTCGGCATCGCGGATGCATGCTCTGGTCGAAGTGCTCTACGCCACGGGCCTGCGCGTCTCCGAACTCGTCAGCCTGCCGTTGACGGTAGCGCTGCGCGACGAACGATTCTTCGTCGTGCGCGGCAAGGGCGACAAGGAGCGCATGGTGCCGCTCTCTTCCAAGGCGCGCGACGCGATGCGGCGCTGGCTCCACGAACGAAATGCCACCCCCAGGCTGGTGGAGAGCCCCTTCCTGTTCCCGGCATCTTCGGAGAGCGGACACCTGCCCCGCCAGGTCTTCGCCCGCGACCTCAAGGGCCTGGCCGCGCGCGCCGGCATCTCTGCAGCGAAAATTTCGCCGCACGTGCTGCGCCACGCCTTCGCCAGCCACCTGCTGCAAAATGGAGCCGACCTCCGCGCGGTCCAGCAACTGCTCGGCCATTCCGACATTTCGACCACCCAGATTTACACACATGTTCTGGAAGAACGGCTATTGAAACTGGTCAACGAGCATCATCCGCTTGCCGATTAGGGCCCATATCGCTATGTGAGTGCCTCGTTCCACTGGCGCGGCGCCGCAATTTTCGACGCCCCGGCGCCTCTTTTTCAGCGTGGTAGTCCGCTCGCCAATGTACAATTACCTCGATTTCGAAAAGCCGGTCGCCGACCTCGAAGGCAAGATCCTGGAGCTCAAGAAGCTCGCGGAGAGCGGCGAGGCTGTCGACGTCGGAGACGAGATCAAGCGGCTGGAGAAGCGCTCGCGCGACGCCCTGCGCGACGCCTACAAGGCGCTGACCCCGTGGCAGAAGGTGCAGGTGGCGCGCCACCCCGACCGGCCGCACTGTCTCGACTACGTCAACGCCCTGTTCACCGATTTCACCATGCTGGCCGGCGATCGTGCCTTCGGCGAGGACGCGGCCATGGTTGGCGGCTTCGCCCGCTTCCGCGGCGAGCCGGTGCTGGTTCTCGGCCAGGAGAAGGGCTCGGACACCAAGAGCCGCCTCAAGCACAATTTCGGCTCGGTCCGGCCCGAAGGCTACCGCAAGGCCGTGCGCCTGATGGAAATGGCCGACCGCTTCAAGATTCCGGTGGTCATGCTGGTCGACACTGCGGGTGCCTATCCGGGCGTCGGCGCCGAGGAACGCGGCCAGGCCGAAGCCATCGCCCGTTCCACCTCTGCCTGCCTCGGCCTCAAGGTTCCGACGATAGCCGTCATCATCGGCGAGGGCGGTTCGGGCGGCGCGATCGCGATTGCCACGGCGAACCGCGTGTTCATGCTCGAGCATGCGATCTATTCGGTCATCTCGCCGGAAGGCGCGGCCTCGATCCTCTGGCGCGACACCACGCGCTCAAAGGACGCAGCCACCAACATGAAGATCACGGCTCAGGATCTGCTGGGCCTCAAGATCATCGACCAGATCATCGATGAGCCGCTCGGCGGCGCACACCGCAATGCCGAGGCCGTGATCAAGGCCACCGGCGACCTGATCGCCAAGACTCTCAAGGACTTCGCCGGCTCCAACATCGATTTCCGCGAGCAGCGTCGGGACAAGTACCTGTCCATC
This sequence comes from Mesorhizobium sp. SCN 65-20, assembly GCA_001724355.1. GTDB lineage: Bacteria > Pseudomonadota > Alphaproteobacteria > Rhizobiales > Rhizobiaceae > Aminobacter. The sequence continues at coordinate 12,049 of MEEF01000068.1, read as the reverse complement.
GGCCGCAGCCTTTAATTGCCGGAACTGTGGCCAAATCCGGCCACAGCACGTTTTCGCCACAAAATTGCCGCCTCGCCCGGTTCAATGAACATGCCGTGTTTTTGCGCGCGTGGGACGGGCCAGCGGCTTGCGGTAAGGAATTTTCAAGGTTAACGGCTTTAGGGTCGAAGCAGTTACTGGGACGGGCCGGCCGGCGGCGCATGCCGCCGGTTGAACCATAGAGACGACAACTAGACCGATGATCGCCAATATCGCACGCGCCGGATTGCTTGTGGCCGCACTCGGTGTGGCTGGCTGCTCCGAATCCTCGATCAACGACTTCGCGCCGAAGAACAAGGGACTGCCCCAAAAGATCCTGTCCGAGATGAAGACCAAGGGCATGACGCGGTCTTCGCCGGTCATGGCCCGCATCTTCAAGGAAGAGGGCAAGCTCGAAATCTGGAAGCAGAAGACCAACGGCCGCTACGACATCATCGCGAGCTACGACATCTGCAAATGGTCCGGCAAGCTCGGCCCGAAATACACCGAGGGCGACCGCCAGGCTCCGGAGGGCTTCTACACCGTCCGCCCGGCGCAGATGAATCCGAACTCCAGCTACCATCTGTCGTTCAACATCGGCTATCCGAACACCTACGACCGTGCAAACGGGCGCACCGGCTCGAACCTCATGGTCCACGGCGCCTGCTCGTCGCAGGGCTGCTACTCGATGACCAACGAGCAGATCGAGGAAATCTACGCTTTCGGTCGCGACGCCTTCCAGGGCGGGCAGACGGAATTCCAGGTCCAGGCGTTTCCATTCCGGATGACGGCAGCCAACATGGCGCGCTACCGCAACGACCCGAACTATCCGTTCTGGACGATGCTGAAGGAAGGCTACGACCACTTCGAGGTCGCCAAGGCGCCGCCGAAGGTCGACGTCTGCGAAAAGCGCTACGTCTTCAACCGATATGCGGAAGCCGGCGTAAGCTTCAATCCGACGGGCGCCTGCCCTGCCACCACCCAGCCGCAGGGCCTGCAGACCGCCTACCAGGCCTATCAGTCGAAATATGACGCCGCCTTCGCCAGCGCGTCGCGCGGCAAGGCCGCCGACCTAAGGCCCTCTATCGCAGGTACGAGCGAAGCCAATCTCGTTTCGGACTGGACCAAGCGGCGCGCGCGCGGCGAGCGCGTGACGATCGAGCCGCCATCCATGGCGCATGACGGCACGGTGACGCAGACCGGACGGATGGGCCGGATCGATTCGCCCGAGGGCCGTCGCATGGCGGCGCTCGAGGCCGAGCAGGCGACGAAGAAGAAGGCAGCCGAGCAGAAGGCCGCCGCCGATGCAGCCGCAAAGGCAGCCAAGGCCGCAGCCCAGCAGCCGCCCGTGGTCGCGACCGTGCCGACCCCTTCCCCCATCGTCGAAACGCAGGCCACCCAGGCTGCCGCGCCGGCCGTCGAAGAAGGCACCTCGGAAAAGCTGAAGAAGAAACTGCTCGGCCTGTTCGGCAGCTGACTGGCGTGAACCAAACCACCGAGATCTATGACCTGAGGGGGCTAAATTGCCCCCTGCCCGTGCTGAAGGCGAAGCGCCGCCTCGCGGACATGCGTCCGGGCGAGCTTCTCTGGGTCGAGACCACCGACCCGCTCGCTGTGATCGACATCCCGGCCTTCTGCCAGGAGGCAGGACACAGGCTGATCGAGACAGTGCCCGTCACCGGCGGCCACCGCTTCCTGGTGGAACGGGGCGGCTGACTTCCGCCAAATGCGTCCTTCGAGGCTCGCCCGCCAACGCCTATGCGAGCTTTCGGCGGCACTGGGGCTCGCACCTCAGGATGAGGACCGTTGGCGCCAACCGGACATTTCCGCACCAAACATCGCAGTAGGCCTTCAATGGACACAATTGGGGCTCGGCCGCCTGGAACTTGCGGCAGGCCATAGTCCTCATCCCGAGGTGCGAGCCCTCATTGCCATTCAAAGGCTTGGATGAACGGCGACGGGCGAGCCTCGAAGGACGCACGACGCCCCCAAAAACACCTACCGCCCGGCGATCGCCAGCGGGTTGTTCTCCATCGCCTCGCGGTCCGGCGTGTCGATCGCAGGCTTGTTGACGAAGGCGGCGAACAGGCGCTCGACATAGTCGCGCGGCAGGTCGATCCCAATGAGCACAAGCCGCGTGCCGCGCACCTCGTCGGGCCAGGACGGCAGGCGCGCCGGCGGATGCAGCAGCTTCTGCACGCCATGGATCACCAGCGGCCGCGACGGATCTTCCTTGAGTTCCACTATGCCCTTGATACGCAAGAGCTTGTCGCCCTGCGTCGACAGGAGCAGGTCGAGGAACATCTCGACCGTGGTGACCGGCAGCGCACCAGTATGCGTGAGCGTGAACGAGCCGACCCGTGCGTCGTGATGGGCGTGGTCGTGGTGGTGATGGTGATGGCCGTCACCGTGATGATGGTGATGATCATGGTCCGCCGCCTCGCCTAGCCAGCGGCGCACGTCGGCGGTCTTGGTGGCGGGGTCGTAGAGACCGCATTGGATGAGTTGCGCCACCGCACCCTCGCCCACCGGCCGGATTTCGGCGCCCGGATTGATGCGGCGGAGGCGCTCGACAAGCGTTTCGGTCCAGGCCGGATCGTCGACTAGGTCGGACTTGGTGAGCACGATGCGGTCGGCGACCGCGGCCTGCTTCACCGCCTCGACATGGGCGTCCAGAGTCGCAGCCCCGTTGACCGCATCGACGACCGTTATGACGCCGTCGAGCCTGAAGGCATGGACGAGCGCCGGATGCCCCATGATCGACTGTAGCACTGGCACCGGGTCGGCGAGGCCGGTGGTTTCGATCACCACCCGCGCCAGTCGCTGGATGCGCCCGGTCTGCAGCCGGTCGACGAGGTCGGCCAGCGTGTCGACCAGTTCGCCCCGCACGGTGCAGCACAGGCACCCGTCGGAAAGCTCGATCACGCCGTCCGAGGCCTTCTCGACCAGCAGGTGGTCGATGGCGACATCGCCGAACTCGTTGATGATCACAGCGGTATCGGTGAGTGCCGGATCCTTCAGCAGGCGGTTCAGCAGTGTGGTCTTGCCCGCGCCGAGGAAGCCGGTGATCACCGATACGGGGATCGGGAAGCTCGCCTGCGGGTTCACGACCGGGCCTTGGATGCCTGAGTGCTCTGGATGACGGGCGCAGCACCTGCCGGCGCCGGCCTGTCAGGCCGCCAGGTGGGCAGCGGAACGTCGGCATATTCGACCGGCTCGCGGCCGGCATAGGCCTTCGGGACCGGGCCGGTCGCGCCGCCGAGGCTGACGGTCACCCAATTGCGCGGGCGGGACATCTCGGGAATGATCGACGCCTTTTCGGCCGCAGCGCCCGCTTCGGTGGGAGCCGGGCCATCGGAAGCCGCATGCTTGGCCTTGGGCGAGCAAACTTCCTCGCGCATGTTGGTCGGCATGTCGCGGTTGTCGCCATATGGCACAAGCGCCGTCACGCCCACAGAACTGCCCACGCGGCCAAAGCCGCCCTGTAGCAGCTTGGCGGCTTCCTCGGCGCGGTCTTTGGGCGAATCGGCGCCGAGCACGATGGCCGCGAGCGTCCTGCCGTCACGGGTCGCCGACGCAACCAGGTTGAAGCCGGACTCGCAGACGAAGCCGGTCTTCATGCCGTCGGTGCCCGGAAAGCGGCCCACCAGCGGGTTGAAATTCTTGAGCTTGGCCTTGCCCGCGACGATGCCCTCGATGTTGAAATACGAAGCATATTGCGGGTAGTCGAGGCGGATCGCCCTGACCAGGATCGCGAGATCGCGGGCCGTCGTGTACTGGTCCGGGTCGTGCAGGCCGTTGGCGTTGACCCAGTTGCTGCCGGTCATGCCCAGGCGCCGCGCCTCGGCGTTCATGCGCACGGCGAAAGCCTCGGTGGAGCCGCCGACATTCTCGCCGATTGCCGCGGCAACGTCGTTGGCCGATTTGACCATGATGATCTTCAGCGCATTGTCCAGCGTCAACACCGAGCCCGGCTTGTAGCCCATCTTGGCTGGCGGGAAGGATGCAGCCTTCTTGCTGATCTTGATCGGCGAATCGAGCCCCAGTTCGCCCGCCTGGACCGCCCGGAAGGCCGTATAGGCCGTCATCAGCTTGGTGAGCGAGGCAGGATGCCAGCGCCGGAAGGCGTCCTGATGCTGGATGACCGCGCCGGTGTTGACGTCGAAAAGCAGCTCCGGATTGGCCGAGGCCGGCGCTGCGCCGACCGCGGTTACGGCCACAAGGCCAAGGAGCATGCTTCTGACGAACTGCATCTGCATCATGAAATCCGAAATCGCCTCTTGCCGAGCATAGCCGGCCGTCCATAAGATTTCCGTAAACCGGGAGTGGAAACGCACTGACCGGTCCTGAACACGGCCGCAGCATATCCGCTGCTGCTAAATAGCGTATGTGACGCCAAGATGGCAGAGCATGCGCGATCAAAAATGCGAATCCGGGAACCCTGGGTTCTCCAGACAGGAAGCCGAGAAAAAAGCATGCCGATCCTGAACCGAGCCGCGGAAATGCAGGAAGAAATCGCCGGCTGGCGCCGCCACTTGCACCAGAAGCCGGAATTGAACTTCGACGTCTTCGAGACTGCGGACTTCGTTACCCGGAAGCTGAAGGAGTTCGGCTGCGACGAGGTGGTGACCGGCCTCGGCAAGACCGGGGTGGTCGGCGTCATCAAGGGCAATTTGGGCGCCGGCGGCGCGATCGGCCTGCGCGCCGACATGGACGCGCTGCCGATCGAGGAGATCACCGGCAAGCCCTATGCCTCCAAGGTGCCGGGCAAGATGCATGCCTGCGGCCACGACGGCCACACCGCCATGCTGCTGGGTGCAGCCAAATATCTCGCCGAGACGCGCAATTTCACCGGCCAGGTCGCCGTGATCTTCCAGCCGGCCGAGGAAGGCGGCGGCGGCGGCAACGAAATGGTCAAGGACGGCATGATGGAGCGCTTCGGCATCCAGAAGGTGTTCGGCATGCACAACATGCCGAGCCTGCCCGTCGGCCAGTTCGCCATCCGTCCGGGCGCGATCATGGCCGCGACCGCCGAGTTCACCATCACCGTCAAGGGCAAGGGCGGCCATGCCGCGCTGCCGCACCGCGCCATCGATCCGATCGTCGCCGGCAGCCAACTGGTTCAGGCGCTGCAGACGATCGCCTCGCGCTCGACCGACCCAGCAGAGGCCATCGTCGTCTCGGTGACCAAGTTCAACGCCGGCTCGGCCTACAACGTCATTCCCGAGCATGCCGTGCTGGCCGGAACGGTGCGCACGCTGAAGAAGGAAGTGGCAAAGCTCGCCCAGGAACGCATGGCCGCCATCTGCCGCGGCGTGGCCGAGACCACCGGCACCGAGGTCGAGCTCGACTACGACGCCAACTACCCCGTCACCTTCAACCATGCCAACGAGACGGTCTTCGCCGGCGACGTCGCCGCCAGGATTGCCGGCGAGACGCAGGTGCATCGCGAGATCCAGCCGCTGATGGGCGGCGAGGACTTCTCCTACATGCTGGAGGCGCGCCCGGGCGCCTTCATCTTCATCGGCAACGGCGACACCGCCAACCTCCACCACCCCGCCTACGACTTCAACGACGAGGCGATCCCGCACGGCGTGAGCTACTGGGTGCGGCTGGCCGAAACGGCACTGGCCGCCTAGCGCGAGGCTATTCGGCGGGATCGGTGGAACTTCGCCGGTCCCGTCAAAAACCATTGGCGAATCCGCCCGAAGCCGTTATGTGTGCAGGCGAGTGGTCCCGTAGCTCAGTAGGATAGAGCGGCAGATTCCTAATCTGTAGGTCACAGGTTCGATTCCTGTCGGGATCACCACTCAAATACATGCGAACCGGCGCATCATCCTTAACAAGGACTTTCGCTTTCCACCGCGCTGAACATCTGGCGGACGGACTATGGCGCGCGTCCGCATTCGAAGCTCGGATGGCAGTGGCAGGTCAGCTTCCGCTTGATCCAACTGAGGCAACACCTCTTGCACAGAAATCGGCATAGGCCTTCTCGATCCCGTCAATCAGCGTTGTCTTCGCTTGCCAACCTAGAGCCTTCAGGCGTTCGACACTCAGCAGTTTGCGCGGCGTGCCATCCGGCTTGGTTTGATCGTAGACGATTCTTCCCTTGAACCCGACAACCTTCATAACTGTCTCCGCGAGATCGCTGATCGCTACATCTTTTCCGGTCCCAACATTAAACACTCCCCCGTCAATGCCGCTTTCCATAATGAAAACACAGGCGTCCGCCATATCGTCGACGAAGAGAAATTCGCGCATCGGCCTACCGGACCCCCACACGACGAGGTCGGTTTCGCCGCGCAGTTTCGCCTCGTGCGCCTTTCGGATCAGGGCTGGAAGGACGTGGCTGTTGTTCAGGTCGTAGTTGTCGTTCGGCCCATAGAGGTTCGTCGGCATAGCCGAGACGTACTGGGTCCCGTACTGTCGATTGTAGTTTTCGCATAGCTTGACGCCGGCGATCTTGGCAACGGCATAGGGTTCGTTGGTCTGTTCCAGCGGTCCGGTAAGCACATACTCTTCGCGGATCGGTTGGGGGCAGTCGCGCGGATAGATGCAGCTAGAGCCGAGAAACAGCATGCGCTGAACGCCAGCCTGCCAAGCAGCGTTAACGACGTTCGCCGCGATGAGAAGGTTCTGGTAGAGAAACTCAGCGCGAAAGGTATTATTGGCATGGATGCCACCCACCTTCGCGGCGGCCATGAAGATATAGTCAGGCTTTTCCGTCACTAGAAATTGTGTGACCGCAGCCTGATTGGTCAAGTCCAGTTCACCATGCATCCTGGTGAGGATATCGGTATATCCGCTGGCGGATAGTCGGCGCGTGATCGCTGATCCCACCATGCCGCGATGGCCGGCGACATAGATCTTTGAGTTCTTATCCATAACTCTACTCGTGGTGGTTATAGGCAGAAAAGCCGTGCCGCTTGACCAATTCGTCACGCTCGGCGGACTTCAGGTCTTCACGCATCATCTCCGCGACCAGTTCCTTGAAGGTGATCTTGGGCTCCCAACCGAGCTTTTGCTTTGCCTTCGAAGGATCGCCGAGCAGCGATTCCACTTCGGTCGGACGGAAATAACGCGGATCAACCGATACTATGCATCTTCCCTCCGCGTCGAACCCCTTCTCGTCGACCCCTTCGCCCTTCCACGTGATCGACAAGCCTGCCGCCTGCGCCGCTGCGTCGACAAATTCCCGAACGCTGTATTGCGCGCCCGTTGCTATGACAAAGTCTTCAGGCTCTTCTTGCTGCAGCATCAACCATTGCATCTCCACGTAGTCCTTGGCATGCCCCCAGTCTCGCTTTGAATCAAGGTTGCCAAGAAAGAGGCTGTCTTGCAGGCCCAGTTTGATGCGCGCGAGCGCGCGCGTGATCTTGCGCGTAACGAAGGTTTCGCCACGGACGGGGCTTTCATGATTGAAAAGGATGCCATTGCAGGCATAAATTCCATAGGCCTCGCGGTAGTTTACGGTGATCCAATATGCGTAGAGCTTTGCCACTGCATAAGGCGAACGCGGATAAAATGGGGTCGTCTCTCTCTGAGGGACTTCCTGGACGAGGCCATAAAGCTCGGATGTCGACGCCTGATAAAAGCGTGTCTTCCTTTCCAAGTTAAGGATGCGAATCGCCTCAAGTATCCGCAAAGCACCGAGAGCATCGGAGTTGGCAGTGTATTCCGGCTCCTCAAACGAAACTGCCACATGCGATTGAGCTGCGAGATTGTAAATCTCATCCGGCTGGACCTGCTGAATTACGCGGACTAGGCCCGATGAATCTGTCATGTCGCCATAGTGGAGAATAAAGCGCCGGAGGTCCTCGTGGGGATCCTGATAAAGATGATCGATACGATCAGTGTTGAAGAGCGAGGCTCTCCGCTTTATGCCATGAACTTCATAGCCTTTTTGCAACAGAAGTTCAGCGAGGTATGAACCGTCCTGCCCAGTGACGCCGGCTATGAGCGCTTTTTTCATTCTTTTCCACTCTTGATTGGAGATGTGTCAAAGATAGAATCTGCCTATATATTTGTTGTATTCCGAATAGGGTCCAATGCGTTGCCCTATGAAATCTGGTCGAAGCAATCTGCCCGAACCGGGCAAGGCGTTCAGCCCAGCCTGCCCAGATGAAGACTCAGAATATCTGCAAATCTCATTCTTCGTCATCCCCCCTTCAGCGATGAGACATGGCTGCCCTCGGAATGGAGTTTCCAGTCCGTCTTTTTGTTGATTTTCGGGGCTTTCGGCGGATGTTGCAATTGGCGCTGCTTGAAATTACCGCGCTTGAAGTATTCGGCTTCGAGCAGGATGGCGTAGGGCCGCGTACGCGGCGCCAAATCGATCAACCACCCCGCAGGTGCAAGGGATCGAAAGATCATGCCTTTGCCCCGCTCCCCGCTTCAGCCATTGCACTAGACGCCGTCACGTCGGCAGCGGGTCGCAAGAAATTGGCGGCCAGGAACAAGCAGCTCAAGTTGCGCATCGCTATTTGTCACGCGCCAGAAGCGTGACCCAGTGCGGGCTTTCTGGAGTTCCAAACGCAGATGAATTGGGAGCAACTTGATGACCACCACAAGCTACGAAGTCCGATATGAAGATTTCGGAGATGGCTTTGAAACCTGGGCCATCTACCAGATCACCAAGAACGAGGACACGGGTGCTTCCGTTTCCATGCACCTTAAGGACACGAAGACCGAGGAGTCCGCACGCGACATCGCAGATGCTCTCCTGAACGCGGTGTCTTCCTGAAGTGGGACCGTGGAAATAGCTCAGTGACGGCTTGTCGGCGCTCAAACATCGGATGGAGAATGCCTGCGTCACTTCGAGTAGGCAGTCGAATGTTGGCGGCCGCGATGAGTGTCTCAAGTGCGGATATTGGTGGACGCATCTAACTTCGACGCGTTTGCTTCAACGAACAGGGTTCGCGGGCACAAGATAAGGTGTTTAGCGAAATTTGAGAGTTGAATGTAAGCAGTTCAGAAGTTTCAAGCTTAAAGCGGATAGATGGTTAAAGCTCGGGCGAAAAGGAAAAGTGGCTGAGGTGGCTTACGTTTTGGTGATGCGCGCAAAATGCAATGGCAATTTTGCAGTTGGCGCGGCTGGATACGTTCCAGGTCTCAATCCTGAATTGCGAGATCAGACCTATGCTTGACGTCAACACAAAGGCGATTTCAAGGGTTCTGGAGGCGGCTAGGCGCAAGCTGCTCGAAACCGGAACGCGAAACCGGCTGATTCATGTCAATCGAGCAAATCAGCGGGCGAACTGCCTGAATGTGATCAATGAGCGCTCGGACGACATTTTCGCCCTGCTGCGTGTCCAAGGCAAGCGCATGCGCTTCAAGGCGATGGGCAAGGACAAGGTCGATGAAGGGGAGGACATGCAGTTCTCCCTACCAGGCAATGATCGCGATTCCACCTCCGAGCGGTCTGGCGATAATTTTGTTGAGACGCCGCTTGGACCGGAAGCGCTGGCCAGGCGCCTCTTACGCTTGGCGCACGACGCGAAGACTGCCGAAGAGGAACAGGGCCCCAACATCCTTTATTTGGCCGTTGGTTTCTTGCGTTGGCGTGAGAGCCCGACATCTGAGATTCAGCGCGAAGCTCCGCTCGTCCTCCTGCCGGTGCAACTGGTGCGCAACGAGCGCACCTCGACATTCGATATCTTGTCGCGCGACGACGACATCACCACGAATTTGCCACTGCAGGAGCGGCTTAGGCAGGATTTCGGGATTGTTCTGCCTGATATCGACGAAACTGAAGAATGGAACCCATCGCGATATTTCGCGCTGGTGGCCGACGCCGTATCCGCGCAATCAGGTTGGTCAATTGATTCCGACGGCATGCAAGTTGGCTTCTTCTCCTTCGCCAAGCTACTCATGCACCGTGATCTCGACCAGGCCAACTGGGCGGACGGCGCACTCGCCGAAAACGATTTGCTTGCAGGGCTCCTGGCTGACGGATTCGAGGCCGACACCCCCCTCTTTGGATCCGAGGACAAGCTCGACGAGCACCTCGACCCGGCACAGATCATCCAGGTTATCGACGCCGATGCGTCGCAGACCAAGGTGATCGAAGAGGTCCGAAGAGGTGCAAGCCTGGTGGTGCAAGGACCGCCGGGAACTGGCAAGTCGCAGACAATAACGAACATTATCGCTGCGGCCGCTCATGACGGGAAGTCAGTACTTTTTGTTGCCGAGAAGATGGCGGCGCTGTCGGTCGTGCATGACCGCCTAGTAAAGGCAGGACTGCGCGACATCTGCCTGGAACTGCATTCGCGCACGGCAAACAAGAAAGCCTTGGCGCAGGAACTGGGCCGCACGCTCATGGCCAGTGCACGAGCACTACCAGGCGCCGCCGATCCTGCCCAACTGCGCCTGACGCGTGACGAGTTGAATCGGATCACCACGCTCTTGCATACTCCTCTTCCGCCGAGCAACGAGAGCCCCTTCCGAGCAATATCGGAGATCATCGGTTTCATCGGTCAAGGAGCGAAGGCACCCTCTATTTCGGAGAAAGGCCTGGAGGCGCTGACGCGGGAGGCACGTCAACAGGCACGGGTAGCGATATCCGGTTTCGTCACCGCGCTCGAAACGGCGGGGCGGCCTGAAGCGCATCCATTCCGCGGAACCATGAACCTCGACCTGCAACCTACCGATTTGATCCGCGTCGGGAACGAACTAGCCGCGGCGACCAACGCTATTTCGGAACTGTGCAGCACGGCGGCGCGCCTTGCGCATAAGCTCCACCAACCTGAGCCGCGCACTCTCCTCGAGATCGCCGCGCTCGGCTCAGGGCTTGGGGCGATTGGCTCGGCCCCCGCGGAGGCAGCGGCATCGATGGCTGCGCTGTTTCCGAATGCTGACCAACCTCGGCAACGCGAAGCGCTGAAGGCCGGTGCGGACTGGGCGGCGGCTCAAGCCTCTGCAGCCGTAAAGTTTGGAACTCCAGCCTGGAACGCAAGTCTCGGCTCGATGCGACAGGCGTTCGCACGCGGCCAGGCCTCTTTCTTTGCGCGACTGTTCGGTCCCTATCGTCGGGCATCGTCCGAATTGGCAAGTCTCTTGTCAGTTCCGCTACCCAAAGCACCTGCAGAACGGCTGGCGCTAGTCGACGAACTGGCAGAGGTCCAAAACCGCCGCAAACTCCTGGCCGATGAGGAAGGCTGGCTGCAAGCGGTTCTTGGCGCAGAGTGGCGCGGTGAGCGAACCCCCTTTGCAACTTTGCTCGCCATCAGCGACTGGTTGGCCGAGATCAAACGTTCTGGGGCCTTTACAGAAGCCGCCCAAGTCGCAGTAGCGCTTGCGTCATTTCCGGACCCGAGCGGCACCGCGCGCGACCTTGATACCCGCATCCAGGCCTGTCGTGCCAGTTCGGAGATGCCAATTGCCCGATTGCAGCTAGACCTTCCGCAGGCGCAGATTGGTGACGAACTGGAGGCGGCGTCATTGTCCGAAGTCGTCGCCGCCTTCACTCAGATGGCGGCTGACACTGCGCGCTACAACGATTGGGTTTCGCTCGCACGATGCACTGCCATCGCAATCAGCAATGGGGCTGGGGGCATCGTTGATGCGGTGGATTCGGGTCTCCTCGACCTCAATGAGGCCGAGCGGGAATTTGCCTATGCTTGTGCCGAGGCGCGCTGGAATGCGGCACGCGCCGCACGACCTGAATTGAATGCACTTCCTCAGCTTGATCGGCACAATCTCGTGCGTGTGTTCCGCAAACTGGAGAAGGACCGCATCGAAACGGCAAAGACGTTGATCCTGTCGCGTCATTTCGAGCAGATGCCGCGCGGCACAATGGGAGAGATGGGTATCATTCGCGGTGAGGTGGGACGCAAGCGTGGCCACAAACCCATACGCTGGGTAATGAAGAACGCAGGCAGCATGGTGCAACGCATCAAGCCGGTACTGTTGATGAGCCCGATTTCGGTAGCCCTGTCAACGGCGGAGTAAAAGTCGGCCATTGGGCGGCGCAAAAGTAGTCCACTTTGCGCTGCAAGCGGGGAACGTCGGGAGGGCGTAGCCCGACCAGAGT
>MEEF01000067.1 GCA_001724355.1 Mesorhizobium sp. SCN 65-20 | reverse complement strand
CGGTTGACGAAACGCTTTGTAGACCGCAGGACTTCCGTCCTCATGCGCCGCCTTAGAGAAAACACCATGCTTGAAGCCGAAATCAGCCCGTCCGGAACCGTCCTCGTCGAAGGTCACCACGTGGGTGAACTGCAAGGGTTCCGTTTCACCGCCGACCAGAGTGCGGGCGGCGAAGACGCCAAGGCAGTGCGCACGGCGGCCCAGAAGGCGCTGGCTACGGAATTCGAGACGCGCGCCGAGCGCTTCTCCGCGTCGCCCAATGGCGACATCGCGCTGGGATCGGATGGTGTGCTGCGCTGGATCGGCGCACCGATCGGAACGTTGGTCGAGGGCGAGGACCCGCTCAAGCCGCGCGTCGTCCTGCTCGCCGACGAGCAGCTGACCGGCCCCGCCCGCGACAAGGTCGCCGCGCGCGCCGAGCGTTTCGTCAATTTCCAGATCGAGTCGCTGCTCAAGCCGCTGGTCGACCTCAAGGCGGCCGAGCAGCTTTCGGGCATCGGCCGTGGTATCGCCTTCCGGCTGGTCGAGAACTTCGGCCTGCTCAACCGCCGCGACATCGCCGACGAGGTCAAGTCGCTCGACCAAGAGGGCCGCGCGGCGCTGCGCCGGCTCGGCGTTCGCTTCGGCGCCTATCACGTCTTCGTGCCTGCGCTGATCAAGCCGGCGCCGGCAGGCCTCGTGACTCTTCTTTGGGCGCTCAAGAACGATGGCAAGGACAAGCCGGGCTTTGGCGACGTCGTCCACGCGCTCGCCGCGGGCCGGACGTCCATCGTCATCGACCAGGCATTCGACAAGGCCTTCTACAAGCTGGCCGGCTTCCGCAACCTCGGCCGCCGCGCCGTGCGCGTCGACATCCTCGAGCGACTGGCCGACCTGATCCGTCCGGCTCTCGCCTGGAAGCAGGGCGTGGGTCCGCGTCCCGATGGTGCCTATGACGGCTCGGCCTTCATCGTCACGCCGCAGATGATGTCGATCCTCGGCGCCACCGGCGACGACATGGAAGAAATCCTCAAGGGCCTGGGCTACCGCGCCGAAGCCAAGCCGGCCACCGAGGTCAAGGAAAAGATCGAGTCGATCGACGGCGCCGCCCGCGAGGCAGCAGCCGCCAAGGCAGCTGAAGCCGCGCCCGCCGAAGAAGCAGCCGTTTCGGGCGAGGCCTTTGCCGAGATCGAGGCAGAAGGGGCATCCGATGCCGGGGAACACGTGGAAGCCGCCGTCGAGCCGACGGAAGAGGCAACTGTCGAGCAGGCTGAAGAGACTGCCGGCGAGCCGGTCGTGAGCGCCGAAGCTGCCACCGACGAGGTGGCCGTGGAGACCGCGGCATCCGACGCGCCGGCTGCGGAAGCCGTGGACGCCGTTGCAACAGCACCAGCCGAAGCAGCAGACGCAGAGGCAGCGGAAGAACCCAAGCCGATCCTGCTCTGGCGCCAGGGCCGCTTTGAGCAGCGCCCGCGCCACCGCCAGGACAACCGCCAGGACAACCGCCAGCGTGGCGGCCAGCGCGACCAGCGCAACGGCCAGGCGGCGGCTCCCAAGGGCGATGGCGAACGCGTCGCCCGCGGCGGAGAGGGGCGCGAACGCCCGCGCTTCGACCGCAAGCCCGGCGGCAAGCCACATGGCGATCGCGAACGGCACGGCGGGGAGCGGCCCGAAAAGGGCGGCTTCAAGGGCAAGCCCGCATTCCAGCAGAAGCCGCGCGAGGAGCGGCCCGTCCGGATCGACCCGGACTCGCCCTTCGCCAAGCTTGCTGCGCTGCGCGATCAGTTGAAGAAGTAGGCGCTCCTTGGCCGGGGAGGGAAGACAGCGCATCGACAAGTGGCTGTTCTTCTCGCGCGCGGTCAAGTCGCGCTCGCTTGCCGCCAAGCTCGTGCAGACGGGCGGCGTCAGGCTGAATGGGCAGAAGCTCGACCAGGCTTCAGACATCGTCAAACTGGGCGACGTGCTGACGATCACGCTCGATCGCCGCATCCTGGTCTACAAGGTTCTGTCGGCTGGCGAACGGCGCGGGCCGGCGGAGGAAGCGCGCCAGCTCTACGAGGATCTGTCGCCGCAGCCGACGCCCAAGGATCAGGCTCCGCCGGACGCCCGGCCGCCCTTGCGCGATGCCGGCAGCGGCCGCCCGACCAAGAAGGAACGGCGCGCCACCGATCGCCTGCGCGACGATTGACGCATGTCGTCGCAGGTCATCCGCGCAATCAATGAAAAGCCATTCCCCGAGCGCCACGCTGCGCGGAATGGCCGCCCTTGCATGAGCCCTCCAAAGGGTCTACCTGACCCGAAACGATTGCCAGTACGGGAAGTCCCGGAGCCCGCCCAATGACCTACGTCGTCACCGACAACTGCATCAAGTGCAAGTACACCGACTGCGTCGAGGTCTGTCCGGTCGACTGTTTCTACGAAGGCGAGAACATGCTCGTCATCCATCCCGACGAGTGCATCGATTGCGGCGTGTGCGAGCCCGAGTGCCCGGCCGACGCGATCAAGCCGGACACCGAGCCGGGCCTGGACAAGTGGCTCCAGATCAATACCGAATACGCCAGCAAGTGGCCCAATCTGACGGTCAAGAAGCCGGAGCTGCCCGAGGCGAAGGAGTTCGACGGCGTCGAAGGAAAGTACGAGAAGTACTTTTCAGCGGAGCCCGGCGAGGGCAACTGAGGGCTGTATCGCCCCGGCTGGCCACGTCTCTGCGATTGTCACCAGGTCTTGCGTCTTGACGGCGCCGAACCTTCGCGCATGCAGCAAAATCTTGATTCTTCCGACTTTTTGTGTTATTGGTCGATCAACATGCCGGTGACACAACGTCGATCTATGGCGCGAAGCCTAAATCACTGAAAGGTGACAACCTCAATCCGGACCAGAGAAATTTGGGCCTGCAAGCGCATTTGCGTATTGCCGATCCAAGCTCTCCGATTGGGGGTCGATTTTGCGTGCGGCAGAAGGTCGCGTGTAGCGACCATCCTCGTTCAGCCGGCCTCGGCGGGCCGGTCTTACAAGAAGGAGTTCAGGGCGTATGGCGACTACCATCCCGCAGAAGAAATCCGCAGCACGTCACGGTTTCAAGACCGGCGAGTTCATTGTCTACCCGGCGCATGGCGTCGGCCAGATCGTCTCCATCGACGAGCAGGAAGTGGCGGGACACAAGCTTGAACTTTTCGTGATCGATTTCCAGAAGGACAAGATGCGCCTGAAGGTGCCGGTCGCCAAGGCGACCTCCATCGGCATGCGCAAGCTGTCCGAGACCGACTATGTCGACCGCGCGCTGAAGGTCGTTCAGGGCCGCGCCCGCGTCAAGCGCACCATGTGGTCGCGCCGCGCCCAGGAATACGATGCGAAGATCAATTCCGGCGATCTGATCTCGATCTCCGAAGTCGTGCGCGACCTCTACCGTGCCGACAACCAGCCGGAGCAGTCCTACTCGGAGCGCCAGCTTTATGAAGCCGCGCTCGACCGCATGGCCCGCGAGATCGCGGCCGTCAACCGCATGTCGGAAACCGAGGCTGTCCGTCTGATCGAGACCAACCTCAACAAGGGTCCGAAGCGCGGCACCAAGGCCGACAACGAAGAAGTCGACGAGCAGGAAGAAGCAGCCTGATCGACGCTGGTTCCGGCTAGCGCAAACAGCTTATCGGAACCGCCCGCAGCCATGCTGCGGGCGGTTTTGTTTTTGGCCGCTGCTACCGCGGCGGCCCCTTCTGCTGTATCCGACGTTTAGGCTGAATGGTGACCGCATCGGGACTAGCAGAAGATGGGCAAGGCGCTTCTTATCATCGATGTTCAGAAGGCGATCCTCGAAGGCAAGGGGACGCCGGAACGGCAGCCGGTATTGGATGCCGCGCTCGATGAAACCGTAGGCAGGCTTCGCACCCTCCAGGACAAGGCGCGTTCGGCGGGCATCCCGGTGGTGGTCGTCCAACACGACGGGCCCGACGGCCACCGGCTGGCGACCGGGACCGAAGGCTGGGAAGTCCGCCCTGAACTGGCGCCTCGGGAGGGCGACTTCCTTGTTCGCAAGAAGAGTTCGGACTCGTTCCACGAGACCGATCTGGGCACCTGTCTCGCGCAACTGGGCGTCTCCCACCTGGTCGTCGGTGGCTGCATGACCCAGTACTGCGTCGACACGACAGTGCGGCGCGCTGTGTCGCTCGGCTATGATGTCACGCTGGTCGCCGATGGCCATATGACGGCCGACACGGCCATCCTCAGCCACGCCGACATCATCGCTCATCACAACGATACGCTCGACGGCTTCGACGCCGGCGATGCCGTTGTCGAAGTCCGCCCGGCTGCCGACATCTCCTTCTGACGCGTTTCGCGCTGGGAGCTAACCCTCGCCGCCGCCGTGGCTATGCTGGTGGGTGATGGAGGCGATGAAGCGCCTGGTGCGCTCATGCCTGGGATTGCCAAACACGTCCTCCGCCGGCCCTTCCTCGACGATCGAACCGGCCTCCAGGAACACCACCTTCTGGGCGATCTTGGATGCAAGGCGCAGGTCGTGGGTGGCCATCACCATGGTGGTGCCTTCGCTGGCCAGCTTGCCCAGCACGTCGACCACCTCCTGCGCCAGTTCCGGATCGAGCGCCGAGGTGGGTTCGTCGCAGAGCAGCACCTTGGGCGAGGGGGCAAGCGCACGGGCGATTGCAACGCGCTGCTGCTGGCCGCCGGACAGGGTTGCCGGCCAGGCATCGGCCTTGTGCGACATGCCGACCTTCTCGAGCAGGGCTGCCGCACGCTCGCGCGCCTTGGCCTCCGGCCACTTCAGCACCGTCACCAGGCCTTCCATGACGTTCTCGATGGCGGTCCGGTGCGGGAAGAGCTGGAAGTTCTGGAACACCATGCCGGTCTGCCGCCGCAGCTTCTGGATCGCCTTGGTGGCAACCTTCGCGCCTGGGCGGAACTCGAGCGCGTCGTCGCCGACGCGCACCGTTCCCGAGGTCGGGATCTCGAGCAGGTTGATACAGCGCAGCAGCGTGCTCTTGCCGCCGCCTGACGGGCCGACGAGTGCGGTCACGCTGCCTTCGCGTATGTCGGCCGACACGTCCTTGAGAACCGTGTTGTCGCCGAAGCGCTTGACGATGTTGGAAAGGCCGATCATGAGCGCGCCTCCAGGAAGCCGCCGTAGCGGTTGAGCCGCTTCTCCAGCCTGACCTGCAGGGCCGAAAGCACCGAACTCATGGCGAGATACAGGATTGCCGCCTCGACATAGAGGATCAGCGGCTCGTAGGTGGTGGCGACGATGCGCTGTGCCGCCTGGAACATCTCGGGCACCGTGATCGCTGCGGCGAGCGAGGTGTCCTTGACCAGCGAAATGAAGGTGTTGGAGAGCGGCGGCACCGCCACGCGCGCGGCCTGCGGCAGGATGGTACGGCGCATGGCCTGCGACCAGGTCATGCCGATCGAATAGGCCGCCTCCCACTGTCCCTTCGGAACCGACGTGATGACGGCGCGGATGATCTCGGAGGAATAGGCGCCGACGTTGAGCGTGAAGCCGATCAGGGCGGCCGGAAAGGCGTCGAGCACGATGCCCACGCTCGGCAGGCCATAGAAGATCAGGAACAGTTGCACCAGCAGCGGCGTGCCGCGGATGATCCAGACATAGAAGCGCACGATTGCCACCAGTGGCGCGGGGCCGAACAGGCGGATGAGCGCCGCTCCGAGGCCAACGGTCAGGCCGAATGCGAAGGACAGCAGCGTGAGCGGCGCGGTGAAGACAAGCGCGGCCCACAGCAGCGGGCCAAGCGAGTCCAACATCAATTGAAGCCAATGAGGCAAGGTGAATGCTCTTTCCATAACGACGAGCCCGGAAAATCGCAGATTTTCCGGGCAAGTTCATGCGGAAAATGGGGATCGGTGCGGGCCCCCGTCGGTCGGCGGCCCGCCCCTATGGATTACTGGGAAACGTCCGTGCCGAAATAGGTCTCGGAGATCTTCTTGTAGGTGCCGTCGGCCTTGATCTCGGCCAGCGCCTTGTTGATCTCGGCCACCAGTTCCGGATCGCCCTTGCGCACGATCACGCCGGAGAAGTCCGCCTTTGCCTCCTCGGCCACGATCTTCACGTCGGCGTCGGGCTTGTGCTTCTTGAAGTCGTAGAACGAGAGGCTGTCGTTGATGGTGGCGTCGGCGCGGCCGTTCAGCACGAGCTGGATCGACTGGTCGAAGCCGTCCGTGCCGACGAGCTCGGCGCCGTTCGATTCGGCGATCTTGCCGAAATTGCTGGTCAGCGACTGCGCCGACTTCTTGCCCTTGAGGTCGGCGAAGCCCTTGATGTCCTCGTTCTTGCCGCTGACGATCAGAACGGCCTTGGATGCGATATAGGGCTCCGAGAAATCATACTTGGCCTTGCGCGCCTCGGTGATGCCGACCTGGTTGATGACGGCGTCGTAGCGGTTCGCGTCGAGGCCGGCGATCAGGCCGTCCCACTTGCCCTCGAGGAATTCGACCTTCACACCGAGGCGCTTGGCGATCTCCTTGCCGATCTCGACGTCGAAGCCGACCAGCGCGCCGGACGCGTCGTGATAGGTAAAAGGTGCGTAGGTGCCCTCGGTGCCGATCTTGAACACGCCTGCGGCCTTGATCTGGTCGAGGTTCTCGCCAGCGTGGCCGGCGACCACGGCCGCAAGCTGGAGGGTAGCTGCAAGGGCCAGCGATTTCAGCGACTTCATCTTATGCGATCCCGATTTTCATTGCCCCCGGAGAGGAAGCCCGAGGGTGCGTTGTGATGGGCGCAATCTGTCAGAAGCCGTCAGTCGATATAAGGAATGAAATTTCAATTATCGACGATTCTTGGAATCCTAATCCGCGCCACTCGCTCGGGGTCGCGTCCTGCGGAACATTGCAACGTATGCTGCGTTTATTGCCCTGTGGGACGTCTCGGCCCGCGCGTCTGTCTGTCAACGCATCCGACTTGAGGGCGCAGAGCATGGGAATGGATCGGATAGGCCTCGCCGGCGAACAGATGATGCTCAAGGCGGCATCTCGCGCACCGTACCTGGAACGGGGCGAGGAGCGCGACCTCGCGATCCGCTGGAAGGAACAGCACGACCAGGACGCGCTCAACCGCATTACCACCGCGCATATGCGACTGGTGATTGCGATGGCGGTGAAGTTCAGGCGCTACGGCCTGCCGCTCAGCGATCTCATCCAGGAAGGGCATGTAGGGCTGCTCGAGGCCGCGGCCCGCTTCGAGCCGGCGCGCGACGTGCGCTTCTCCACCTACGCCACGTGGTGGATACGGGCCTCGATGCAGGACTACATCCTGCGCAACTGGTCCATCGTCAGAAGCGGCACCAGTTCGGCCCAGAAGTCGCTGTTCTTCAATCTGCGCCGGATGCGCGCCCGCCTGGCCCAGGGCGGAGGGCCGCTCGGCGGCATTTCTGCCTATCAGGAAATATCAGTCGCGCTCGGTGTTTCGGTGGCCGACGTCGCGTTGATGGATATGCGCCTGTCCGTGCCCGACGCCTCGCTCAACGCTCCGCTCAACGACGACGTCGATGCCGGCGAGCGCATGGACCTGCTGGTCTCGGACGAGCCGCTGCCGGACGAACTTGTCGGCGAGGCCATCGACATAGAACGGCGCTCCGGCTGGCTGCGGGACGCGCTGAGCGTGCTCAACGCGCGCGAACTCCAGATCATCGAGGAGCGGCGGTTGAGCGAGGAGGGGGCGACGCTCGAAGAACTTGGCACCACCCTAGGCATCTCCAAGGAGCGCGTCCGGCAGATCGAGACACGCGCCCTGGAAAAGCTCAAATCCGCTCTGGTCAAGCAGAACTTCGTCGGCGCCTGAGCGCTATCTGTCCGTAACGATCTTGACCTTGTCGCCGGCCGACACCGTCGCGCCGGGCCCGAGCGCGTTGAGCACGCGGAACAAGTCGAGCTTGCGGTCGACGCCGACCATGCTAGCCGCAAGCGAGCCCATGGTCTGACCGGGCTGCACGGTCACGACGCGGATGCGCAGCGGCTTCAGCGCGGCTTTCTCGGCGGGCGTCATCACATGGAAACTCGAGCTTACCGCGCGGGCCACCTTGTCCAGCTCCGCGCTGGCCGTGGGGGCTGCAGTGAGCAGGCGATAGACCTGTCCACCGGCACGGATCACGGCGATGTCGAACTGCCAGCCTTCCGCGCTGGCCCGCGCGAACGCCGCCTCGTTGCCGTTGATGTTCTGTGCCTGCACGGTCGAAGGGTCGAGGCCGGCCACCCAGCCGCTGCGAATGTAGTCGGTCAGCGACATGTTGTTGTTGATGCTGACGCCGTCGAAGCGGATGGCGATGTTGCCCGGCCCGGTCGCGGTGACGGCAGCGGCCGTGTTGTCGATGATGAAGCCCTGCGGCACCGAGAACGAGATGCCGAGCTTGGGGTGCAGGAAGTTGGTGCCGCGAACATAGCCCTCGTCGGGCGTGTCGCCGTAGAGCAGCCCATCGATTCCGGCCAGGAAGGAATCGCGGTCGCGCCGCCCGATGCCGGGGGCGCCGAACTGGCGGGCGTGGCGCTGCGCCAGGTCGATGCGCTGCGGCGCGTTCGGATGGCTCGCGAGGAAGTCCAGGCTGGCGTCAGTGGCGCCGCTGACCGAACGGAAGTCGCTGTAGGCGGCCATCGACTGTAGGAAGCGGCCGGCGGCGAACGGGTCGTAGCCCGCCTGTCCGCTCATCTTGATGCCGATGACGTCGGCCTCGAGCTCCTGGTTGCGCGAGAACTGCGCCAGCCGCAGCTTGCCACGGATCAGCGCCGCCTTGGCGGTCGGGCTCTCGCCCAGCACGTCGGTGACGACCTTGGTCGCCAGCACTTCCTCAGCTTCCTTCTGTTGGCGCTGGACGCCGTGGTTGGCGGTCACGTGGCCCATCTCGTGCGAGATCACCGCGGCCAGTTCCGCCGAGTCGTTTGCGAGCGCCAACAGGCCTCGGGTCACGTAGAGATAGCCGCCCGGCAGCGCGAAGGCGTTGACGTTTGGCGAGTTCAGGATGGTGATGCGATAGGTCTGGTTCGGGTTCTCCGAAACCGTGGTCAGGCTGCCGACGACCTTTGCGACCATGCGCTCCAGCTTCGGATCGGAGTATTCGCCGCCATAGGTGGCGAGGATGCGCGGGTGCTGGGCCTTGGCGATCTCCGCGAACTTGTCGTTGCGCGAGACGTTGTCCACCGTGACGGGGTTGTTCGAAGGCTGGAAGCCGGACTCGCGGATGTCGGCCGTGTTGAGCATCTGGCACCCGGAGACGAGCGCCGTCAGCGCAACGGCGAGGGCCACTCGCGGGCTGCGTGACTTGGTCTTCTCGACGAGGCCATGGCGGCGGATAGGCAGGGCAGCTTCCTTTCGGTGGTCTGGGCACGGCGAAGCAATACCCGACGGCATTGTGTGGACCTAGCCACACTCCCCATACCGAGACAATAAGGCGCGCTTCGTCACTGTGGCGATTTGACCGTAAATTATGTCCGCTTCCGGGCAATTTAGCGTGATCAAGTCAGCCTCGTTCCGAACCGATATAGCGTCGAAACGCCTCCGGTCCAGAATCACCAAAGAAATCAGTAGTCTTGCCGTTCGCCGAAATTGTGCCTGCTTCGACGAAAACCATGTTTTCTGCGACTTTTCGCGCATCTTCTGGCTGGTGTGTCACAAACAACACGGTCATTCCACGCTCAGCCTGGACGCTCATCAGCAGTTCGAGCATGTCGTCGCGCAGCGCTGGTCCAAGCGAGGCGAACGGTTCATCCAACAGGAGGACCGGCCGGTCGCGAACGAGCACGCGGGCCAGCGCAACCCGTTGGCGTTCCCCTCCCGAAAGTTCGCGCGGGAGGCGATTCGCCATGCCGCCGAGGCCGACGCGGGCCAGCGCGTCGTCCACGTCGCTGCGGTCCGCTGCCGTCAGCCGGAGCGCCGGCGAGCGTCCGAGCCCGACATTCTTGGCCACGTCCAGGTGGCCGAACAGGTTGTTTTCCTGGAACACCATGGACACCGGACGGGAAGAGGGGTCGCTTCCAGTGACGTCCTTGCCGCCGACCAGGATACGGCCCTCGCGTGGTTGCTCGAAACCGGCGACGAGGTTGAGCAAAGTGGACTTTCCAGCGCCGCTCGGACCCATGATCGCGGTCACCTTGCCTTCATCGAAGGTCACGTCGAACCGCACCATGGTGTCGGCGTAGCTGAACACCACCCGATCGAGCCGCACGGCTTCGCCTGTCGTCGTCATCTGGGTCTTTCCTTGCCGAGCCGGTCGGCGATCATCGTCAACGCAAGGCACAGTAGCCCGAGCAGCAGAGCAAGTCCGGCCGCGTCGGCGGTGCGGTAGCTGCCCATACGCGACAGCAGCAGATAGGGCAGCGTCTGCACCGCATCGCTGCCGAAGAGGGCGATCACTCCCAGGTCGCCGAGCGAGAGCGCCATGGCGAAGGCGAAGGCCGTCGCAAGCGGTCGCCTGAGCACTGGCCAGTCGATCAGCCGCAGCCTGTTCCAGCCGCCTATCCCGAGTTGGGCGCAGATACGTTCGTGCCGTTCCGCGGCCGCATCATGGGCCGGACGGATCGCGCGCACGGCGAACGGCATCGCCATGACGGCATTGACCGCAATCACCATGAACGGCGCAAGCGCGAAGACGTCGATGCTCTGCCGCACCAGCACGAACCATCCCGCTCCGACCACGACCGGCGGCACCACGAGCACGAAACCCGCGCCGGTGTCGGTGAACCTTTCGAGCAGAGACGCCTCGCCGGCACCCCGGCTGACGGCGAGGGCGCGCCTTGCCATCACCAGCGAAAGCGAGAGCGCGCACGCCAATGTGGCCGAGAGGGACGCGAGCACGATGCTGGTGAACGTCGCGCGCCGCACTGACGCCTCGCCTGCCAGCCGGGCGAGATCGGCCTCAAGCCCGGAGGCGACGGTCGCGATCATGGGACCGCCGACGAAGGCGAGTGCAATCAGGATAATCGCCGCGTTGAAGCTCTTCTCGACCGGCCGTGCCGAGATGAAGCTGCGGCGCGTCACCGAAAGATTGGCCTCACCGGCGGTATTGGCCCCAAGGCGCATCAATGCCAGCACGACCACCGCCGTCAGCGCGATCTGCAGCAGCGTGAGCGAAACTGCCCGCGCGGGGTCGAAGTCGAAGCGCAGCGCCTGGTAGATCGCGACCTCGAGCGTGGTCGCTGCGGGGCCTCCGCCGAGCGTCAGGACGATGGTGAAGGAGGTCACGCAGAGCATGAACACCAGGCCCGCGATGCCGGGCAGGGCGGCGCGCATAGCCGGCCACTCGATCAGGCGGAAGCTGGCGCGCGCCCCCATGCCGAGCTGGCTCGCCAGGCGCCATTGGTCGCCAGGCACGGTCTGCAGGGCCTCGAGCAGCAGCCGCGTCGCCAGCGGCAGGTTGAAGAAGACGTGAGCGACAAGGATGCCCGACAGGCCATAGATGCCCGGCCACGATCCGCCGCTCAAGCCGCCGAGCGCCCCCGCAAAATAGCCGGCACGGCCGTATAGGGACAAAATGCCGAGGGCGGCGACGATCGCGGGCAGCGCCAGTGGCACCGCAAACAGCCTCAGGATCAACTGTCGCCCGGGAAATTCGGGATGACGGGAAAGCGCCCGCGCCACCAGGATCGCCGGTGCTACGGACAGGAGCGTCGACAGCAGCGCCTGCCACAGCGTGAAGCGGGCGACGCGGAAAAGGTAGGAATCGAAGGCGGCATACGCGCCCTCGGGATTGCGCCAGGCCTCCACGCCGAGGCCCAAGAAGGCGCCGCCGATCAGAATGCCGATGGCCGCCAGCGCAAGGATGCCGGCTGCGATGCGGGGGTCGCGGCGGCTTAGCTGCATGACTGGTCGTGAAGCCGATTGAGGTTGCGCTTTGCAACGCCCCCCTCTGGCCTGCCGGCCATCTCCCCCTCAAGGGGGGAGATCAGTAGCTTCAACGCCCGTCCACGTTCGCCAACCCTTGGGATTGGCGAAGGCCGTGCCGCAGCCAATCTCCCCCCTTGAGGGGGAGATGGCCGGCAGGCCAGAGGGGGGTGTTCAAGCGGAGCCATGACAGGTTGTCAGAAGCTTACTTACTCATCACGCCGAGCCACTCGTCGACCCAGGCCTTGCGGTTTGCCGCCACTTCGTCGGCGCTGAACAACAGCGTCTTGGCGGGCTTCACCAGTTTGTCGAAGGCGGGATTGAGCGGCTTGTCGGTTTTGCCAGCGGGCAGCATCCAGTTCGTCTCGGGCACGACGTCCTGGAAGCCCGGACCGGTCATGAAGGCCATGAATTTTTCGGCGAGCGGGTTCTTGGCGCCGGTCGTGGTGATGCCGGCAACTTCGATCTGCACGTAGTGGCCTTCCTCGAAGGGCGCGGCCTGGTAGCGCTCGGTGTTCTCCGCGACCATGTGGTAGGCCGGCGAGGTGGTGTAGGACAGCACCATCGGCGCCTCGCCCTTGGTGAACAGGCCATAGGCCTCGCTCCAGCCTGGCGTCACCGTCAGCACACGACCCTTGAGCTTGGCCCATGCCTCGGGCGCCTTGTCACCATAGACCGACTTGACCCAGAGCAGCAGGCCGAGGCCCGGCGTCGAGGTGCGCGGATCCTGGATAGCGATCTTCTCCTCGGGATTGCCCTCGACCAACTCCTTCAAGCTCTTGGGCGGGTTCTTGAGCTTCTCGGTGTCGTAGACCACGGCGAAGTAGCCGTAGTCGTAGGGAACGAAGATGTCGTCCTTCCAGTCACCCGGCACCTTGACGTCGTTGCTGGCCGCGCCGTGCGGAGCGAACAGGCCGGTCGCCTTGGCTTCGGCGGTCAGGTTGGTGTCGAGGCCGAGCACGATGTCGGCCTTGGTCGAGGCCCCTTCGAGCTTGACGCGGCTGAGCAGCGCCACGCCGTCGGCCACGGAGACGAATTCGAGATCGCAGCCGCACTCCGCCTCGAAGGCCTTCTCGACCTGCGGACCGGGGCCCCATTCCGAGGTGAAGCTCTCGTAGGTGTAGACGGTGAGCTTGCCCTCGGCCATCGCGGGATGGGCGGCGGCCAGCGCCAGGGCTGAGGTGAACACGTAGACTAGCGAGCGCATGGGCGCCTCCTTCACTGGTGTTGAAAGGGAGTTTGAAGCGCCGGGCGTCCGAAGCATCTAATCCCTCCGCCGGTACAAACCGGATCAGGTTCAGCGGGTTGGCCGGATTTCTCCCTGCCTCTCAGCCTGTGCGCGAACGCATGACAGGCACCCCGTTAGAGCGGCTTCAGAAATAGAGCCGGCGAACAGGCGGCGCAAGGGCAAGTTTTAGCGCGCGTTCCCGGCCTTCCGTTTCGATTGCGGGGCTGGTAATGCCCTCGGCATGAGCCGGTTCACCATTCTTCTCGGCGGCGACGTCTTCCGTACGCCGCGCCTCGACCGCCAGGTCGCGGACAGCCGCGTCATCGCGGCGGATTCCGGTATTCGCCACGCGAGCCTCCTCGGGCTCTCGCCCGAACTCTGGATCGGCGATTTCGACTCCATGCCGGCGGAGGTCGATCCCCGCTTCGCCTCGGTGCCGCGCGAGGTCTTTCCGACCGACAAGGACAAGACCGACGGCGAACTGGCGATTGCGGCGGCGCTCGAACGCGGTGCCACCTCGCTTGTCCTCGCCGGCGCCTTCGGCGGCCCGCGCGCCGACCATGCCTTTCTCCATCTTGCCCTGGCTCTTCGCCTGGCCGAAGCCGGCACGGATGTGCTGTTGACCAGTGGGCGACAGGAGGGCGTGCCGCTCCTGCCCGGGGCGGCAAGCTTCGACTATGCCGACGGCACGCTGTTCTCGGTGCTTGCCTTCTCGGAGCTGTCCGGGCTTACCGAGCTCGGTGCCAAGTGGCCGCTCAGCAGCGTCGAGGTGCCGTTCGGCTCGTCGCTTACCCTGTCCAACGAAGTTCGCGGGGCGCTGCGCATCTCGCTCGGCCGCGGCCGCGCGTTGCTCCTCGCCCATCCCCATCCCGCCTCGGAATTCTGACAATGGCGCCACCGCTTCTCAACCTCGACGGCATTCGCCTGACCTTCGGCGGCGTGCCGCTGCTCGACGGCGCGGCGCTCGCGGCCTCGGCCGGCGACAAGATCGCGCTCGTCGGCCGCAACGGCTCCGGCAAGTCGACGCTGCTCAAGATCGCCGCCGGCATGGTCGAGCCGACCGACGGCGAGGTGTTCCGCCAGCCTTCGGCGACGATCCGCTACCTGCCACAGGCGCCCGACATGGATGGCTTCGCCAGCGTGCGCGCCTATGTCGAGGCAGGTCTCGGGCCTGCCGACGATCCCCACCGCGCGACCTATCTGCTCGACCATCTCGGGCTTACCGGGGAGGAGCGTCCGGAGGACCTTTCGGGCGGCGAGGCGCGCCGCGCGGCACTCGCCCGGGTCATGGCGCCCGAGCCGGACATCCTTCTGCTCGACGAGCCGACCAACCATCTCGACCTCTCGGTCATCGAGTGGCTGGAAGAGGAACTGATCCGCACCTCGTCGGCGCTGATCCTGATTTCGCACGACCGCCGTTTCCTCGAACGCGTCAGCCGCAACACGGTGTGGCTCGACCGTGGCCAGACGCGCCGACTCGACCGTGGCTTCGGCCATTTCGAGGAATGGCGCGACCAGATCCTCGAAGAAGAGGAGCGTGAGCAGCACAAGCTCGGCCGCCAGATCGTGCGCGAGGAACACTGGCTGCGCTACGGCGTGACGGCGCGTCGCAAGCGCAACATGCGCCGTCTCGGCGAACTGCAGTCGATGCGCCAGCGCTTTCGCAGCCATCGCGGCGCGGAGGGCGTGGCGACGATGGTCGCGAGCGATGCGGCCGAATCCGGCAAGCTCGTCATCGAGGCCAAGAACATCGACAAGAGCTTTGGCGACCTTACCGTGGTCAAGGGTTTCTCGACGCGCATCCAGCGCGGCGACCGCGTCGGCCTCGTCGGGCCCAACGGCGCCGGCAAGACGACGCTGCTCAAGATGCTGACCGGCGAACTGGAGCCCGATGCCGGCAGCGTCCGGCTCGGCGTCAATCTGGAGATCGCAACCCTCGACCAGAAGCGCGAGGCGGTCGACCCCAACGAGACGCTGTCAAGCTACCTGACCGACGGACGCGGCGAGAACCTCGTCATCAACGGCGAGCAGCGCCACGTCGTCTCCTACATGAAGGACTTCCTGTTCAAGCCCGAGCAGGCGCGCACGCCCGTGCGTGAACTCTCCGGCGGCGAGCGCGCCCGCCTGATCCTGGCGCGCGTGCTGGCGCGCCCCGCCAATCTCCTGGTGCTCGACGAGCCGACCAACGATCTCGACATGGAGACGCTGGAACTGCTGCAGGAGCTCGTCGCAGGCTTTGCCGGCACGGTCATCCTCGTCAGCCACGACCGCGACTTCCTCGACCGCACCGTCACCAGCATCATCGCTCCGGACGGAGACGGCAAATGGGTCGAATATGCCGGCGGCTATTCGGACATGCTGGCCCAGCGCGGCGGCACCAGGCTCGACGACCGTAAGTCACGCAAGGCGAACGGCGAGGCCCCGGCCGCGCGTTCGACGACGCCCGAGGCTCCGAAAGGACCGGCCAAGAAGCTCTCGTTCAAGCAAAAATTCGCGCTTGAGAACCTACCCAAGAAGATCGAGGCGGTGACGGCGTCGATCTCGCGGCTGGAGAACCAGATCGCCGATCCGGCCTTCTACGAACGAGATCCGCATGGCTTCCAGAAGACCATTGCGGCGCTCGACAAGGAGCGGGCGACGCTGGCGGCGCTCGAGGAGGAATGGCTTGAGCTCGAGATGCTGCGCGAGGAGCTCGAAGGCTAGAGCCGATTGCGGCGCACTCTCTATGCGCATATGTTATGCGCATAGATCGAGGTGCAACGATGCTGCAGAAAGCTCCCAAGCCCGTCCGCAAGCCGACCAATGTGACCATCGACTCCGCACTGGTCGAAGAGGCCAAGGCGCTCGGCCTGAATTTGTCCCAACTGGCCGAAGAGGCGCTGCGGAAAGCGGTTTCCGAGGAAAAGTCGCGGCTTTGGAAGATCGAGAACCGCGAGGCGATTGAAGGCCTCAACAGATATGTCGAGGAACACGGGCTGCCGCTTGAAGAGTTCCGGCAGTTCTGATGGCCAGGTTCGACGTTTTCGTCAGTCCGTCTTCCGCGGGATATCTCCTCGACGTTCAGACGGATCTTCTGGACGGTCTGAACACGCGGGTCGTCGTGCCACTCGTTCCGGCAATACCCACCATGAAATTGGTGCCGAGACTAAACCCTGTGTTTGATCTATCGGGCCGTCAGTACGCGATGTTCACGCACCTGATAGCGACCGTGCCAAGCGCACGCCTGGGTGAACCCCAGGCAAACTTCGCTGGCCACCACGATCAGATCACTGCTGCTCTGGACATGCTGTTCCAGGGCTTCTGACGCGGGACAGTCCCGCGCCAGGTAACAACTGTGCAGCGAAGGTGGCTCAGCCCGCCGCCTTGGCCTGCCAGGCCTTCATCGCTTCCTCGAAGACCTTGTCACCCGGGATGCCTTTTTCTAGGGTGAACAGGGCGCGTCGTCCGGACTTGTAGACGACCGGCACGTCGATCCAGCTCTGGCGCCGCAACAGGCCCAGATTGGTGTCGATCTCGGGCTTGGTGTCGTTGAGCGCGACGAGGAAGAAGCCGTCGGCGATCTTTGCTGGGATGCCGATCAGCGAGTTACCCGCGTCCTGCTCCGAACTCTTCATCGCAACGCGCAGGATGTTCTCGATGCCGCCGCCCTCGAAGCCGTCGGGCGTCAGGAAGATCATCTCGAGGATGTGGCTGGCCGGCAGCGTCTTGTCCGCGTTGCGGCGGATCGTCATGCGCAGCTGGATGTCCTTGCCGGGAATGGTCGCCTCGGCGCGGATCGCTGGCTCGGGCGGCAGGTCGCCACCGGGCGACTCCTGCACGACCGACCAGACGACGCTGCCCTGTTCGGCCGATCCTTGCGCGACGTTGGTGCGCTCCTCGTAGAAGATCGCCTTCTGTCCGACGGCCACCTGGGCGTTCTCCGACGCCGCCGGAGCCGGGTTGGCCGCCGGGCTGTCGGGTTGCACGGGGGCCGCCGGGGTGGACGGCGCTGGTGTCGCGGGCGCGGCCGGTGGCGCCTGGGTCAGCGTGGCGACCGACGTACCTTCGCCGATGCCGCTGTTGCCGGCTGCCGGGCCCGGATCGGTTTCCTTGCCTTCCGGCGTCATCCGCTGGGTGAACTTGGTTGGTGGCGTATCGGTGGCCGGCTCGCCGTTCTGCCCGCCTGTGGCGGGTGCCGGCGTCACTGCCTCCTTCTCGGGAGGGGTGGTGACGTCAGGTGTCTCGGTGGTCCCGGCGCTGGTAAGCGCGTCGCGGTTGGCCCAGAGAGCGTAGCCACCGGCCCCGACGACCGCGAGAGCGAGTAGCGCTGCAATCATTCGGCCAAGGCGCCGGCGCGGTTTCTGACGCGTCCTCTGGAAGGGGTCCGTGTTGTTCGACGGGGTGTCGTCGAACTGGTCTTCGTGCTCGGCCTCGGACTCAGGTCCGGCGGCGTATTCGTCGTCGCGGTTTGCGCCGAATTCGGGCAGCGGCTCGTAGCGCTCCGGCTGCGTGGCCGGCGCCGGCTCGACCTCGCGCGCGGCGGGAGGGGGCGGAGGCGCAACAGGGGTAACCGGCCGCGGGGCCTCGGGCGCCCGCGTGTGGACCGGCTGGTTCTTGTTGCGGTCGATGGACGAGAAGACGTTCTCGAGCTCCGCAAGCGGATCGTCCGACGACGGCACCGCCGCGAACTCGGCCTCGACGGTCGCGATGGCGTCCTCGAGCACCTTTGTCTGGCGCTCGGCGATCGCCGCCGGCGGCTGCGGGTCGAGCGCCGCAAGCTTGGCCGCGATGGTACTGCGGGCCTTGTCGTACACCCGTGCGCGCATTGCCGGCGTGGTGTCACCCATGCCGTCCAGCGTCTTCTTCAGAACCGCTACGAAGTCTGCCATTCTCTCGTTGACCTATATCTTCGTCTCTAGGGGCCGCGCTCCGCTCACGCCGCGGCCCGTCGGAAAGGTGTCAAAAACTAGTCTTCAAACGGGTCGGTCACAAGTATCGTGTCCTCCCGCTCCGGGCTGGTGGAAAGCAGCGCGACCGGTGCTCCGATCAACTCCTCGATGTGGCGAACATACTTGACCGCCTGGGCCGGCAGGTCGTTCCAGCTGCGTGCGCCGGCAGTCGTTCCCTTCCAGCCTTCGAGCGTCTCGTAGATAGGCTCCACGCGAGCCTGCGCGCCCTGGCTGGCCGGCAGGTAGTCGATCACCTCGCCGTCGAGCTTGTAGCCGGTGCAGACCTTGATCTCGTCGAGGCCGTCGAGAACGTCGAGCTTGGTGAGCGCGATGCCCTTGATGCCGTTGACCGCTACTGCTTGGCGCACCAGCACGGCGTCGAACCAGCCGCAGCGGCGCTTGCGCCCTGTCACCACGCCGAACTCATGGCCGCGCGTACCGAGGAACTCACCGATCTCGTTCTGCTGCTCGGTCGGGAAGGGGCCCTCGCCGACGCGGGTCGTGTAGGCCTTGGTGATGCCGAGCACGTAATGGATCGATCCCGGTCCCATGCCCGAACCGGCAGCCGCCTGGCCGGCGACGGTGTTCGAGGAGGTGACGAAGGGATAGGTGCCGTGGTCGATGTCGAGCAGCGTGCCCTGCGCGCCCTCGAACAGGATGCGCTCGCCGGCGCGGCGCTTGTCGTCGAGCACCTTCCAGACACGGTCCATGTAGGGAAGGATCTTGTCGGCGACCGAGGTCAGCTCGGTCATGATGGCCTCGTGCGTCACCTCGGGGTGGCCGAGGCCGCGACGGATCGCGTTGTGGTGCGTCAGCAGCCGGTCAACCTTTTGGGGAAGCGTGTCCAAATCAGCCAGGTCCATCACCCGCACCGCACGGCGACCCACCTTGTCCTCATAGGCAGGGCCGATGCCGCGACGGGTCGTGCCAATCTTCGTGCCCGAATTGGAGGCGGCGTCCTCGCGGAAACCATCCAGCTCGCGATGCAGCGACAGGATAAGC